>CAVDMV010000014.1:0-44204 GCA_963610315.1 Acutalibacteraceae bacterium
TTCTTTTTCAAGAAAAAAGCATTTATATCAAAGATATAAACGCTTAAAAAGGGCTATATTTACTTATTATTTACTTTTTTGCTTATTGAATTCATATAGAGCAATCGCAAGAGAAGAAGGTAAATTTAATGAATCGATTTTATCACTATGAGAGATAATAATACTATTTTCATCGAGTAAAGAATGATCTAACCCAGTCGCTTCATTACCGAATACAAGAGAAGTTAATTTATCTTTCGAGAAAGTTGTTTCTTGTAAAGTCCTCTTCGCTTGCAACATAAATGTTCTTTTTTCATGATCTTTAAAAGAAGAACGATAATCTTCATAAGTTGGAAAATAACTGATATTTATTGAGAAAATCGCGCCCATTGATGCACGTATTACCTTTGGATCAAAGATATCAACCCCTGGTTTAATAATCGCGATATTAGTAATACCAAATCCTAAACTAGATCTAATAATAGTACCAAGATTTCCCATATCAGAAGGATTAACTAAGACGATATGATCTTTATTTTCTAATTTTGTGTAATATTTTTTAAAGATACCAATGACGTAACAATTACCTTTTGGAGATAATTTGTTAATTAATTTATCATTGTATTCTATTTCAGTTCTTCCTCTTAAAGAATTAATTAAATTTAATACTTCTAAATTAGTAAATGAAGTATGAACAACGATTTTTAAAACATCATTTGGTCTATTTTTTAATAATTCAATAGTTGGAAAAGCTCCTAATGCGTAAGAATAAAACGCATCTTTTTTATAAGATTTTACTTCCATTTTAATCACCTAAATCATTATACATTAATTATTTAAATTTTTAATTAATAAATTGAATATCAAGTAAATTTGTTAGGAAAATCGTTGTATTTTTAATCTTTAGTTTTTTATTTAAATAATCGATGCTATTAATAATTCCTTCAACTTCTTTAATTTCTCCTAGTGAATAATATTTTACTTTTACGTTGTCGCGGTTATAAGAAGTAAGCTTACAATTAATCTCTTCAATTTGTTCTTCACTGAGAAGAGGCTTTTCAACATAAGTAGATTCTTTCATTGCTTCTAAAACCATGTCATTAAAACCTTCTAAAGCATCAAAAGGCTCATACTTTTTCATTCCTCTTTGTGAGGATTGTTCTTCTTTAACTAATTTCTTTCTCATTTTGCGTGTCCTCCAATTTTGTTGTGACGATCAATGATAGTTGAATTCTCTAATAGTCCATTTCCTCTTAAAACTGCGTTCATTCCGTATTTTTCTTTAATCGCATCAAGAGTATTATTTAATGTTCTTTTCTTTTCTTGTTCTTCAATATCACTAAAGATATTTGGTTGATAATAAGAAGATGTAATTAAATCATCAAGCGATAAAGATATTCTTCTTATTGGATAATCTTTAATGTTTTCATTAAATAAGACAATTAATGCATTGTAGATATCATCGTTATCATCTGTATAATTAATCAATTGCTTTTTAGTTGAAAACCCACCTTGGATTTCTTTTGAATAACCGATGTAAATACCTACTTTTCTGGCTAGTTTACCTTCTTTTCTTAAGCGAAAGAGAAGATCATCACTCATTTCACGAATTAATAAAGGCATTTCTTTATAAGAATAATCTCTCATTAAGACTTGTCCGTTGGTAATAGAATGATTGACTGGGACATATTTTTCTCTAATGTCTGTTGTATCAATTCCATTCGCGTGATCAAATAATTCTCCTCCTTTTACTCCAAATTTAGAGATGAAATATTCTTTTGGTAATTCTGCAACATCTTTTAAGGTGTAGATGCCAAGTTTATTTAACTTAGCTTCAGTTGATGGACCAATAGAAAAAATCTTATGTAAAGGAGTAATTTTTTGTAACTTGTTCTTTACGTCTTCATAAGTCCAAACAGCGATACCATCTTTACAATGCTTAGATTCAACATCTAAAGCGACTTTCGCTAAAAACATATTAGGTGCAAGACCGACAGTAGTTACTAAACCTAACTCTTCAAAGATCTCATCCTTAATCATCTTAACAAACTCAATGGGAGTTTTTTTACTCGCGAGAAGATAATGTGTGATATCAATAAAAGATTCATCAATTGAATAAACATGAATATCATCGTAACAAACGTGTCTTAAAAAGATTTTAATCGCTTGAGTAGATACTTCTATATAGCGCGACATACGAGGTTTCGCGAAAATTATATCATCCATTTTAGGCAATTCATAAATTCTTAAGCGTGAAGGAACGCCAAAAGTTTTTAAATAAGGAGATACGGCTAGAATAATTGATCCTCCACCTCTTTCTTTATCGGCGACTACTAATTTAGTCGCGAAAGGATCTAATCCACGATCGACACATTCAACTGATGCATAGAAAGATTTAAAATCGATACACATAATATATTTGTCCATAAATCCTCCTAAAAGCGCGAAAGAAAATAAGTCAAGAAAACTTGTTTATTTGTCGTTTTGAATAGGGTCATTATAAGGACAAATCTAGGAAAAATCAAGTACGGAATTTAATGATAATAAGAAACAATATTTCAGAAAATTTACACTGATTTTAATCTTATTGAAGTGAATATTTAAAACTTGTATAATTTATATAAATTATGAGGAGATTTTTTATGAAAAAATTTAAAATGAGATTTTCATATTTTCTTATCGCTGGGTTAATAGGATTTATTCTTGAAATCGCAAGCTTCTTTTCTTTTACTAGAACTGATTTAAAAAATTCTTCCTTAACTACTTCTTCAGGCGCGGATAATTTTACTTCTTTCTGCGCATCTAGTTATGTTTATATGATCGGCGCTTTCTTTTTACTAGCTTTTGGATTTGGAGTTATTATATGTTCAAAGAAGAATTTTATTTCTCGCACAGGAGGGATATTACTTTCTATTTCAAAAGCAGTAAATATTTCTAATATTATTGCATTTTTATGCTTTGGTAATGTTAATAGAACTAGCTTATATAGTAATGAACATATTAACTCGATGAATGCATTTAGTAATATTTATTTTATTTGTATTCTTTTAAGCTCATTCGCGCTTTTCTTAGTTAACTTAGGAATGTATAAAGAAAATAGACATGGAACATTAACTAAATATTCTTCTTTAGTAAGTTTATGTACCAATGCATTTATTTTCTTAGTTTTAACTTTTAGTTTAGTAACTGCTTATTCTTTTAAATTATATGATATCTTAACTAAAATGATGGAACCTAATAAAGCATTAAGAACTCCTTTTGAATTAAAATATGCGACGATGAATACGTTCTCTCTTGGTCATTTAAAAGGTGTTATTAATCTGGCTGAACAAATTTCTTCTTATAATGGAGTAGGGCCTCTCGCAGAAGATTTTTCTTCTATCCATACATATGCAGTTATGGCTTCAATTATCATCATTTCTTATATAGTTAATGTTTTTACTAATTTAATTAGTTATGGATTAGTGATGGTTGAATCATTTGATATTAAAAATGATGATACATGCATGGAGATTTAGTGATGGGAAAATATTTTTCTACTTATCGATTAACTGTTGGTTGTTTTGATAGTTCTGATCATATTTTAATATCTTCTATCTTAGATTTATTTCAAGATATTGCGGGAGAGCACGCATTAAACAATGGCTACGGATATGAAGATTTAGTGAAAAAGAATAAGTTTTGGGTTGTGTTAAGAACTAAATATAAAGTGCTTAAAGATATCCCTGAATATGAAGAAATTAAAGTATCTACTTGGACTAATGAACCTAGTAAAATTGATGTTTATCGTCATTATGAAATATATGATAAAGATGATAATTTATTAGTAATTGGTTCTTCTCAATGGGTGGTAGTTGATATTTCTTCAAGAAGATTAATTAAGATTAATGATGTTATTAACAATAAAGATGATGTATTAAGTGATATGGCTTTTAATGGTCGATTAACTAAATTAGATGATTTCTCTTTAGATGAGGCTAAGAAAGTAACGTGTACGACACATTATTTAGATTTAGATCATAATGAACATGTCAATAATATTAAATATGGTGATTTTATTTTGAATTATATTCTTGAATTACATAATAAGATTATTGATGAATTTCAAATTGATTACGTTCATGAAATACGTAAAGATGAAGAATTTAATTTATTTTACAAAATAGAAGGAAAAGAAATTGATATTATAGGAAGAGATGAAGAAAAAGTATTCTTCATCGCAAAAGTAACATTAAAATGAATATGACATTTAAAGAATTAATTAAACAAGAAAGTGAAAAAGAATATTTTATAAAATTAATGGAGTTTGTTAAGGAAGAATATCGTTTAAGAAATTGTTATCCTCCTTATGATCTCATTTTTAATGCGTTTAATTTTAAAGATATTCATGAAATTAAAGTTGTCATTGTTGGTCAAGATCCTTACCACGAAGTTAATCAAGCTCATGGACTTGCTTTTTCAACGCTTGATAAGAAATTACCTCGTAGTTTAATAAATATTTATAAAGAATTATATGATGATTTAGGTGTTACTCGTTTAGATGGTGATTTAACTTCTTGGGCAGAACAAGGAGTCTTCTTATTAAATACTTGTTTAACTGTTCGTGAAGGAGAAGCTAATTCACATAAGAACAAGGGATGGGAAAAATTTACTTTAGAAGTCATTAAAACTTTAAATGAAGATTCTTCACCAAAAGTCTTTGTTTTATGGGGGAATGACGCGTTTAAATTTAAAGAATATATTACTAACTCAACTCACGAAGTATTAACTTCTGCTCATCCTTCGCCTTTATCCGCGCGAAGAGGTTTTTTTGGTAGTAAGGTATTTTCGAAGATTAATGCTTTTTTAGAAAAGAATAATCTAGAAACTATTGATTGGAGTTAATTATGTTTAAAGATGTTAGTTATATAGTTAGAAAAGATCATAATGGATTAACGATTAAAGAAGTCTTAAAATCTTTTTATGTTGGTAAAGGTAAGATTGAAGAAATTAGAGTTAATCATTTAGCTTATTTAAATAATAAAGAAGTAAGTATTGAAACGATTGTTCATCAAGGTGATAACTTAGAATTTTATTCTTTAAATAGAAATGAATATGTACCAATTTGTAATGACATAGATATTCTTTATGAAGATGATTCGTTATTAATTATTAATAAACCTAAAGGATTATTAGTTCATGATGATGGAACTAACTCCGATAATCTTTGTTCACGTATTCAATATTATTTTTTATCTAATAATATTAATCATGAAGTTTATATCGTTCATCGTTTAGATTATTTGACGACTGGAATAATTATTTTCGCGAAAGATTTTTTGAGCCAAAGTTTACTTAATCATGAGTTAGATACTCATGAAATTACGAGATTATATTTAGCTTTAGTTGAAGGTAAATTAACTAAAAAAGAAGGTATAATTGATCTTCCTATTGGTAAAGACCGCCATAACGCGAAAAAATATCGTGTTAGTTATTCACCTAAAGCAAAAGAAGCTAAAACAACTTATAAAGTAGAAAAGATATTAAAAAATAAAACCTTGGTTAAATTAAAATTATTCACTGGAAGAACTCATCAAATTAGAGTTCATATGGCAAGTATTAATCATCCTTTAATTGATGATAAACTGTATAATCCACATGCGAAGAATGATAATTTTTATTTACATTCTTCTGAACTTATTTTAAAACATCCTTTAACTAATAAAGAGATTTATATAGAATGTGAACTACCAATTAGCTTTAAAAAAGAAATGGAGAAATAAGGAGAAATAATATGTATAAATACGTAATATTTGATTTAGATGGAACATTAATTGATACCCTAGATGATTTAAAGAAAGGGATTAATTTCGCTTTAAAAGAACTTGGTTATAATATTTCTTATACTAAAGAAGAAACTAAATATCTTATCGGTGAAGGAACAAGAAATTTATGTGCGAGGGCTATAAAAAATATTCCTCATACAGAAGAAGATGAAGAAATATTATTTAAAGAATTTTCGCGTCTATATAAACTTCATCAATTAGATGATACGCGTCCATTTGTTCATGTAGAAGAATTATTAAAATTGCTCAAAGAAAATAATATTAAGGCGGCAGTTTTATCAAATAAAGTTGAACAAAATGTCATTGATATCTTAAGCCATTTAAAACTTGATTCTTATTTTGAAATAATAAGAGGGCAAAGAAAAGATATTCCTTTAAAACCTAATCCTAGTTCACTCAATAATTTAATTTCCGATTTAGGTGCATCAAAAGAAGAAGTTCTTTATGTTGGTGATTCTGATGTTGATATGATTGTTTCTCATAACGCCGAAGTTAACGTTGCCGCGGTTACCTATGGTTATCGAGATATTGAATTACTTAAAAAATATAATCCTAACTATATTATTTCTGATCCTTTAGAAATTTATAATATCGTTAAGTAAGATAATTTATTCGTAAAATAAAACAATTTGTTTTATAATGATTAAGCAAGAGGAGACTTATACATATGAAAGAAGTAAAATTATATAACTCTTTATCAAATAAAATTGAAGTATTTAAACCTTTAAAAGAAGGTGAAGTAACTTGTTATGTATGTGGACCTACAGTTTATAACTATGTTCACTTTGGAAATATGCGACCAGTTGTTGTCTTTGATGTATTAAGAAGATTATTTATTGAATTAGGTTATAAAGTAACATTTATCTCTAACTTTACTGATATTGATGATAAGATTATTAAACAAGCCATTTTAGAAGGGATTTCTGAAAAAGAAGTCGCGGAAAAATATATTGCAGCTTTTGAAGAAGATCGTGAAAATGTTCATGCTTTAAAACCTGATTATCAACCAAAAGTTACTGAAACAATGGATTTAATTATTAAATTCGTTAGTGATTTAATTGAAAAAGGATACGCTTATGAAACTGATGGAGATGTCTATTTTAGAGTTTCTAAGATTGATGACTACGGTTGCTTATCAAAAATGAAGAAAGATGACCTCTTAGTTGGTGCGAGAATTGATGAAAATTCAAAGAAAGAATCACCTTTAGATTTTGCTTTGTGGAAAAAGACTGATACAGGAATTAAATTTTCTTCCCCTTGGTCAGAAGGTCGCCCTGGTTGGCATTCAGAATGTGTTGTTATGATTAACTCAATTATTCCAGGTGGAAGAATTGATATTCACGGGGGAGGATTTGATTTAAAATTTCCACATCATGAAAATGAAATCGCTCAAGAGCAAGCATTAAAAGGTCATAAAATCGCGACTTATTGGATGCATAATGGCTTTATCAATATTGATAATGTTAAGATGTCTAAATCTTTAGGCAATGTTAAACAAGCAAAAGAAATGATCAATCATTACGGGGGAAATGTTGTTCGATATATCTTAGTTAATTCTTATTATAGAACACCTGTTAATTTTAGTGATGATTTAGCTATCGCGGCTAAAAAAGAACTAGATAAGATTGAACAAACTTATCAAAAACTTGCGATTCAAATTCAAGTTAAAGGTGGAGATATTAATTCATTTAACGGTGATTTAACATATGACAAATTCTTAGATGCATTATGTGATGATTTAAATACACCTAATGCTTTAACGGAATTATATGCACTTGTAAAAGAAGCAAATATCGCTTTAAGAAATCCTTCAGTAACTGTCGATGAATTAGAAACTAAATTCTTCACTTTAAAGAAAGAATTAGAAATCTTAGGCTTAGTATTTGATACTCACATCTTAACTAGTGATGATGTAGAATTATACAATAAATATAACTTAGCAAGAAGTGAAAAAGACTTTGAACATGCGGATATTTATCGTAAAGAATTAATGGAAAGAAAGATTTTATAATATGAAAGAATATATTTTTGGTAAAAACACTCTTGCGAATGCTTTAAAAAATAATCAATCAATTAAAATTGTTTATATGAGTCCTTCTTTTCAAGATGATAGAGTAACTAAATTATTAAAAGAAAAGAATATCCCTTATGAAATTAGACAAAATAATGCATTGTCTTCCTTAGTTGGTAAAGATAAAAATCATCAAGGCATAGTCGCAGAAGTAGAAGAATATCATTACTTAACTTTAGAAGAAATGATTAATAACTTAAAAAATAAAGAAAATCCATTACTTGTTATGCTCGATGGACTAGAAGATCCTCATAATCTAGGAGCGATTTTAAGAAGCGTTGACGCGCTTGGTGGTGATGGAGTTGTTATTGGGGCAAATCGCCAAGTAAGACTTAATTCTACCGTCGCGAAGGTTTCTACCGGTGCGATTGAATACGTCCCTTGCGCGATGGTTACTAATTTAAATCAAGCTGTACAAAAACTTAAAGATGCAGGATACTGGATTGTTTGTTCTGATGGCGAAGCTCGTCTTGACTATCGAGAAGTAGACTACAATATGAAGACTTGTTTAATTATTGGTTCAGAAGGTTTCGGCGTTAGCAAATTACTCCTCAAGAATAGCGATTTTGTCGTTAAAATCCCTATGGTTGGACATGTTAATTCCTTAAATGCATCAGTTGCATGTGCATTATTTTTATCCCAAATTTATAATTGGAGGAATCCTATAAAATGATTAAAGATGAAGAAATAATCTATAATATTAAATTAGGCGAAAGAGAAGCGTTAGAGCTTCTCTTTTTTAGTGTTGAGAAAAGAATGACAAAAATCTTAAATAAATATGAATATTTTTTTAAGACTTATAATTATGATCGAGATGATGTTAGACAACTCTTAAGGAATACCATTATGAATTCAATTGATTCATATTGCGTTTCTAAAGGTAAGTTTTTCCAATTCTGCGTATTTGCTTTTCAATCAGAAATCGCCCGTATCGCAAGAAGCAATTATATCGATTTTGAAAATCAAAAAATATGTTCATTAGGAGATTCTGAGATAGAAAATTTTTCTTCTCCGACAGAATCTTCAGTAACAGAAGTAACGTATTTACATTCAACTTTAGATGAAATTAAAGACATGGGTGAAATTGAATATGATATTATCATTCTGCTAGTTAAAGGATATTCTTATGAAGAAATAAGCAATCAATTAAACCTTAATAAAAAGCAAGTGAGTAATCGAATAGAAAAAGTTAGAAGATATATGAAGGAAAAGGATAAATGGTGATAATAAAGTGAATTTATTTTTTTAACTAATTCGTATTCATTTAACTAACCGGAATTTACTATAACAATTAATAAAAATAAAAAATAAAAAATAAAAACTTTTTATTGCGATTACTTTTACCTTTGCTTATAATTGTTTTAGAATTTTAAACATAGGAGGGTGAATTAGATGAGAGAAAAAGTTATTTTAATATGCTCAAAATGCCTATCAAGAAATTACACAACTACGAAGAAAAAAGATGCAGTTTCTCAAAGATTAGAACTTAAGAAATTCTGCCCTAAATGTAATGAACAAACATTACATAAAGAATCAAAATAGAAAGGATTATTTGCGATGAATAAAATCAAAAGATACTTCAAAGGTGTCGTAGAACAAGCACATATGGTTAGATGGCCAACTAAAAAAGAACTCTTTAAAGCAGTTGGTGTTGTCTTAACAGTTGTTATTATCGCGGCGATTGCTTTATCTTTAAGCGATTTATTAATTAGTAATTTATTAAAGTTGCTTGAAAATCAAAGACCAAGTAGCTCATCTTCAAGTGAAGAAGTAGAAGCACTTATAAACATCATCACATTATTATAGTAAAGGGGTTAGGTAATTATGGAAGAAAAACAATGGTATGTCGTTAATACATATTCAGGACATGAAAACAAAGTAAAAGAAAACTTAGAAACAAGAATTAAAACTCAAGGCTTAGAAAATTATATCTTCAGAGTCGTTGTTGCAGAACACGAAGTTCCAGTTATGAGAGAAGGTAAGCCAACAGGAAAAACAAAGATGAAAAACCTTTATCCAGGTTATGTCTTCGTTGAAATGATTATGACTGATGATGCATGGTTCATCGTTAGAAATACTCCAGGCGTTACAGGCTTCGTTGGATCAAGTGGTGGTCACGCAAAACCTTTCCCTGTTACAAGAGAACAAATTGAACCAGTCTTAAAGAGAATTGGTGAAGTTGATGAAGATATGTATACTGATTACGAAGTTGGTAACATGGTTAGAATTCTTTCAGGATCTTTTGAAGGTGTTGAGGGACCAATCGAATCTATTAATAAAGAAAATGCAGAAGTTACAGTTATGGTTAACTTCTTCGGTAGAATGACTCCGGTTACAGTCATGTTCGCAGAAGTAGAAAAAATCTAAATATCCAAAAGACCGTTTTATGCGGTCTTTTCTTTTGCACACTTAAAAGTGGATTTTTTGAAATTTTTTTAAAAAATTATTGATATTCCTTTACTATATGTGTATGATTATACAGCATGGATTATTTTCGGGAGTAGAAAATTGAGCCATGAAATTGCGCAGTGGAAGGACTCTATTACTTAAGTAATAAATCCGTTTACCACAGCACGGACTAAAACTAAAATAGGAGGTATGTCGCGTGAGTAAGAAAATCGCAAAAGTTGTAAAACTTGAAATCCCAGGTGGACAAGCTAAACCTGGACCAAAACTTGCATCAGCAGGTATTATGATGCCAAAGTTCTGTACAGACTTTAATGCAAAGACTGCAGACAGACAAGGACAAACAGTCCCAGTAATCATTACAGCTTATGAAGACAAATCATTTGATTATGTCATCAAAACAACTCCAGTTGCTGAATTATTATTAAAAGAAGCTGGAATTAAAAAAGGCTCAAGTAGCTCAAAGAGCACAATTGTCGGAACAATTACAAAAGCTCAATTAACAAAGATTGCTGAATACAAAATGCCAGATTTAAATTGCTATGACGTCGAAGCAGCAGAAAAGATTGTTGCAGGTACAGCTCGTAACATGGGCATTGCAATCAAAGACTAATTAGTGGAAGGGTAAACCCGCTAGTACCACAAGGAGGAAAAATATGAAGAAAGGTAAGAAGTACGTTGCTGCTGCTACAAAAATTGATTCATCAAAATTATATTCAGTAGAAGAAGCATGTGCATTAGTCAAAGAAACTTCAACAGTTAAATTTGATGCAACTGTTGACATTTCATTCCGCCTAAACGTTGATCCAAAATATGCTGATCAACAATTAAGAGGCACAATCGTTCTCCCACACGGAAACGGTAAAACAAAGAAAATTTTAGCTATCACACATAAACAAGATGAAGCTAAAGAAGCAGGCGCTGACTATGTTGGCGACAAGGATATGCTTGAAAAAATCCAAAAAGAAAACTGGTTCGATTTCGATGTCATCGTCGCTACTCCAGATATGATGGCTGAACTTGGTAAAATGGGTCGTATCTTAGGTCCTAAAGGTTTAATGCCAAACCCAAAGACTGGTACAGTTACAATGAACATTGGCCAAGCTATTAAAGAAATTAAAGCAGGTAAAGTTGAATACCGTGTTGATAAAGATGGTAACATCCATTTATCAGTCGCTCGTGTTTCATTCGATACAGCTACAATCGTAGACAACATCAATGCTGTTATTGATACAATCTTAAAAGTCAAACCAGCATCTGTTAAAGGCCAATATGTTAAAAACTGTGTTATCCACACAACAATGGGCCCAGCTATTAAATTAACATTTAATGGCCGTTAATTTTTAGGAAGCTCCAATATACCATAGACAGCAACGGCCAAGGGGCTTAATAAGGTTGCCGAGGTAACTATTCAATTATAATAGGAAAACTCTGTATATTGATGCCTATATACTTACAAAAATTTAAAAAGAAGGAGGTGCTACCAAATGAATCAAAACGTATTAGAACAAAAGAAGCAAGTAGTTGAAGAAGTATCTAACTTAATCAAAAATTCTGGATCAATCGTTATCGCTGAATACCGTGGCTTAAAGGTTTCTGAAATTTCTGAATTAAAGAGAACACTTTTACAATCAAATGCAAAAATGAGTGTTTACAAAAATACATTAGTTGATAGAGCTGTAGATTCATTAGGCTATTCTGAAGCAAAACAATACTTAGAAGGACCTAACGCTATATTCAGTTCTGAAGATTCCATTAGTGCAGCAAAAATCGTCGCTAAGTTTGCTAAGACTCACGAAAATTTAGTCATTAAAGCAGCAATCGTAGAAGGCAAAGTAATTTCAAAGGATGATGTTATCGCATTATCAAAACTTCCAAACAGAGAAGGTTTATTATCAATGTTACTCTCTGTATTACAAGCACCAGTCAGAAATCTTGCATGTGCAGTTAAGGCTGTTGCAGACAAACAATAACAGACCATTAGGAGGAAAAATAATATGGCAAAATTAACAAATGAAGAAATCATTGCTTCTGTCAAAGAAATGACAATTTTAGAATTAAATGATTTAGTAAAAGCAATCGAAGAAGAATTCGGTGTAACAGCAGCAGCTCCAGTTGCAGCAGCAGCACCAGTCGAAGAAGAAGCAGCTAAAGGACCAACAGAAGTTAGCTTAATCTTAAAATCATTCGGCGCTTCAAAAGTTGGCGTTATTAAAGCTGTCCAAGCTATCACAGGTTTAGGCTTAATTGACGCTAAGAAATTAGTTGATGCATGCCCATCAACAATCAAAGAACACATCTCTCCAGTCGAAGCTGAAGAACACAAGAAAGCTCTTGTTGCAGCTGGTGCTGAAGTCGAAGTTAAGTAGTTTTTTGACTTTACAATTTAACCTACCCCTTCATTCTAGGGGTGGGTTTTTATCAATTTTAAGGGGGTTATCAAATGGACCATTATTTCTCAAATAATCCGGATGTAAGTTCTAATCCTAAGAATATTTCCTTTGAGTTTAACTCCAAAATTTTTAATTTTATGACCGATAATGGTGTTTTTTGTAAGGACTATTTAGACGAAGGAACATATGTTTTTCTCAAAGTCTTACTTAAGCAAGATATTAGAGGTTTAAATCTCGATGTAGGTTGTGGTTATGGCCCTATTGGGGGCGTTTTAGGATATTTCTACCCTACCTCAAATTTTATTTTGATAGATATTAATACGCGTGCGTGTGCGCTCGCGAAGAAAAATCTACAATCTTTAGGCTTAACAAACTTTGAAGTTAGAGAATCTGATGTTTATGCAAATGTTCATGAGAAATTTGATAACATCTTCATTAACCCTCCAATTCGGGCAGGGAAAAAAGTAATCTACTCAATGTTTGAAGGAGCAAAACAATTACTTAACTTAAATGGTTCGTTGTATTTTGTTATGAGAAAGTCCCACGGGTCGGAGTCGGCTCAAAGATACGTAACATCCATATTTGGAAATTGTCAATTACTTAAGAGAGATAAGGGCTATTATATTTATCAAGCAATTAACAATGAATCACAAAATGAAAACTTATAGAAGGGAGATTTGCAATGAGCAAAAATTTACAAGCAAAAGAATATAAGTACCTTCACAATGGAAGAATCGATTTTTCTAAGATTTCTGGTACATTACCTTTACCTAACTTAGTAGAAATTCAAACTGATTCTTTCAAATGGCTTTTAGATAGCGGTATTGATGAAGTATTTAAAGATATTTATCCAATTACAGATCGTAATGATAAAATGACACTTGAATATATCTCATCACGTTTAGAAGAACCTAAATATAATCCATACGAATGTAAAACTCGTGGATTAACATATATGGCTAACTTAAAAGCTACATTAAGATTAAACGTTACAGAAACTGGTGAAATTATCCAACGTGAAGTCAATATGTGTGAATTCCCATTAATGACTGACTCTGGTACATTCATCATTAACGGCGCAGAAAGAGCAATTGTTTCTCAAATCGTTCGTTCTCCAGGCGCTTACATGAAGAAAGAAAGAGAAAAAACTGGTGCTTTCACTTATAACGCTGATTTAATTCCTTCAAGAGGAACATGGTTACAATTCCAATCAGACGCAAAAGGAATCTTAAATGTTAAAATCGATAGAACTAGAAAAATGTCTGCTTTAATTTTACTTAGAGCTTTAGGTATTGGTCTAGGCGCAGATGGATATGATGAAATCGTTAGCTTATTCGGTTCATCAACTACAGACTATGTCGAACACGTTAACAAAGATGACTTACTTGCAGTTTCTATTGAAAAAGAACTCGCTTCTCATGCTGGAACAAATTATGATTATTCCGCATCAACTGCATTACTTGAAATCTACAGTAAATTAAGACCAGGTGAACCAGCTCCTAACGATAGTGCTGCTACTTTCTTAAAAGGTAGATTCTTCGATCATAAACATTATGACTTTGGCCGTGCAGGTAGATTTAAATACAATAAGAAATTAGGTATTTACAATCGTTTACTCGGTAGAGTTATCGCTGAACCATTAGTTTCAGTTGATGGCGAAGTCATTTATGACGAAGGAACATTAATGACAAAAGAAATCGTCGAAAAATTACAAAATGAAAAATTCTTCGAAAGTGGTGCTCATGCATATGAATTACCATACAACGAAAAATTAGACGATCACAATGTCGTTAACAAGTTAAAAGTCTATGTTGATGAAGCATTAACAACAACTACAAATATCATTGGTACAGATTTAAACATCGATGTTCCATATGTAACAACTAGTGATATCGTTGCATGTTTCTCATACATCATGAATATTATTTATGGATTTGGTGATCCTGATGATATCGACCACTTAGGCAACCGTAGAATTCGCTGCGTTGGTGAATTAATTCAAAATCAATTTAGAATTGGTTTATCACGTATGGAAAGAACAGTTAAAGAAAAGATGTCTATGACTCTTGCTTCAGAAGGACCTGTTTCTCCTGAAAAATTAACTAATACTCGTCCATTAAATTCAGCGATTAAAGAATTCTTCGCATCATCACAATTATCACAATTTATGGACCAAGTTAACCCTCTTGCAGAACTTTCAAATAAGAGAAGAATCTCTGCTTTAGGTCCAGGCGGTTTAACTCGTGATAGAGCTAACATGGCAGTTAGAGATGTTCACACTACTCACTATGGTAGAATCTGTCCTATTGAAACACCTGAAGGTGGTAACATCGGTTTAATTAACAACTTAGCGACTTACGCAAAAATTAACGAATATGGTTTTATTGAAACTCCATATAGAAGAGTCGATAAGAAAACTTGTAAAGTATTAGAAGATTCCGATTACTTATCCGCGGATGGTGAAAAGAACTTATATATCGCTCAAGCAACAAACAGAATTATCGGAGGAGAATTCCTTGATGATGAAGTTATTGCTAGATATAACGGCGAAAACGTTATCGTTCCTAAGGAAATGATTGATTACGTTGACGTCTCTCCAAAACAAATTTTATCTGTCGCTGCAGCTTGTATTCCATTCCTTGAAAACGATGATAACCACCGTGCTTTAATGGGATCTAACATGCAACGTCAAGCACTTCCATTATTAAAGCCACACGCTCCTTTTGTAGGAACTGGCATGGAGTACAATATTGCTCATGACTCCGGTGCAGCAGTTTTAGCACAAGAAGATGGTGTTGTTACAGTTATGGATTCACGTCACATTGTAGTTAAGAATGATGAAGGAAATGAAAGACAATATACTCTTCAAAAATTCGTCAGATCTAACTCTGGAACATGTATCAACCAAACACCTATTGTACATGTTGGTGACAAAGTTAAAAAAGGTGATGTTATCGCTGATGGTCCAGCTATGGATCAAGGTGATTTAGCTTTAGGACAAAATGTCACAATCGCATTTATGACTTGGGAAGGTTATAACTACGAAGATGCTGTCATTATGTCAGAAAGACTTGTAAAAGATGATGTATATACTTCTATCCATATTGAAGAATATGAATTAGAAAGACGTACAACAAAACTTGGACCTGAAGAAATTACTCGTGATATTCCTAACGTTTCTGAAGAAATGAAAGCAAACTTAGATGAAGACGGTATTATTATTCCAGGTGCTGAAGTTAAAGAAGATGACTACTTAGTTGGTAAGATTACTCCAAAAGGATTATCTGAACCTACTCCAGAAGAAAAATTATTAATGACAATCTTTGGTGAAAAGACTAAAGATGGTAAAGATACATCATTAAAAGTTCCTCATGGTGGTGCTGGTATTGTTATTGACGTCAAACGTTTCAAACGTAAAGAAGGCGCAGAACTTGCTCCAGGTGTTGAAGAAGTAGTCAAAGTATATATCGCTCAAAAGAGAAAAATCTCTGAAGGTGATAAGATGTCAGGTAGACATGGTAACAAAGGTGTTATCTCAAGAATTCTTCCAGAAGAAGATATGCCATTCTTACCAGATGGTACACCAGTTGACATCATGTTAAACCCATTAGGTGTTCCTTCACGTATGAACATCGGTCAAATCCTTGAAATTCACTTAGGTATGGCATGTAAGAAATTAGGCTTAAAGATTGCTACACCAGTATTTGATGGTATTTCAAACGAAGAAATCTTCGATTTAATGAAACAAGCTGGTTTATCAAATGATGGTAAGACTGTCTTATATGATGGACGTACAGGTGAAAGATTTGATGAAAGAATCTCAGTCGGTGTCATGTACATGATTAAACTTGTTCACATGGTTGATGATAAGTTACATGCTCGTGCTACTGGACCATATTCATTAGTCACACAACAACCTTTAGGTGGTAAAGCACAAAACGGTGGTCAAAGACTTGGTGAAATGGAAGTCTGGGCTCTTGAAGCTTATGGTGCTGCTCACATTTTACAAGAAATGGTTACAATTAAATCTGATGATATGGTTGGTAGAGCAAGTGCTTATGAAGCAATCATTAAAGGAAGAGATGTTCCACAAGCTGGTATGCCAGAAGCATTCAGAGTTCTTGTTAAGGAATTACAAGCTCTCGCTATTGATGTCAAATTACTCGATAAAGAAGGTAATGAAATTGACACTTCAGCTTTAGCGGAATCTAATGAAAAAGAAACTAAGAAGATTTCAAAGGAAGTAAAAAATGCTTTCACTGATTTCCAAGTAGATTTCAATGAACAAAATGACTAGATTGGAGGAGAAAGAAAATGTTTGATGTTAAAAAATTAACTGCTATCCAAGTTGGATTAGCTTCTCCAGATAAGATCAGAGAATGGTCAAGAGGTGAAGTCACAAAGGCTGAAACTATCAACTACCGTTCACAAAAACCTGAACCAGATGGTTTATATTGTGAAAAAATCTTTGGTCCTGCAAAAGACTATGAATGTCATTGTGGTAAATATAAGAAGATTAGATTTGCAGGTGTTGTCTGCGAAAAGTGTGGCGTTGAAGTAACAACAAAAGCTGTTCGTAGAGAAAGAATGGGTCACATTGAACTTTGTTCACCATGTGCCCATATCTGGTACCTCAAAGGCGTCCCATCAAGAATGGGTTTAATCTTAGATATTCTACCTAAGCAATTAGAAGAAGTAGTTTATTTCGTTTCTCGTATTTGCTTAAATGCAGGTACAAGTAAAATCTTAAAGAAAGGTAAAGTCTTCGATGAAAGAGCAGCAAGAGAAATCTTCCCTCAAGTACTTGAAGAAATTAAATCTACTTTAGATAACGAATCTTTAGACTACCAAAGAGCGGAAGAACTCTTTAATAGAATCGCTCAAAATACTGAAACTCTTGATTTCACAGGATGTGCGAACTTCATTTCAAAACATACCGGTGCTGAATTTGGTTCTGGTGCTGAAGCAATTCAAAGATTACTCGCTGAAACTGACTTAGATGAACTTTCAGCTGAATTAAACGAAGAAATTGCATCTTGCCAACCAACTTCACAAAAGAGAACAAAATTATATAAGAGATTAGAATGTGTCGAATCATTTAGAAAATCAAATAACCGCCCTGAATGGATGGTTCTTGATGTCTTACCAGTTATCCCACCTGATTTAAGACCAATGCTTCAATTAGATGGTGGTAGATTCGCAACTTCTGACTTAAACGATCTATATAGACGTGTTATTATGCGTAACTCACGTCTTAAGAAATTAATCGATATCAAAGCTCCAGATGTCTTATTAATGAACGAAAAACGTATGCTTCAAGAAGCAGTTGATGCATTAATTGACAATGGTAGACGTACAAAACCAGTAACAGGACCTGGTGGAAGAGCATTAAAATCATTATCTTCTACATTAAAAGGTAAACAAGGACGTTTCAGACAAAACTTACTTGGTAAACGTGTTGACTATTCAGGACGTTCTGTTATTGCAGTTGGACCATCTCTAAAGATGTATCAATGTGGTCTTCCTAGAGAAATGGCTGTCCAATTATTTAGACCATTCATCGCTTCTATCATGATTGAAAGAGGCATTGCTACAAGCCATAAACAAGCAAACAAGATGATTGATCATTACGATGAAAAAGTTTGGGATATTGTTGAAGAAGTCGTTAAAGGACACCCAGTTTTATTAAACCGTGCTCCTACACTTCACCGTTTAGGTATTCAAGCATTCAAACCAGTATTAGTTAATGGTAGAGCTATTAGACTTCACCCATTAGTTTGTGCAGGTTTCAACGCTGACTTCGATGGTGACCAAATGGCTGTTCACGTACCTTTATCATATGCAGCTCAACAAGAAGCAATTGATTTAATGCTTGCAAGTAACAACATTCTTTCACCAGCTTCTGGTAAACCAATTTGTACTCCATCTCAAGATATGGTTTTAGGTAACTACTATCTTACAATGGAAAATACAGTTGAAGATTTCAAGAAACATGCTGAAGATTGCCGCGCAAGAGGCGACGAATCTGAAGCTGAATTATATGAAAATTATGCAGCAAGTGAAGGTAAAGTATTCAAGAATATTGATGAAATTCTTCTTGCATACCAAACAAAACAAGTACATTTACATAACAGAATTGCAATTAGAGGTTCTGCAATTGGTAAATCAACATTTACTGATGAAATGAACGATTCATATTTAATTACAACTGTTGGTAAAGTTATCTTTAATAGAATCTTCCCTTCTGATTTCCCATATTTAAATGCAGCAGAAAGCAAAGATCTTGCAGAAAACCAAATTTCTAACTTTGTTAAAAAAGGTACAAATATTAAAGAATACCTCGCTGAAAAAACTGTTACACCAAACCCACTTGGTAAAAAACAAATCGGTTCTATCGTTTCAGAAATTTTCAAACGTTACGGCGCGAAGACAACTTCAGAAGTTCTTGACGCATTAAAAGATCAAGGCTTCCATTATTCTACAATTGCTGGTATTACTGTTTCTATCTTCGATATTAACGTCATTCCAGGTAAACAAGAATTAATCGCTGAAGGTGATAAGAAAGTTAATGAAATTAAAGACTTATACGATTATGGTTTCTTAACAGATGAAGAAAGACATAAGAAAGTCGTCGCAGTTTGGGAAGGCGTTAAAGGACAAATCGAAAAGAAACTTAAAGTCATTGTTGAAGAAGATAAGACAAACCCTATCTTCATGATGTCAAAATCAGGTGCTAGAGGTAATACATCTAACTTCGTTCAATTATGTGGTTTAAGAGGACTTATGGCTAAGCCAAATGGTGATACAATCGAATTACCAATTAAGTCATGTTTCCGTGAAGGTCTATCTGTATCTGAGTTCTTCATTGCAACTCACGGTGCTAGAAAAGGTGGCGCGGATACTGCGTTAAAGACTGCTGACTCAGGTTACTTAACTAGAAAATTAGTTGACGTTTCTCATGATGTTATCGTTAGAGAAGAAGACTGCGGTACTGATGAAGGATTCGTAGTTGAAAAGATTGTTGATACAAGAGAAAATTCAGAAATTGAAAAACTCGAAGAAAGATTAACAGGTAGATATTCTCTCCATGATATTTGTGATCCACAAACTGGTGAAGTATTAGTTCCTGGTAATACATTAATGACTGAAGAAGACGCGAATAACATTGTTCGCCATGGCATTACAAGAGTTGAAATCCGTTCATTATTCGGATGTAAGACTAAAGATGGTGTCTGTAAACATTGTTATGGTACATGTATCGCAACAGGTAAAGAAATTGAAATTGGGGCAACAGTCGGTGTTATGGCTGCTCAATCAATTGGTGAACCTGGTACTCAATTAACTATGAGAACATTCCATACTGGTGGTGTCGCTGGTGGCGATATTACAAATGGTTTACCTAGAGTTACTGAACTTTTCGAAGCTCGTGCTCCTCGTGGTGAAGCTCTCATTGCTAAATTCGAAGGTGAAATTACTGATATCAAAGAAGAAAATGGTATCTACCATGTCACTTTAAAGAATGATCAAGAAGAAGTTACTGAAAAGACTAACTTCGGTGTTAAATTAAGAGTTAAAGTTGGTGATCATGTTCTTGCAGGACAAAAGATTACTGAAGGTGCTAAGAACTTAAAACAATTATTAGAATATTCTAATAAGACAGAAGTCGAAAGATACATTATTAAAGAAATCCAAAAGGTTTATAGAGGTAATGGTTCTGGTGTCTCTGATAAGCACATTGAACTTATCATTAGACAAATGTTAAAGAAAGTCTTAGTTACTGAAGCTGGCGACACTGATTTAATCCCAGGTACAAAGGTTGATTTAGTTAAAGTTAACGCTAAAAATAACGATGTCCTTATTGAAGGTAAACAACCTGCAGTATTCTCACCAGTTATCTTAGGTATTACTAAAGCTGCTCTTGATACTGAATCATTCTTATCTGCAGCATCATTCCAAGAAACAACAAGAATCTTAACTGATGCAGCAATTAAAGGTAAGATTGACTACTTACATGGCTTAAAAGAAAATGTCATGGTTGGTAAATTAATTCCAGCTGGTACAGGTTTAATTGAAGATGTTAAAGAAGAAACTAAGGAAGAAGAAGTATTCGAAACTGAAGATACAACTCAAAGTGTCGAAGCAACAACTTCTGAATTTAATGAAAATCAAAATGTCTTCGATATGAATAATCTTGACTAATTAAAATAAAATGACTCACTCGTGTAGTGAGTCATTTTTTTGAAAATAATATGATAAATTTTTCAATATTTACAAATTGTTATTATATTATCTCTAAGATAGAATATATAGAGTTGAAAGAGGTAAAAAAGATGGAATTTAATACTAGACCAGGATGGATAGAAGTTATCTGCGGACCGATGTTTGCTGGTAAATCAGAAGAATTAATTAGAAGAATTAGAAGACTCGAATTCGCTCATAAAAAGGTTATTGTTTTTAAACCTAAAATCGATAATAGATATTCTGAAGATGAAGTTGTTTCTCATAATAAATCAAAAGCTAAATGTTATAACTTAACTACTTCCCAAGATGTTTATAAATATATTAAAGGAGAAGTTGATGCAGTTTGCTTTGATGAAATTCAATTTCTCGATGAAGGTATTTTAGATGTAGTCGAAGATTTAGCATCTAAAGGAATTAGAGTCATCTGCGCAGGTTTAGATAATGATTTTAGAGGTGAACCTTTTTCTATTATGCCTAGATTACTTTGTCTAGCTGAAGATGTAACAAAATTAACTGCGATTTGTGTCGTATGCGGGGCTAATGCAACTCGTTCACAAAGAATAGTTAATGGTGAACCTAGCTTCTATGAAGATGATATTGTAATTGTCGGAGCAAGCGAAAAATATGAACCTAGATGTAGACACTGTCATAAGGTTCCACATAAATTAACTTTTAATCAATAATTATATTAAAGTGATATTATCTGATACTTCTTTAGAGATGTAATTAAATCTTGAAAGTATTGGAGATATCACTTTTATTATGGCATAAAGAAGAATGCTTTGAGGTAATAAACAAATGATATTCTTTGGTAAGGAATAAACTAATGCGTATACTCTAAAAGAAGCAAGAATTTGTTCACTAGTAATAGTTCCACCTTGATAATAAACGATAATCATTAAATAACTTCCCATTAATACATTTAAAACGAAGTTAATAATAATTCTTGATAATAAAACTTTAGAAAATGTCATTCTAGTTTTATAGAATAGTATTCCATAAACAAAACAGGCAAGAGCTGCTTGTAATGTATAACCTAAATTAAATACATAAGCACTTTGATTAATAAAATAACCGATTATATCGCTTGTCGCTCCAATAATAAAAGAGACAACAGGTCCATAGATATAACCGATGATCGCTAAAAATATAAATCCTAAACTAATATTTAGATTAGCGAATCCACTTGGTAAAGAAATAAATTTAGAAAGTAATACTAAAGAAAATAACATTCCTAAGGTAACAATCTTTTTAGTGCTCTTTAATTCAGTAAAGGCTTTTTTCCAATAAGCGAGAGAAAATGGATTTTTAAATGTTTCTTCATTATCAAAAGTAAAATCATTCATGTTCTTTTTTGGGATGACTAAAATAATAACAGTTACAATTAAACTTAAACTAGTAATACCGATTAATCCTCCAATAGGACGAGAAAGAGAATTTCTCATTTCACCGATATTAGAATTTAAAAAAGTGACATTGTTTTTACCTACTAAATCATAAAGAGAATATTTAATAAAAGTCGAAGCTCTAGAGATAACTTTATTACTTGAAAAAATATAACTTGTTTCATAATATCTAGTTTTAGTAGTAATAGTATATACATCATTTTCCGTCGTAAGAACGAAATCGTGATTATTAAGTAAAGAAGTAACATCGATTGATTCTAAACTTAAATTAGGATGATTATTAATAACTTGTTTAAGAAAATTTTCATCGTTTAAAGAGTCTAAATTTACGTTATTATCGCCTTCTTTTAACGTAAAACTAGATACGTAAATTTCATTTTGTTTATTGATTAAATCGGTTATAAAATATCCTCCAATAAAGCCTATAATTACCACTAGGACATAAAAGGATATCAACTTATAAATAATATTTTTCTTCATCAAAAAAGACCTCCTATAGAGGCCCGCGTTCTTACAGCGGACACGTTAGAAAACCGCCACTGACGTGTTCGTCCTAAATCTTCATCCTAGAAATAGACACTTAACGCTTTCTAACAACTCTGTTAAAAGCATTATAAGTTAACTTCTAGTTAATGTCATTATAAATATCAAGAAATATTAAAAAAATTAATAGTGTTTTGTTCTTTTTTGTTGTATTATATAAAAGACTCTTAAGGAGGCTTTATGGAAATTGTATTAATTATTGTATCAATCTTAATGATTATTTTAACTTTATTACAAGGTGGTAAATCTAACGGTGCGTCTGGTGCGATTACCGGAGGATCAAAGATGAACATCTTTGCAAAAACTAAAGAAAGAGGTAGTGAAAAAGTTGTATCAATCGCCACATTAATTGTTGGTATTATCTTCTTCTTATTCACACTTTTAACTAAGTATTTTGGCTAATCATTAAGGGGGTTAATAAACCCTCTTTTATTTTAAGAAAGAAAAAAGAAGGAAAATCATGAAAGAAAGAATTATTGAACTATTAAAGAAACATTCATTACCACTCAAGGTTTTACTTGAGTTTTTTGGCGATACTAATGAAACATTAGAAGCTTTAGGTCAATTAGAAGATGAAGGTAAAATTATTAAAGTAAGAAAGAATTATTATTTACCTGAACAATTAAATCTTGTTAGAGGTAAGATTATTTCGGTTAAAGATGGATTTTCATTCGCGTCAATTGGTGAAGAAGATGATGTCTATATCTCTAATTATAATCTTAATGGAGCAATCCTTGATGATGAAGTGTATCTTAAGAAAATTACCGCTTTTAGAAAAGCTGAATACGAAGTTTATTCTATTATCAAAAGAAATAAAAATATCTTAGTAGGTGAACTTTTAGAATACAATAATTATTTCTATTTAGATGTTAAAGGTATCGCTTCAAAAGAAGCAGTGTTCTTAATTGATAAGTCTTCCATTCCTTTAGAAAAAGGTAAAATTGCTTCTTGCCGAATAATTCGTCAAAGTAGAGAAACTTATTTTTTAGAAGTTATTTCTCTTCTTGGAGGAGCTTCTGATAAAGGTGTTGATATCACTAAAATTATTTATTCATATAATGCTACAATTGATTTTCCAAGTGAAGTAATTGAACAAGTTAAAAATATTTCTACTTCTGTTTTAGAAAGTGAACTTGAAGGTAGAGAAGATTTTAGAGACCACGTAATTGTTACAATAGACGGAGATGACGCGAAAGATTTTGATGACGCAGTCGAAGTAGAACGCTGCGCGGAAGGTTATATTGTTGGAGTTCATATCGCTGACGTCGCACATTACGTACAAAGAGGGACCCCTTTAGATAAAGAAGCTTTACAAAGAGGAACTTCTATTTATGTGGCTGATCGC
Organism: Acutalibacteraceae bacterium; assembly: GCA_963610315.1. GTDB lineage: Bacteria > Bacillota_I > Bacilli_A > RFN20 > CAG-449 > UBA3210. The sequence goes on from CAVDMV010000014.1 coordinate 24,210, forward strand.
GTTGTACCAATGTTACCTTTTGAATTATCAAATGGTATATGTTCACTTAATCCTAATGTTGATCGGCTAGTTACTTCTTGTATTTTTACTGTTGATTGCTATGGTAATATTTTAAATAGTCGTATTACCAAAGGCGTTATTAGATCACATGCTAGATTAACTTATAATTACGTAAATAAGTTATTAAATAAAGAAAAGATTGAGAAGAGATTCCCTCGTGAAATTGATGATCTCATCTATTTATTAAATGAAGTTTCTCGTAAGATAAGAAAGAATAGAACCGCTCGTGGTTCAATTGATTTAGAAACGACAGAAATTAAATTTGTCCTAGATTCTAAAGGTCAACCTATCGACGTAATTAAAAGAAAACAAGGAGATGGCGAAAAACTCATTGAAGATTTAATGATCGCGGCTAATGAACAAGTCGCAGAAACTATTGAAGCAATGGGATTACCATTTATTTATCGAATTCATGAACAACCTAAAGCGAAAAAGATGGATGCATTTATGAAACTATCCGCGCATTTAGGTGAAAAAACTGATTTTGATCCTCTTGTAGTTAAACCGATTGAACTAGCTAATTTTATTAGAAATGTAAATGATGAAACAAAAAAGAAAATTCTTTCAATGATGCTTTTACGTTCTTTAGCTAAGGCTCGTTATGCTCCATATAACAAGCATCACTTTGGTTTAAGTTCAACTTCTTATACACATTTTACTTCACCAATTAGAAGATATCCTGATTTATTAGTCCATCGTTTAATCGATCGTTATTTAGTGGAAGGTAATATCGATTTTGATTCTAGCTTTGAAGAAGAAATTGCTTTTATCGCAGAAAATTGTTCTATTTATGAACGTCGTGCGATATCAATTGAAAGAGATGTAGATGATTTAGAATCGGCAAAATACATGTCTAAACATATCGATGAAGAATTTAAAGGCTATATTAATGGTATGACTAATAAAGGCTTCTTTGTTGAACTTGATAATGGTATTAATGGATTTGTTGATTTTATGGATTTAAGTGATACTTATACCTTTAATGAAACATATATGTGCGCGACTGGTGCCTTTACTAAAAAGAGTATTTCTTTAGGTGATATCGTTTCTATTGTAGTAAAAGCTGTTGATATTGATACTCATAGAATTACTTTTACTTTATTAAATGAAGCAAAAATAATTAAGAATATTAAAAGACCTAAATTTACTAATGTTAAAAGAAAGAAAATGAGAAAACGTAGATAACGTTTATATACGTTAAAAACGTGATAAAATAAGAAGAATTGTATGGAAAATGAAAATATAAAAATTATCGCTCAAAACAAAAAAGCCCATTTTGAATATTTCTTATCCGACTTTACTGAAGCAGGTATTGAACTAAAAGGAACAGAAATAAAATCGATAAGATTTAATGGAGCGAGTTTAAATGAATCTTATGCGATTATTAAAAATGGTGAAGCTTATATATTAGGATTAAATATTGCTCCTTTCTTCAACGGCAATATTTTTAATCATGAACCTTTAAGAACGAGAAAACTCTTACTACATAAAAGAGAAATTTTTAAATTAGGTCAAAAGATTAAAGAAAAAGGTTATACTTTAGTATGTACTAAAATTTATTTTAAAAATGGTAAAGTAAAAGCGGAAATTGCTCTAGCCAAAGGTAAGAAACTTTACGATAAAAGAGAAACTATTAAAAAACGTGATTTAGATCGAGAATCAAAGAAGATAGAAAGATAAATATATGGAAAGCTTAATTAAGAAATATTTATATATTGGTACTAGTTTTACTAGTTTTAAGTTTGATGAACTTTCGCTTATCGCGGTTAAATATTATCTTAGTAAATTAAAAATTACGAAGTATTATTATTTTCGTAAAATTAATAATCTTTGTTATAAAAAGAAAAAATATCATCCTTTTGTAAATTATGAAAAAATTTACATTAAATATGTTATATCTTCTCTTAAAAATAGTTCTTTCCTTTTATCTAATAAAGAAAAAGAAATAAAACTTTATACCAAAGTTAAAAATAATAATATTCATGTAGAAACTAAATTTGATATTTCTTATTTAAATTATCAGGATATTAGTGAAGAAACTTGTTTAATTTTATATTCTAAGAAAGATTTAAAAAGCGTATCTTATCTAACTTCTTTCTTAGATAAAATTAAGATTATTTATTTAGAAGATATCATTGATGATGAATTTTCTAATGAATTAATCTTTGATCGTATTAAATTAAGATTATTACAAGGTGAACATGATATATATTTTCTTCATTTAGAAGGATATGATAATTTTATTGCGAATTTTTTATTTGAAATAAATAAAATCGCTATACATGTTTAGGAGAAAAAAATAAATGTCAAAAAGATATAAAAGAAATTACTTAATTATATTTTGCTTAATTAATCTCACTATTTTTGTTTCGTTAATTATTTATTCTGCATTAAGTGGTAATCACGATACTTATAAAATAGGTTTTTTAATTACAAGTTTAATTCATGCAGTGATATTATTTTCACGTTTGTCCAGTATGAATAAATCTCTTTACAAAGAACAAATTGGCCCAGAAGCTTATAAAAAAACCGATGAATACATTGAAAAGAAGTGGAAAAATATCCTAAATATTATTTCATTAGTGATCTTCATTTCGATGATCTTTTTTATACAATTGTTTTTAAAGTAAACAAAACGAGTGGAGAAAATCCACTTTTTTTAATTTATCTTTTGTATTTTTATTGCATTAATTTTTTATATTAACTATCATTTATCTAGCATGTAAAAAAATTTACTATATATAGTTAACTATATATGTAAAGAACGTGTTTAAAAAGGAGAAATATATTTATGAAATTAAAACAATTAAGTTTACTTTCAGCAGTAGCTCTTTTATCAGTAGTAGGATGTGCAGGTACTCCATCATCTTCAGATACTACCTCATCTTCATCTTCAAGTGGAACTTCTTCTTCAAGTAGTTCTTCACAAACTATCGATTTTAATGATGATGATACAATATTTGAAGCTGCTTTAGGTGAATACCAAAAGGCATTAGACGCAATTAATCCTATAACTGGTAATACAGAAGAATATCATAACGATAGTAAGAGATATGTTCGTCTTGCTCAAGCTGAAGCTAAATTACTTGATTCAGCAGTTATGTTACCAACAACTACTGACGGCGGTTCATGGGCGATTACAAGAATTGCACCTAACTCTATTCCAAGTGTTCAATGGGGAACTGATAATGACAAATTAAAGTCATTAGTTATTAGCGATGACTTCATTACTCGTGAAGAAAGAGCAGAATTAAAAGAACTTTATGAACAAGAAAAAGCTAAAGGTGATGAAGGCAATTATGATCCAGCTGCTTACTTAAAAAAAGAAGGACATAATCTTCAAACTGAATATCACACATTATTCTCAATGATTCCTGAAACTTTAGATATTCATAATAACTCAAGAGCGACAACAACTGAATATTTAGCTAATATGGTTGAAGGCTTAGTTCAATATGATAACTTAGGTAATTTAAAACCATGTATCGCAACAAGTTGGGAAAAAGGTGTTGAAAATGGAAAAACAACATATACATTCACTTTAAGACAAGATGCAAAATGGTTTAAATCAAGTGGTGAAGTTTATGCGGGTATTGTAGCACAAGACTTCGTCGATGGTTTCCACCACATGTTAGACTGCTCTGCTGGTTTAGGTGAATTAGTTTGTGGAGTTGTTGATGGAGCAGAAGAATATTTCAAAGGTGAAACTACTAAATTTGATGATGTCGGTATTAAAGCAACAGATACATACACTTTAAAAATTACATTAACCGCGGATATTCCTTATTTCCTTTCAATGTTAACATATTCTACATTTATGCCAATGAATGCAACTTTCTTTACTGCTCAAGGTGGCGTATTTGGTAGAGCTAAATTTAAAACAAAATCAAAAACTGCAGCTTATAAATATGGTAAATCAGGTGCATCAAATAACATTGATACAATCCTCTATAACAGCGCATATTTATGTACAAAGATTACTGATGGTAACCAAATTGTTTTCCAAAAGAATCCTAACTACTACGATGCAGGCAAAGTACTTGTTGATTATATCGATTATACTTATACTGATTCAAGTGATACAGATGCTTATTGGAATGCTTGTTTAGTTGGTACATATACTGGTTGTACTTTATCTTCTGAATTAATGACAAAAGCTAAAGAAAACGGCTATTATGACAATTATGCATATCAAACATCTACTCAAGCAACAACATATTTCTTAGGCTATAACTTAAATAGAAAGAATTATGGTGCAGATAGTGAAGCTTCATTAAAATCTACTAAACTTAATAATGAAACTGAACAAACTAAGACTAAGAAAGCTTTAATAAATAAGAATTTTAGAAAAGCATTATCTTACGCATTCAGTAAGAAAACTTGGAATGGTATTACAACAACTGAAGACCTTGCAGAAACTTCATTAAGAAATATGTTAGTTTCTCCAGACTTCGTTTCAACTACTGAAAAAGTCACAGTTGATGATAAAACTTGGGAAAGTGGAACTGTCTATGGCGATATGGTCCAATATTACTTAGATCAAATTAGTGGTGATGGTATTCGCGTTCAAGATGGAGTTGATGGATGGTATTTACCAGCAAAAGCAACTAAATATTTTGCAAAAGCTAAAGAAGAATTAGGTGATGATTTCTTCAAAGATGGTCCAGTCCAAATTGATATTATTAATTACTCAAAATCTTCCACATTAAATTCACAAGCTCAATATTATAAGAAAGCTATTGAAGATGCATTTGGCAAAGAATATGTAACAGTAAACATTATGGATACTTCAAATTTAACTAATTATAACAATGCTTCATATTATGGTGAATCAAGCGATGATATGAACTACGATTTATTCTGGGGCTCAGGTTGGGGCGCAGACTATGGTGATCCATTAACTTACTTAAATTCATTATCTCAAAATGGATATATGACTAAAGTTATTGGTTTATACTAAAAGTAAATTAAACATTTCGGGGCAACTATATTATTATGGTTGCCTCGTTATTTATTTATATTAATCATCGATAAGTAAATTACGATGAAATAGAAAGGAGAAAAAATGGGTCGATATGTATTAAAACGAATCATTTATTCTATATTTTCATTAGTCTGCATTATGATTATTATGGTCATCCTCTTATTTGTCGCAGCAAATAGAAGTAACGTATTAGGCGCGAATCGTGATAGACTTGCTCGTCTTGATGAAAATGAACGTCAAGAAGTAACTGATACAATCTATGAAGAATATGGCTTTTTAACAAAAGTAAATTTCCAAGATTATATCTATAATACCTATTCTTCGTCTCTTGATGAATATGACTATGAAGAAGCAATAAAAATCCCAGAAAAGAAAGAAAATAATAACGATTACAAATATGTACTCGAATTTATTAATAAATACGAAAGTATGGGATATAAAATCACTCAATTAGATGCGATTTATAAAAGAGGAGAAAAACAAGCGTCTCAATATTTATATGCAACAAAAGACGTCAACGTTTTTGAAAGAGTTTGGGATTTCTTCTCTAACTTAATTTCAATTGAGACAGTTAATGATGTCGATAAAGAAACATTAGAAAATTATCAAATTGAAAGAGGCTATTACGTTGTTGAAAATAACATCTATGGAGATGTTAGTGATAAAGCGAGCGAAACTTTTAAATATTGGAGCGCATTCGATTATCAAATGGAATCTTATGAACAAGGTATCTATAGCTTTGAAATTTCTGTTACTGATGAAAAATTAGAAATTGATGATTCATTTAATATCGCTTTCTACGAAGGTGGAAATGTAAAGAAATTATTTGATGAAGATATCGTCTTTAGTGGAGGAGCAGGTAATTATTACATTGATCTTTATGTCACTAAAGAAGATGGAATAATAACTTATGATTATGATTTAACTAGATCAGGAGACGTAATTAATTCTAATTTATTTGTTAAAAAAGATAGTTATTTAGTACAAAATAAAGGCATTTCATTAATTTGGGATGAATATTCCAATATGCCTGCTTTAGTCGGTAATGGTACAACACACAAATATTTAATTTATTTTGATGATCAATTCCCATTCATCCATCAAAATATCATTCATATCAATATTGGCTCTGACTTAAACAATTCTTCAGTTTATGACCAAATGTTTAAAAATAGACAAGCGGCTACTTCAACTGAAAGTTATATTAGAAGAGATTTAGTTTATCCTGCTTATTTAAATATGGATGAAAGTGAAAGACCATCTAGTGCGATTGCAAAACAAACTCCATATGATTTCCATACTTTAACATACGTTTATGGTTCTTCGACTTATAGTGATGAAGCTGGAAGTGACTTTGTTAACTTTGGAGGAAGATATTCTTATGCAACGTTCTATACTCCAGGTATGACTAGAGTTGGTTATTCATTTACAATTGGTATATTCGCTACATTAATCGCATATGTTCTAGGTATTCCTCTCGGCATCTTAATGGCAAGAAAGAAAGATACTTGGGTTGATAAATTAGGTACTGCATATATTGTCTTCTTAATTGCAGTTCCTTCATTATCTTACTTATATATGTTTAGATCTTTAGGTGGAGATTTATTACATTTACCAACATCGTTAACTAGTGGAGGACCTGAAATCTTATTATATTTATTACCAATCTTCTCACTTGCGTTACCTTCTATTGCTGGTGAAATGAAATGGACAAGAAGATATATGATTGACCAAATGAATTCTGATTATGCTAAATTTGCTAAATCACAAGGTTTATCTGATGGTCAAATATTTACTAAACACATCGCGAAGAATGCAATTATTCCAATTGTTCACGGTATTCCAGGGGCGATTATCGGCTGTATTTCTGGCTCATTAATCACAGAAAAGATTTATTCAATTCCAGGTACTGGTAAAATGCTTACTGAAGCAATTAATAAATCTGATAATGGTATTATCTTAGGATTAACATTCTTATTCTCATTCTTATCAATTGTGGCATTAATTTTAGGTGATATTTTAATGGCAGTCGTTGATCCAAGAATTCAATTTAGTTCAGGTGGAGGCAAAAGAAAATGGAAGAAGAAGTCTTAGAAGTAACTAATGATGGCTTAGATGACTTATTCGTCTTTGTCGATCACAATGAATACGAATCAGAAAAAATCACCGCACCTAGATATTCTTATTGGAAATCTGTCTGGAGAGTTTTCTTCAGAAAGAAATCTAACTGGATCTTCTTAGGTTTATTATTCATTCTCTTAGTATTCACATTTATTTATCCTATCTTCAGCGCATATGATCAATTCTATATATTGAATTTATATCCTGATAAGGTAAATTCTTTCCAAAATCTATCTCCAAGCGATACGATGGAAAAAGTTGTTCCTTTAACTAATTTCCACATTAGATGGATATTTGGTACAAACGAAGTTTCAGCATCTGTCTTTGATCAATTATGGTCAGGTACAAGAACTTCATTATTACTTGCCTTTATTTGTACTGCGATTAATATGTCTATTGGTATTATTCTCGGGGCAGTATGGGGATTAAGTAAAACTTTCGATACTATTATGATGCAAATCTATAATATTATCGGTAATATTCCTACTATCTTATTTATTACTATTTTATCTTATATTATTGGTTCAGGCTTCTGGCAATTAGTCTTAGCTTTATGTATAACTGGATGGTTGGGAATTGCTTATTTTATTAGAACACAAGTTATTATTATTCGTGATCGAGAATACAATTTAGCTTCTAGATGTTTAGGTACTAACATCTTCACTATTGTTATAAGAAACATTTTACCATTCATGGTTTCAATTATTGTTACAATTCTTGCAAGTGAATTACCTGGCTATATCTCAAGTGAAGTATTCTTATCATATTTAGGTATTGGTCTTTCAGGTGCGAATACTCCTTCTTTAGGTACAATGCTTGAACAAGCTACTGCTTCAGGAGTCTCATCTAAACCATGGCAATTCTGGCCACCAGTAATTGTCGCGGGTATTGTTTCAGTCGTCTTATATGTCGTTGGACAAAATATTGGTGATGCATCTGATCCAAGAACTCACATGTAGGAGGTTATATGGAAGAAAGAAAAACATTATTATCTCTACATGATGTAGAAGTGAAATTTAAAGTTAGAGGTAAAGAACTTAACGCAATTCGTGGAGTTGATCTTGATATTTATGAAGGAGAAACTCTCGCGATTGTCGGTGAATCTGGTTCTGGTAAATCAGTTTTAACAAAGACATTCTCCGGAATGCTTGATTCAAATGGTTATATCTCTAATGGTAAAATCATTTTAAATGATGATGAAGTCGCAGATACTATTGTATCAATGACAAAATTAAGAAAATTCATCTATGAACAATCATTAAAATTATTAAATTCATATTATAAATATGAAGTTTGCTCTCCTCTTTATAATGAATTAGAAACATTAAAGAAAGAACAAAAAGAATTAGAAGAACTTCCTTCTGAAGAAGAAGAGATGTATTTAAAGAAGAAAGAAGAATTAGAAAATAGTATAGTTGAACAACATAATACGAATCTTCTATTCGATCGTAAATACGAAAAAGAAGAACTTAAAGAAGGAAAAGTTACATTAAACGCGCTTAATGAAGAATTAAAAAATCTTGAAAAAGAACATGATCTTTTAAAGAAAGAACATTATAACGAAGTAACTAAATCAGAAGATTATAAAATTAATTATCTAGATAAAATTGCTTCTTTAAAAATTAAACTAAAAGAAGAACTTTCTAAAGATGTTGATGTAAGCAAAGTAACTAAAAGAAATGAAATACTCGCTCGTGAAATTGTTCTTTCTAGCTCAAGATATTCATTTAATCAAAATTTAAAATTAACTTTTAAATTATTAAAAGAATTTAAATTAGCTTGTAAAAAAGGCTTAAATTTAGAAGATGAAGAAGTTTTAAATTCTATCTTTGAAAAAGTTAATTTTAGAGTTAAATACCTTGAAGATTTACCTTCTGGTGATTTACATGGTTATGCCGTACTAAACCTTGCCAAAATTAGAATGCCTAGTGATTGGCAAAAAATAAGAGGTTCAAGAATTGCGACTGTTTTCCAAGATCCAATGACTAGTTTAAACCCAGTTATTACGATTGGTAAACAAATCACTAATGTTATTATGAAACACCAAAATCTCTCTAAAACAGCCGCGAAAGAAAAGGCGATTGAGATGATGAAAGCAGTTGGTATCACTGATCCTGAAAAGAGATTTAACGATTATCCTTTCCAATATTCTGGTGGTATGAGACAAAGAATTGTTATCGCGATCGCACTTAGCTGCGCGCCTAAGATACTTATCTGTGATGAACCTACTACTGCTCTAGACGTTACAATTCAAGCGCAAATACTTAAATTAATTAAGAAATTACAAGAAGAATTACATTTTACAACAATCTATATTACTCATGACTTAGGTGTTGTCGCGAATGTTGCAGAAAGAGTTGCAGTCTTATATGCTGGTAAAATTATTGAATATGGTAAAGTAGAAGAAATCTTCTATGAACCAGCTCATCCTTATACTTGGGCGTTACTATCTTCTTTACCTCAATTATCTATTATCGGTGAAAAGTTATATTCAATTGAAGGAACTCCTCCTTCACTTTATAACAAGATTAAAGGTGATGCTTTTGCTCCTAGAAACCCTCATTCAATGAAGGTTGACTTTGTTAAAGAACCTCCTTTATTCAAGATTACTGATACTCACTTTGCACGTACTTGGCTTCTTGATCCACGTGCGCCAAAAGTTGAAAAACCAAAGAATATTCAAAATTTACACGAGACATTAAGTAAAAGTGTCTATACTTCTATTAATAAAGAAGAAACAAAATAGGAGGCATTATGGAAGAAAATAAAGAAGAAAGAGAAGTACTTATTTCAGTACGTAATGTCGATATAGCTTTCGGCAAAGGCGCAAGCTACAATAAAGCTGTTACTAATGCAAATTTTGATATTTATAAAGGGGAAATCTTCTCCCTTGTTGGTGAATCTGGTTCAGGAAAAACTACAATCGGAAGAGCAATTATGCGTATTAACCCATGTGAAAACGGAGAAATCTTATTCCATGGCGAAAGAATTTCAGGTAAGATTTCTCACCAAACAAAAAGAGATTGCATTAGAAAAATTCAAATGGTTTTCCAAGATCCTGCCGCATCATTAAATGAAAGAGCGACCGTTGAATATATTATTTCTGAAGGTTTATATAATTTCCATTTATATGAAAATGAAAAGGATCGTCTTACTAAGATTAATACAGTTATTCGTGAAGTAGGTCTTCTACCTGAACATTTAACTAGATATCCACATGAATTCTCAGGTGGTCAACGTCAAAGAATTGGTTTAGCTCGCGCGATTGTTATGGAACCTGAATTCATCGTCGCCGATGAACCAATTTCGGCTTTAGATGTTTCAATTAGAGCACAAGTATTAAACTTATTAAAGAAATTCCAAAAAGAGAAAGGTTTAACTTATTTATTTATCGCTCATGACCTTTCTATCGTCAGATTTATTTCAGATCGAATCGGGGTTATTTATAAAGGTAATATCGTGGAAATAGCTTCTGCACAAGAACTATTTGATCATCCACTTCACCCATATACTAAATCCCTTATGAGCGCAATTCCAGTTCCAGATCCTGAAATTGAAAAGAATAAAAAATTATTTGTTTATGATCCTTCCATTCATGATTATTCAGTTGATAAACCTGCATTAATCAATATTGGACACGATCACTTCGTCTTTGGTAATACTAAAGAAATAGAAGAATATACCTCTATTAGAGGTTAAAGGAGGCTTATATATGAAAAAGGCTAATTTATTAATTTTATCAGTTGCTTTATTAACAGGTGTTTTATCATCCTGTTCAGGCGGTAACTCATCAAGTGGAGTAAGTTCAAGTTCTTCATCTTCTGAAGCATCTTCATCCGAAACTTCATCTTCTTCCTCTTCATCATCTTCATCTGCAAGTAAATATGATCAAACAGGAAGATATTATACTAATGCGATTGATTATGTTGAACCTTCTTGGGATTACGATACTTCTTATTCGCCACGTTATCAAGTTATTGGTGATAAAGATCCTAAAATGACTGATAGAATTGCAACTTATACTTATTCAGTTATTAATCAATATATTAATCCAAAAGATGGCTTAACTAACGAATACAAATCTCAAGAGGCAGAACAAGAAGCAGTAGCTTTCTTTGAAAAACTCGCTCAAATTATCTGCCCAAATTATAACGATGATAATGCTAGATGGGATTCGCCAACTCTAGATCCAAAAGTTATTGAAAAGAACGTTTTAACAATTTATGACTATGTCTGTTCTCATGTTTATTACGATAGAGAAGCTGTTGAAGAAGGCGGCGTAACGGCAGGTTATACACCAAAAGGTATTTTAAATAACTCTGATTTAGATCACGAAGATGTTAATGACTATCGTATCTTTACTGTTTGTAGAGGTTATGCTGACTTAATGAATATCATGTTAAATGGTATTGGAATTCCTTCCATTGAATCATTAGGTAGAGACTATGCAACAAATAAGGCAGAAATTGGTGAATACCAAGATCACGTATGGAACGAAGTTTATTATAATGGTAGATGGCATGTAATTGATGCAACTTGGGAATCTAACTCTGCTGGAAGCGGCTATTGGTATTATAAGAGTACAAAGACTTATTCAGCTGGAAAATATGACCCAAATAAACGTATCTATTTTGATAATATTCCAGATTATACTTCATGGGAAGATGTAAGAAATTACACTAATTATCATACTCAATCACATATTATCGAAGCTAGAAACGTTAGCCAAGTAAGTAACATGACTAACTTTGAAGATAAAAATGCAGATTCTAGTAGTTATGATTTTACTTTCGCAACTACTTTATTAGAAGCAACAGAAGGTAATATTAATATTTATAAATATGTTGGTGATAGTGAAGGAGAAATTACTATTCCTGAAAATATCACATTCAACTTCATGTATACTGGTGTTACTACTGATAGTGAAGGTAACTATGTAAAAGAAACTTCTCCTTCAGAAAGAAGCGTTACATTTATGACTTCTGGTATTGAAGGAAATGCCTTTACTGGAACAAAAGTAAAGAAAGTTAATATTGAAATCGATGATAAATTAGAAAAACAATCTGATAAAGATACTAGAACATATACTACTTATAACATTAAGAATCAAGCTTTCGCAGAAACTACTTCTTTAGAAGAAGTTGTTATTGACGATGGTGATGTACGTATCTTTACTAGAGCTTTTGAAAATTCATCTATCACAAAATTAACGTTTAATGGTAGACCAGATGCATACGCATCACTAGGTTTATTAAAATGTAATGCATTAAAAGTTTATTATACTCCTTCAGAAGCATGGACTGCTGTTCTTAAGGATGGTAAGTATCGTAACCACGAAGCTATAGAAGTTACTACAAGTGGAAATTAATTAATAATTTATGGAAAAAACAAAAAAGGACGAAAAACTAACTTCAGAAGATTCTAAGGTTGGTTCTAAGCGTATATGGCTTAGAATCGCCCTTTTTGTTATGGCCATAATTATTGCCGCGGTTTCTTTTGGTATTGGAATATCAACCTGTTCTAATCAATATAAGATAGAAGAAGGAATGTATGATTTTTCTTTTAGTAGTGATTTAAATGATGAATCATATTATGAATTAAATAAAAGACTTAATTTAGTTTATTACCTAGATAATTCAAATGGATCAAGCACTAATAATAAATACCAAACTATTAAAGATTTTGTTTTAAAAAAAGCAAAATACTTTTTTGATTTATTTTATTCTTTTGAAGATCATGATCTTTTAGGAATGAATTATATAAACGCTCATCCTAATGAAGATATCGTTATTGATGAACTTTTATATAATTCATTATTAGATGCTTATAATAAATCTAATGATCATTATTCTATTTTTGGTGGCTTACTTACAACTTATTATGAATCTACCTGGACTTATTTTAAAGTTAATACTGATAGTTTAACTTCAGAAACTATTAGAAATGATTTAGAAAAGGTTAAAGATATCTATTCTGATATTAATAATAATTTTTCTTTAATTTTTAAAGAGAATAACGTGATTAATTTTTCTTATTCAAATAAAGTTAGTGAATTCTTAAATTCAATTGATGATCAAGTTAAACTAGTTAGAATATTAGATTTTAATGTTTTATTTAACAGTTATTTCTTAGATTATATGTCTAACCAAATGAAAGAAAATAATTATTTAAAAGGATATTTTTATACTCCAAATGGTGAGATGAGTTTCTTAGGTAACTTATTTACCACAAGTAATGATATTTCTATTTTTGATATAAGAAATAATAATCCTACTTTAATTGGTTTAATTAAGAATTACGGAACATGTAACGTAAGTTCATTTAGAACTTTTTCACTTAACGACACAGATAAAACTTATTTTAATACCTTTATTTATAATGAAAAAACTTATACACGTAATTTACTTTTATCAATTAAAGACTGCTCTTGTAATGAAGAGATAGATACCTCATTTATGATATCTTCTTCGTTAAGTTTAGTTAATTTAACATATAATCACTTTAACGCTATTTGGGGATTAAAAGATAATGATAATTCATTATATAAATTAGATAATCTTATCTCAGGTTATATTGAAAAAGATAATGACGACGAAATTCATCTTTCTAACGGAGCTAAAGAAGTTTATTCTGATTATAAGAATAACCAAAATGTTACATTTAAATATAATAAAATCGATATTTAATTCATTTATAATTTTCTTATATAGTCTATTTCTTGCAAAAATCTCATTCCTTTTGATATAATCAATCTAAGAGGAAACAAAATGAAAAAGAGTCTTATTTTAAAAATTATCTTTATTATCGAAACTTGCCTAGTAGTTCTTTTTGCTTTAGGTAACGTTTTTAATTTCTTTAAAGTAACTCCTGTCTTTAATCTATTATATTTTCTAGGCAATCAATTATTTGTTTTTGGAAGTATTATATCTAATTTATTCCACATTAATATTGTTGTTAAAGAGATTAGTTATACCTCATTTAATTCTTTAGTTGGACTAATAATTACAAATATTCTCTTTGTTATTTTGTATTATATAATTTGGAATTTGGTTTCTTATATCGTTAGAAAACATAATGAAGATAAATTAAGAAGTGTCGTAGAAAAATATGAACTTACTAAAGCTGAAAAAGCTCGTTTTAAGGTACGTAATTATATTCATACCTTCTCTCCATATGTCTTTATTTCATTAATTATCCCTATTATTTTCTTAATAGTTTTAGTAACGGCTAGATTTGATGAAACTATATGTAAAGAAGCTTCCTCACATTTAAGAGGTACATTACATTTTTATTCTTCATATTTAGAACCAGCTTTAAATTCTTTATTTAAAGAAGGTGACTTTCATTTAATCATTTTAAGTTTCTTTACTAGAAGCTCTAATAATGGCTATATTGACATTATGAATGTCTGGTTTAAAGACTTTGCTTGGCTTGAATATGTTTTCATTGTCTTTATATGTATTTTTATCTTATTCTTCTGGTTTATTATTTTCCAAGCTTTACATTTATTAGTGAGAAAACCTATCGCAAAAATGAAAAGTAAAAATGCTTGTAAAGCATATATTTATAAAAAAGAACATCAAGAATATAAAATTAGGAAAGAATACAAGAATGAATTTTCTTCTAAGAGTGATGAATTTATTAGAAAATTAGAAGAAGATGTTAATTCTCATGCCGATAGTATCGCGAAAATTGGAGATGAAGAAGATGATGGACTTTTAGTTAATCCAAAATCTTATGAAAAGAATCGTAAAGCATATTTAGAAGATATCGGTTATGGAGTAAGTGATTTAGGTGTAAGTGAAAAAGATATTGAAAGAGCGAAACCAATCGTTGAAAGAGAAGTTAGATATATCTCTGAGGAAGATATAGATATTATTTTAGAAGAAGAACCAGTAATTGAAATTATTGAAGAAGAAGTTGATACTCCGTTAGAAAATAATGATAATGATGAATTCTATGAAAAATATCTTCCTGATGAAGTTTATGAAAGTGAAGATAAACCGATAAGTGAAGATGTTAGAGACTTTATTTATGAAAATATAAAAGAAGATGAACTTGTTAACGAAGATTCATTAGAAGAAGATTATTTTGAAAGTGATGAACTTAACGCTCTAGAAGGTAATTTACCTAGTGAAGAAGTTCCTACAGAACCTACTAATGAAGAAGTTAGTGATGAAAGTAATCATACTAATGAAGAAACTTCTACTATAGAAGATACAAAAGAAGAAATTACTAATATAGAACCTTGTGATATAGAAAGTGAGGATTCTAACGTAGATTTAGATACTATAGAAACTGTAGATGAAGTTTTAGAAGAACCTTCTAAAGAAGAAACTCTCGAAACTTTAGAAGAAGAAAATACTCCTATTGAAGAAATAAAAGAAGAGCCTATCGATATAGATATTTCTAGCGATGAAGAAGACTCTAATCTAGAAGTAGAAACTAATGAAGAAACATTAGAAGAACAAGATGAGATAAAAGAAGAATCTCATAATGAAGAAATATTAGAAACAAAAGAAGAAGAAACTGAAGAAACAGTACCTTATGAAGTTGTTCAAGAAGAACAAATTTTAGAAACTAATGAAGAAGTAAATGTTAATATCGAAACTTCAAAAGAAGAATCTCAAGAAATTCCTGAAGCTAATAATTTAGAAACTTCAATTGAAACTCCTCGTAAAAAGAAGAATTATAATCCTTTCTTAAAATATACAAATACTAGAACAAAAGGATATGGAGCAAAAAAGGTACCAACATTTAAAGAATTATCAGAAAGAAAAAGATAAGAGTGGAGTTTTCCACTCTTATTTAGTAAGGAGTAGTATGGGAAAATGTATCATTGTTGGGGCAAGCCCATTAATAAAAGAATTTAAGTATGATGATGAAGACTTTATTATTGGTGTTGATGGAGGAATATCTTTTTTAAAAGAACATCACAATAAAATCTCTTTAGGTGTCGGTGATTTTGATTCTTTAGGTTACGTTCCTAATGATTGCCCAATCATTAAATTAGATCCAATAAAAGATATAACTGATACTCATAGAGCTTTAGAAGAAGCTTATAACCTAGGTTATAAAGATATTGATATTTATGGCTGCTTAGGAGGAAGAATAGATCATTCGATCGCATTAATTCAAGATGCTTATAAATTTCATAAACTAGGCTTAAATATCCATATTTATAGTGATAAACAAGTTATTACCTATTTAACAAATTCATCATTAAGCATCAATAAAAAAGATGGATATATTTCCATCTTTAGTCTTGATGTTTCTAAAGGCGTAAGCCTTAAAAACTTAAAATATGAAGTAAATGATATTACTTTAGATAATTCCTTCCCGATAGGTGTTTCTAATGAATTTATCGCTTTAGAAGCGTGCATTGAAGTGAAAGAAGGAACATTACTTATTGTTTATTAATTTTCTTTTTATGATCTTCATATACGTTAATAACGAAATAAACGCATAATAAAGTTAACATAATACCTAAATAAAGATAATGCGCATTATTAACGTATTCTTTTCCCTTTGCGATTTGCTTAAAGAAAATGCCTAGTGAATAAAATCCTCCTAAACAGGTAAAACATAACGAAGAGATATTAAAATAAGGATTCTCTTTATTTTTTAAGAATGTGTATAAAGAGATAATTCCATATACTAAGACGATTAAACCTAAAAGAGTTAAGACTAAATAATCGTTATTAAAAGAAATATCCGTTCCAAATTCATCTTGATAAAATGAATAACTTTTAACGTAGAAAACGAAGAATAATACGCTTAAAAAAGTACCTAATACTAAAAGAATAATTCTTTTAGTTAATTCTAAATATTTATTCATGGATTAATTCTCCTTCATTTTCTTTGTTATTTTCTTTAACAACAAAGATGTTATGAGCTTTTAAGTTAATTAAAACTAAGATGATGCTACATAAGATAGTATTAGGTAACATATAAGAGCCATTATAAACAATTGAATATACTACTGGTCCTCCAGCAAAATCGTAATTTGCCCAGAAGATAAAACCGGATAAGAAGTGGGTTAAGAACTTCGCGACTCCTCCTAAAACTGAACCAATAATTAAATATTTAGTTTGTTCTTTCTTAGTTTCTGCTTTCTTAAATGGCTTATAGAATAACCCAGCAATAGCGACGACTGGATAAGCTAAAATATAATCGAGTAAGATTTGGAATAAAACATTATACCAAGATGAACTAATCGCGTATACGCCTCCAAAACATTGTAAGAAAGCGAGCAGAGTTGCACATACTAAGGAAGAAGTAAAACCTCTTCTATATGCAAGAACTAAAATTGGTAACATCGCGATACCTATGCTACCTCCATTAGGGAATACTCCCTTAAATATGCCGCCTTGTAAAAAATCTAGTCCAAAGGCAAGCGCGGTAAATATGGCGATTTCGCCAATATTTCTCGTTGTGAAGAATTTATTTTCTTTCTTCATATAAAAAAACGTCCTTTCTGACTAGATAAGCTAAAAAAGAACGAAAAATGCAAAATAAAAAATTCCTTCCGCTAGCATTACCTAGATCAAGTGTGGTCGACAACTAAGAAGTGTCCTCTCAGCCTAATTCATTAAGCTCCCATATAATTATTAAAAGACATATTTTCCAAAAAAGCAACGAAGAAAATAAAAATATTAATTAAATAACTAAATGCAACAATTTTTAACTTAACATCAATCAATTTTTATCTAAATAAATCATCTAAAGTAATTAATGACAGAAATGTTGAAGAATTAGAATTTTCTTTTAATCCGATAGTAGTTATTAAGGTAGGATGTATTGCATATTTAGTTTTAGTCATTAGTCGTAAATCGTTTATTTTATTGCTAATTGAATATAATACTTTATCTGTTACGGTAAATAATACATCACTATATTTCATTTCACATAAGTTAATTATTTGATCTTTTCTCACAATTAATAAATCTATTTGAGAACCATTAATTCCAAATGAATCATCTTTTTTACAATACCAAGAATTACATTTGAAAGTGTCAAGATAAAATAGGCTCTTTCCAAAGTTAGTTGAAATATAGCTAAAAATATGGTATAATTAGGTATCTAGTGAGGTAATAATTATGCAAGAATATATAAGTGAATTGAGTGATAATTTGAAGCTTGTTTCTGTAGAAAAATGTAAAGATAGATATGTATTTTTAGTAGAATCGAAATTAGAAAATGTAACATGTCCATATTGTGGGAAAAGCTCATCTAAATGTCATTCAAAATATTACAAATCTTTTGATGATATACCTCTTAACGGAAAAAGAGTAACTATTAAAATCAAAAATAGAAAGATGTTTTGTAATAATCAAGAATGTAAACATAAAACATTTAGTGAAACATTTGATTTTATATCTAGATGTGCTAAAAGAACAAAAAGATTAGATGAATATGTCCGTGATATTTCTAAGAATTTATCATCAATTAATGCACAAAACACTCTTAGAAAAAATGGAATAAAAATAGGTAAAAGTACAATTTGTACTTTCTTAAAAAAAATACAGTAAATTTTTTAATTTTAACGATATTGAAATTATTGGCATAGATGATTTTTCTTTTAAAAAGCGTCACACTTATGGCACTGTAATGGTTGATCAAAATACAAGAAAAATTATTTCACTTATTAATTCAAGAGATATTGGTGATGTTAGCGAATGGTTAAAACTGTTTCCTAATATTAAAATTATTACAAGAGATGGTTCTCTCATTTACAAAAATTCAATAGTAATGGCTAATAAAGATATAATTCAAATAACTGATAGATTTCATTTGATTAAAAGTTTATCTGAAGCTTTAGATGAATATATTAGACATAATATTCCTAATGTTTTAATAATTGATAAAATAGTTACTAATTTTAAGATAAAAACCTTAAAAGAAAAGTTTATTTCAACCAAAACAGCTATTGAATCCGGGGTTTCTTTTACAGCTGCTTGTAAAGAAAATGGTATGAATTATAAGACCATGAAGAAATTAATAGAATTAAATGACCTTGAAATTACTAAATATTTTGAAGATAAAAATATTAAAATTAGACTTGAAAGAATAAAGAAAAAGAACGAGTTAGTATCTCATGCACAAAAGCTTTATGCTTCAGGTGTTTCACTATCAGAAATATCAAGAGAAATGAATATAGATAGAAGAACCATTAAAAGATATGTTACAAAAGGTACTAAGTTTACATTAGATTCCACTTCTAGACAACGAGTTAACTCATGTACTAAATATAGCGAAATAATAACAGAAATGATTAAACAAAAATCTACGATTAAAAACATTTATTTAACAATAGTTGAAAAAGGTTACCAAGGAAAATATGGAATGGTAAAGGCTTATGTTGCAAAATTAAAGAAAGACAATAAGTTGTTAATAGAAGAGAAAATAACTCGTAAACAAGTAATTAAATTACTTTATAAACCATTAAATAAAATAAAAGACTTATCAAAAGAAAAATTAATTAAATTATATAAATGTTTTCCATTACTAAAAACCCTAATAGAATTAATGTTAGAATTTAAAGGAATTTTATTAAAAACAAAGAAACAAAAGGCTTTAGAAAGTTGGATTAAGAAAGCTAAGGAACTTGAAATTGAAGTTTTAAACAGTTTTATTAAAGGTTTAGAAAATGATTATGACGCTGTACTTAATTCAATGAAATATACACAAAGTAATGGTTTAGTTTAAGCATCAGTTCATAAAATAAAAAAGGTTAAAAGAATAATGCATGGAAGATGTGGATTTGAATTGTTAAAGTCAAAAATTTTGATGTGTGAAAAGTAGTAATTCAACTAACTTTGGAAAGAGCC
>CAVDMV010000015.1:0-42708 GCA_963610315.1 Acutalibacteraceae bacterium
TAATTCCAATTGTGCTATTTTCTCTTTTTGGATGTAATAACAAATATGATCATGAGGAGATGACAAATAATCATTTGGAAAGATTATATAATGATTATAATAAGAAAAAGATAGATTATAATTATGTTGATTTCGTATTTAATTCTGATTTTGTTACATCAACTTTCTCTTTAACAGGGTCTTTTGAAAAAGGTTATTATTTTGGTATAAAAGCGTGTGTGCTAGATGCTGCTTGGGATGAAAACTGTTATAAATATCATTATCAATATGACTTATTTTATGAATGCGAATTGGATAAAATATATGATGCTTATAAAAATAAATCTGATATGTTTAATAATAATGATGAAACGGATTTTAAATTTTCATTAGATAATTATCCTATTTTCTATATTAGTCTTATATATAATGAGTCTAATAGCAAAATAGAATACGAAATACAATATGATGAGAATTATATGGTAAGTCAAATATATCAAACACGATATTACAAAAATGAAGTAATAACGTCTTTTTCATTAAGTATATCATATAGATAAATTTATTGGCTTCAATTTTATAAATTGGAGCTTTTTAATTGGATTGATTTGTGTTTTAATCAAATATTTATTAGTTAATTTTATAGTATCTTATTAGTATTTTAACTTTAATTTTCTTAAAATAAAATCTATGTAATTTTAATAATTTATTATTAAAAACGTTATTAGATTAGTATATAATATTGAAAGTATGAAACGTGAGGAACTTATGGAAGAATTTTTAGATAGATTAAATGTAGAACAATATAAAGGTGCAACTTCTAAAGCACAATATATTAGAATTATTGCCGGCGCAGGAAGTGGTAAGACTAGCGTCCTAACTAGTAGAATTGCTTATTTAATCTCTCATGAATGTGTCTTTCCTTCGACTATTATGGCTGTTACTTTTACAAATAAAGCCGCGAATGAAATTAAAGCGAGAGTTAATAAAGTGGTTGGAGTAGAAAATGGCTCAAGAATGTTTTTAGGTACCATTCATTCGTGGTGTGCAAGATTTTTAAGACAAGAAGCTTGTCATATTTCCTTT
Source organism: Acutalibacteraceae bacterium (assembly GCA_963610315.1). Lineage (GTDB taxonomy): Bacteria > Bacillota_I > Bacilli_A > RFN20 > CAG-449 > UBA3210. Next base: position 1,066 of record CAVDMV010000015.1, read on the forward strand.
CCAAAGAATTTTACAATCCTCGATGAAGAAGATTGTAAAAACATTATGAAAGAAATCTTCTCAACTAAATATAACTTACCAAGAAATGATCCTAATATTGGTAAATGTTTAAACTGGATTTCCGGTAAAAAGATGAGAGGACAAAGTTACGACGATATTAAAGATATTAATTATCCTAATCCTGAACTTAAATCATATCTAAATTATTTTAAAGATTATACCGAAGTATTAAATGAAAGACATTCATTAGATTTTGATGATTTATTACTTAAATCTATTGATATATTAAATGATGAATCTAATGGAGTAAGAGAAAGATATACTAAATATATTCGTCATATCTTAGTCGATGAATTTCAAGATATCAATGATGTTCAATTTAAATTAATTGAATTATTAATGAATAAAGATACATCTTTATATGTTGTTGGTGATCCAGATCAAACTATTTATACTTGGAGAGGGGCAAACCATCGTCTCATTCTTGATTTAGAAGACCTTATTAAAGATATAAATAAGGACGCTAAATTAGAATCAATTTATTTAAATCAAAATTATCGTTCAACTAAAGAAATCTTAAAAGTCTCTAATGCACTTATTGATAATAATAAAGAAAGACTAAAAAAGAATCTTTTCTCAAATGGAGAAGAAGGAAACAAAGTTAAATTCTTTAATTCAAGAAGCTCTAAAGAAGAAGGTACTCGAGTTGTAGAAAAAATTATTGATTTACATAAAACTGGTATATCTTATAAAAATATCGCGATTTTATATCGAAATAACGCTTCTTCAAGTATTGTTGAAACTGAACTAGCGAATTATCGTATCCCTTATAAAATATTTGGTGGTATCAAATTCTATCAACGCGCTGAAATTAAAGATATCGTTTCTTATTTCAAATTAATCGCGAATCCTTCTGATGATACTGCGTTTTTAAGAATTATTAATGTTCCGAAAAGAAATATTGGTCCTACTGCGACTGAAGAATTAATTTCAGAAGCTAAAGCAGTTGGTCAAAATTATTTCTTGTATTTAAAAGAAAATATTAATTCATGTTCTTTAAAAGCTAAAGGTAAAGCAAGTTTCCTTAATGTCTTTAAAGAAATGCAAATAGTCGAAGAGGAAATTTCTAATGGTAATAGAAAACTTTATAAAGTATTAGATAATTTCTTACAAAATATTAATTATTACGATTATATTAAAGAAACTTATAAAGAAGATAGTGAAGATCGAATTGAAAATATTATGCAATTATTAAATCAAGTTGATATCTTCTTAGAAAGTAATAAAAATGATACTTTCTTAGATTTTATTAATAATGCGATGTTACAAGCTTCTCAAGACGATATGAATGATAAATCTGATGGCGATTATGTTTCATTAATGACCGTTCATACCGCGAAAGGCTTAGAATTTAATTACGTATTTGTTATTAATATGGCAGAAGGAATATTCCCTTCTATACGATCAGTCAGTGAATCTAAATTAGGTATTGAAGAAGAAAGACGTCTAGCTTATGTCGCTTTTACTCGAGCGAAAAAAGAATTATACGTTTCTTCTAATCAAGATTATTCTTTTATAAATCAATGTCCTAATTCACCTAGCCGATTTGTTAAAGAAGCAGGCATTTATACTGAAAATATCGGTCGAGTCTTAGGTACATCTAAAACTCCAACTTATGAAGCTAAATATAAGCCTGCTGGTTTAAAGCAAGTTAAGAAAACCGTGGTTAATAACGAAACTAATGGAATAACTTCGTGGGCAGTAGGTGATAAAATAGAACACGCAACATTCGGTAAAGGTGTAGTAATCGAAATAATAAATAAGCTTATTAGAATTAAATTTGACCGTGATGAAGTAGGAACTAAAACCTTAATATCTACTCATCCATCAATTAAGAAAATTTAGGAGGATATATGGTTAAATACGATATTGAATTATTAAAAAAATGTGCGAATAACTTAATGTTTGATATGTCTAGTGAACAATATGAATTACTTTTAAAAGAATTTGATGTCATCACTAAACAAATGGAAGTTCTTGGAGAAATTGAAGGTCTTGATAACATTACTCCAATGACTTTCCCATTTGATGTAACTACTTCTTATTTAAGAGAAGACGTTCCTGAAGATGGTTTAAGTAAAGAAGAAGTATTAAGAAACGCAAAAGACATTGTGGAAGGACAAATTAAACTTCCAAAGGTGGTAGGCTAATATGAAGTATATAGGTAAAACAATTGAAGAATTACATGACTTATTAGTCAAAAAAGAAGTGACTCCTTTAGAGTTAACGCTTGACGCACTTGAAGCATTAAAGAAAGAAGATACTAATGCTTTAGAAACTATTTGTGAAGAAGAAGCAATTAAATTTGCTTCATCATTAAAAGAACCTGAAGTAGATAATATGTTTTGGGGAATACCATATATTGCCAAAGACAACTTCTCAACAAAAGATATCTTAACTACTGGTTCAAGTGAAATTTTAAAAGATTACGTCCCAGTTTTTGATGCGACAGTTATTAAAAAACTTAAAGATAGTAAGGCGGTTTTAATCGGGAAATCAACCTTAGATGAACTCGCAATGGGTGGAACTGGTACAACTGGTCATAAAGGTACTACATTTAACCCATATGATCCAACTCATACTTATAAAATTGGTGGTTCATCATGTGGCAGCGCTTCTTTAGTTTCTCAAGGAATTGTTCCTTTTGCTTTAGGCTCAGATACTGGTGACTCAGTTAGAAAACCTGCTTCTTACGCAGGACTAGTCGGAATGAAACCAACTTGGGGAAGAATTTCTCGTTTTGGTTTATTCCCATTCGCTCCTTCTTTAGATCACGTTGCTTATTTTACTAGAACAGTTAAAGATTCTGCACTTGCTCTTGAAGTTCTTGCTGGTTACGATATAGAACATGATGCAACTTCTTCACCTCGTGAAGTAGAAAAATATGCTTCAAAGATTAATGAAGATATGAAAGGTAAAAAGATTGCTTTTATTAAAGAAATTAATGAATCAATTAAAGATGAACCTATTAAACTCGGTATGGAAAAAGTTTCTTCTATCTTAAAAGAAAAAGGTGCAATAGTTGATGAAATTAGCTTTGATAGCAAACTTCTTGAAGCAATTTATCCTTGTTATATGATCATTTCTTGCGCAGAAGCAACTTCTAATAACGCAAATCTTGATGGTATTAAATTTGGACCACGAATTGGTGGAGAAACTTCTTATCAAGAAGTTATGATGAAAGCGAGAACTAAGGGATTCTGTGAATTAATTAGAAGAAGATTCGTCATAGGTTCATATTCCTTATTTAAAGACAACCAAGAAGAACTCTTTATTAGAGCGCAAAAAATTAGACATTTAATTGTTAATAAATTAAATGAAATCTATGAAAGTTATGATGCAATCATTACTCCATGTGGAGGAATTATTAGAAATCCTTATGTTTCTAATGATGATGTCGCAAGTAGATTAGATCCTCATACGATGATTGTAGAAAACCATTTAGCTTTAGGTAATTTTGGTGGTTTACCATCTTTAACTATTCCAATGGGACTTGATAATAAATTCCCATTTGGTTGTAACATTATGACTAAAGCGTTTGATGAAGTTACTTGCTTTAGTATTGCAAGCGCTCTTGAAAGTAGCTTAGGACTTAAAAATATTTATACAAAGAAGGTGATGGACTAATGAATTTTGAAGCAGTTATTGGTATTGAAATCCACGTAGAAATGAAAACAAAATCAAAGATGTTTTCAACAGGTAAAATCTCTTTTGGTGAAGAAGCAAATACTTGTGTTCGCCCATTAGATATCGCTTTCCCTGGTACACTGCCTATTGTTAATAAACAAGCGGTTATTAATGCAATAAGAGTATCACATGCATTAAATATGACAATTGATCATGAATTATGGTTTGATAGAAAGAACTATTTCTATAGTGATCTTCCTAAGGGATATCAAATTACTCAACAAGCTAGACCAATTGGTTCAAATGGTTATTTAGATATTAAATTAAGTGATGGAAGAACTAAACGTATTGAAATTGAACGTTTACATATGGAAGAAGATACATGTATGCAACACCATATGGCAGATTATACATTACTCGATTATAACCGTGCTGGAACTCCATTAGTTGAAATTGTTTCTCGCCCAAATATTAGAAGTGGTGAAGAAGCGATGAAATATGTTGAAATGATTAAATCAATCGTCACTTACTTAGATGTTTCTGATGGTAAGATGGAAGAAGGCTCTCTTAGATGTGACGTTAACGTCTCAATTAGACCTTATGGAAGTGAAACATTTGGAACAAAAGTTGAAGTTAAGAACTTAAATTCAACCGCGAACGTTCAACGTGCAATCGATTTTGAAGTAAAAAGACAAACTAAATTATTATTAAGTGGTATACCAGTTGAACAAGAAACTAGACGTTTCGATGAAATGAAAAAAGAGACAGTTTTAATGAGAAAAAAGACTGATGCAGTCGATTATAAATATTTCACTGAACCTAATATTGCTCCTATTAAATTAAGTGATGAATTCGTTGATAATGCGATTAAAACAAGTAATGAACTTGCAAGTGAAAAATTCGTTAGATACGTTTCATTAGGTTTAAGTGAAGATGAAGCAAATCAAATGTTACAAGATAAAGATTCTAGTGAATATTTTGATAAGTGTGTTAAAGAAGATCCTTCTAAAGCAAAAGCTTTCTGGAACTGGTTAAATGGTGATATTTTAGCTTACTTAAATAAGAACGCTTTAACTATTAAAGATTTAAAGGTAACTCCTGATAATTTACTCGTCTTAATTAATATGTTAGATAAAGGCGTTTTATCATTTAATCAAGCTAGAAATGTCTTTGAAAAAATGGCACTTGATAATAAGAATGCAGAAATAATCGCAGATGAATTAGGTTTAAAACAAAATTCTGATGAAGGTGCGATTAAAGCGATTGTTGAAAAAACAATTAATGAATTCCCTCAATCAGTTATTGACTTTAAGAATGGTAAAGATAGAGCATTAGGTTTCTTAGTTGGTCAAGTTATGAAGAAAACTAAGGGTAAAGTAAACCCTCAAATTACTTCTAAACTCGTTTTAGAAATCTTAAAGAGCAAATAATATGAAATATTTAATGCTATTTGTTGATGGAGTAGAAGATGTTGAAGCATTAACTCCATTAGATGTTTTATTAAGAGGTAAAGAAGAAGTTATTAAAGCTAGTTTAATGGGAAGAAATGAGGTTGTTACTAAATGTAATAATCATCTTTATATTGAAAATTTAATTGAAGATATTAAAGATTATTCTTCTTTTGATGGTCTTATTATTCCGGGAGGTCCTGGTTCATTTAAGATTATGGCTTTTAAAAACATAGTTAATGAAATTATTACTTATTTTGCTTCGAATAATAAATTAGTCGCTTCAATATGCGCCGCGCCAATGCTAGTCGGTCGATTAGGATATTTTCAAAATAGAAATTATGTTGTTCATCCTGGATTTGAAGATCAAATTGTTGGAGGTACTTATTTAAGAAATGAAGGCGTAGTAACTGACGGAAATTTTATAACTGCTAAAGCAATGGGATATTCATTTGCTTTCGCTTTAGAAATTTATCGATATTTCCATGGTGAAGAAGAAACTAAAAAATTAGAATCATCTTGTAAAGGTGAATAAAAGGTCTACTTGTAGACCTTTTTTTGTTAGAAAAAAATAAAATAATAAGGTTTTAACGTAAAAACTAATACTACGAAAGAAAAAAGATGTTACTTTCGTAACATCTATTTATCTTTCTTAATAAATTTAGCTCCTTTAGTTAAAGCTTCTTCCTCCCATTTAGGGAATATTCCATTATCTAAATCGTTAAGTAATTTTATATCTTCTTTAGTCATTTGATATTTTTCGAACATATCAGGTCGATATAGACGAGTTAGATATAAAGATTCTCTTTGACGATATTTTCTTATTGCTTCATGATTTCCTGAAAAGAGAATATCAGGAATCTTATCACCTTCATAATCATAAGGGAAAGTGTATTGACGGTATTCTAGTAAGCCGTTATTAAATGATTCTTCGGAAGTGGATTCTTCAGCGATTACTCCTTTAATTAGTCGAATAATAGAATCACTCATCGCCATAACTGGTACTTCTCCACCAGTAAGAATATAATCACCAATCGAAACTAATTCATCGACATATTTATTAAATCTTTCATCAATTCCTTCATAATGTCCGCAGACGAAGATTAAATGATCTTTAGAAGATAATTCAATTGCTTTTTCTTGATTAAATGTCTTTCCGCGAGGAGAAGTCATTAAAGTATATGAATTATCTTTTTTGACTGATTTTAATGCATCTAAAACAGGTTGAACTTTCATAATTAAACCTGCTCCTCCACCGGTAGGATAATCATCAACACGATGATTCTTATCTAAAGTAAAATCACGGATATTAACTATTTCAAATTCAATTAATCCTTTGGCAATACCTCTTTTAATAATTGAATTAGAAAGAAAAGAAGTAAACATATCAGGAAATAAGGTTAAAATAGTGATTTTCATTAATCGACCATCCCATCAATTAAAGTAACTTCAATTCTTTTATTGGCTAAATCAACTTTTTTAATAAAAGCTCCAATATAAGGAATTAATATTTCTTTTTTGTTCTTTAATTGAACTCTTAAGGAACGTCTACCAACATAATCATTAATTTCAATTACTTTACCAACGTTACCTCTTTTTTCGTCGATGACATTGAGGTTAACTAAATCACAGAAATAATAACTACCTTCTTCAAGAGGAGGGAGTTCTTCTTTGTTCGCGAATATCTTACTACCTAATAAAGGAGTAATTGATTCAATAGTTGGATATTCTTCAAAAGTGACATAATCAAAACCTTGATAGAAATAATAATCACTGACAGTGACTTTAATTTCTTCACCTTGTTTAGTTTCGATATAGACATTATTTCCTTTTTTATATCTAGTAGGAGCAAAATCAGTTTGTGAAAATACTTTGACACAACCTTTTAATCCTTGTGTTTTTAAAATTGTTCCAATAATTAATTTAGTCATAATTACCTCCGGTTCATATTAATTAAATTATATAGAAATAACTCGAAAATAAAAAGTCCCGAAGGACTTAATATTTATTTTGCTTCAACTTCTTCAGAAACGAATTTAATATGAACTCTTTCTGAATTTGTTTTACCAGCAATGCTTAAGACTTCTCTTAATGCATCTGCAGTAGAACCACGTTTACCGATTAATCTACCAGCATCGTCTTTTTCGCATTTGATTACGAATGTGCGATCTTTCTTATTTTCATTTTCAAGTTCAGTAATTTCAATCTTTTCTGGATGAGAAACGATTGGATCAATGATCTTGTGGATAGCGACTATGTAATCCATAATTACTATCTCCAATTACTTAGAAGCTTTTTTTGAAGCGAATTCTTTCATGATGCCTGCATCTGAAAGTAAAGATCTAACTGTGTCTGATGGTTTAGCACCTTTTTCTAACCAAGCTAAGATTTTTTCATTTTCTAATTTGATTGAAGGTGTATTACCTTGAGCTTTTGGATCATAATAACCAACTTGTTCAATGTAACGGCCATCACGTGAGAAACGTGAATCTGCAACTACAATTCTATAAGATGGGTCATCATGACGACCAGTTCTTGTTAATCTAATTTTTACTGCCATAAATATATCCTCCTTAGGCTACTCGATAATAATATAGGTATTTAAAGATACTGTCAAGTATTTTTACTTAACATTTAAAAATATTTTTTACATATCTATATTATATAAGTGACTTTTATTAGTTGTAAGTGATACAAAATAAGGAAAATGATAAAATATTGTTGCTTCTATTTATTCATAATGATAGACTAATAGGGCATGTGAAAATATCATGCAGCTAGGCAACTAGTGAACGATCTATGAAAGGAGCGTGTAATTCAGTATGAATAACCAATTAGTTGAAAAAATCACTAAATCACAAATCAGAACAGATTTACCAAAATTTGTCGCAGGTGATACAATTAAAGTTAATGTTAGAATTATTGAAGGTGGCAAATCAAGAATCCAAGTATTCCAAGGTGTTGTCATTTCACGTCGCGGCTCTGGAGTTGGCGAAACATTTATCGTAAGAAAAATGTCATCTGGTATCGGTGTCGAAAGAACATTCCCAGTAAACTCCCCAAATATTGCTTCTGTCGAAGTCATTAAACATGGTAAAGTAAGAAGAAACAAAATCTACTTCTTACGTGACAGAAAAGGTAAGAGCGCACGTCTTAAAGAAGTTCTCTAATCTAATATTTAATTTAGTGAGCAAGCCTTCCTTATGGAGGGCTTTTGTTTTGCAAGTAAATATAATAATTTTACCACTTTGAGAAATAAATTAGAGAGATATAGATATATATTACGAATTAAATTATTAAATTTTGATTTAACAGTCTTGACTATTGATTTTTCTTAATTTATATATGATTTATAGGAAGTGTGAATAAAGGAGAATTTATGAAAGATAACAATATTAGATTAAAATTAGAAAGATCATTAGATGAAGATGAACTCATTAATAGAAGCTATTTAGAACTAGAAACTTTATTAATGAATATCTTAGGTAATCAAAATCTTGTAGTGATTAATGACGTAACTAACGAAAGTTATGAAGGAATAGAAAGTAAAATCTGCTTAGATAAAGAAGAATGGCTTTCAATGCGTGTAAGTAATATCTATATAAAAAATAATAAAATTTTTATTCATATCGATAATGATAAATACCTTGAAATTAATGAAGATGAAGTTAATTAAAATTCGATAATTTACTTTTTAAACATTGATTATTAAAGAAAAAGCACTTTTTAGAAAAAATCTTTTTAAAAAGTGAAAAAAATACTTGCAATGGTACTTTATCTATTGTATTATATTAAAGCAATCGGGCCTGTAGCTCAGTTGGTTAGAGCGTTGCACTGATAATGCAAAGGTCGAAAGTTCAAATCTTTTCAGGCCCACCATTGTAACAACATCAATTCAATATGAATTGTTTATATAGATTAAAGAAGTCACCTCTGGGTGATATTTTTTTTACCAAAATGAGATTTATTTTTTATTAAATTTCTTTATAATATATTTATCGATGGCTTAGCTCAGCCGGGAGAGCACTTCCTTCACACGGAAGAGGTCATGGGTTCGATCCCCATAGCTATCACCATAGAAAATTCAGTCCGTTACAAATTGTGTCGGGCTTTTTATTTACTTGCAATTTTATGCGCTTATTCTGCCATAAAAAGGCGTGTAATTGTGTTCATTCTTATAGCATGATATAAGATTTATAGTTTTTATAGGCTTTATATAAGTTAGGATGCGATTTTATGAGATATATTAAATTGTTATTATTATTAATCGTGACACTCTTTAGTACTTTTTCTTTTTCAAGTTGTAATATGAATCAATCATCAAATAATACGCTAAATTGGAATAGTAGTGTAGAATATTCATTTGATGAAGAAGGCATCGTTAGTTGCGTTATAAGACAGGATTTTTATCTTAATGATGTTCATTATGTTATGAATCTAGAAAAGGTTTTACCCCCCCAGATGAAAATTATAATTTGTTAGGATATTATGTTAATGCTTGTGATTTAGAATATTGGATGAATTTTGATAATAATCCTTTGTTAGTCTATGTTATAGAGGAAAATAACACATTGGTTAATCGAACAAAAGAAAATTTGAAAAATCGCTTTGAGTTATATTTTGTTGATGTTCCTAATGCTATAGGACACAAAGCTAATCAAAAGTATATTTATGAAATGGAGAATTAATAGATATGCTCTATCGGATTATTCATAACATAAGAGAAAGTGCATTTTTTTCAGGATGGAGGAATTATAAGATGTTTTACCTATCGGAAATTGCCTTATAATATTCGCCTCCGGAATAAAATATCCACGAGAATGTAAACAAGTCTGCATGATATTGAAAAAAGGTAAGTAGAAATATTCTTGAATGGATCTAAGAATAAAACATAATAAAAAGAAATTAAGTTACGCACTTAATTTCTTATGATGAATATTATAAATATAGATGATTAAAATTAGATTAATAACATATGTTGGCCAAACAAGAAATGAAAATATATTATTTATTATTTCATTAGATAGAATCGCTCGTAAACCAAGGGAAGCATCGGAAATCAAAGCAAATATAATTGCGAATATAAAATATAAATAATATTTATCTTTGGTTTTAATGTATTTATAAATTGTTAAGGATAGATTAGAAACAAGTAAACTAAAGCATAAAGCAGAAAGTATTCTTACATAAGTTCTTAATGAAGGTATTAATAAACATATAATGAAAAATAATATTAAACAAATTAAATGAATTAATATTTCTTTTTTATCATCTAAAAGAATAAAACATATTAATAGATATGATAATAGAAATGAGATAAGAAAGAATATTGGATATGAACTTAATACGATAGAGAAAACATTAGCTAATAATCCTAAGATAAGATAGATGACTAAGAGATTATTTTTATCTATTAATTGATGATTATCATAAATATAACTTATAAAATAAGATAAAATCCATAAAGTAGGTAGAGCAATAAGAAATATCTTACTTATGTCAACCATAGGATAATATAATGAAGCGTATTTAACTGCATCGTGATTATTAACTATTGTTTTTATCTGAAAAATTATCATGATGAAGAGAATTATAACTTCTAATAAAATAAAAATTAAATCTAATGAAATAATGGATTTTAGTTTTTTCATAATTATTGCCTCGTATACTAAATTGTATAATAATACTTAATTTTTGTAAACGCTTTCCTAAATCCGTTATAGTTAATGAGCCTATAATATTAAAGGAAAGAAGGCTTTATATGAATACAAAAGACATGACTCAAGGGAAACCTTTCATTGTGCTACTCTTATATGCTTTACCAATGGTATTATCGGTAACATTACAACAACTTTATAATCTTGCAGATAACTTCATCGCAGGACATTTTATTTCTTCAATCGATAGCTTTAATGCAGTCGGTATTGTTTATCCAATCACCGTAGTTTTCTTAGATATCGCGGTCGGTATTGGAGTAGGATGTGGAGTAATAAGTGCACGATATTTTGGTGCGAAAGATTTTATTTCTTTAAAGAAAACGGCTCGTGTTGGCTTAATTGCAACATTAGCTTTAGGCTTATTTACTACAATTCTAGGATTAGCGGTAATTTATCCATTACTTAAAGGAATGATTGATACTTCAGTTGAAGGAGATGGCTGTTTTAACGAAGCATTATCATATATGCTCATCTATATCGGAGGAGTAATATTCTTATTTATTTATAATTATGCAATGTATATGTTCCAATCATTTGGTAATTCCAAAACTCCATTATATTTTTTAATTTTCTCAACTCTTTTAAATGTAGCTTTAGACTTATTATTTGTTATGCCAATATCTCTTTCTAGCGCGGGACTTGCTCTAGGAACAGTAATTTCAGAAGCTATCGCGGCAATATTATCTCTAGTAGTCTTATTTAAAAGCATCAACAAAATGGAAGAAAGTAAAGTAGATAATTTTGATAAAGATATCTTAAAACAAATTATAGGCGTTGCGATACCTAGTATTTTACAAGGGTTATTCATCTCAGTTGGTGGAGTATTAATTACCACAATCTTAACTTCTATTGGAGGTAACTATGTTGCAGGAGGTTATTCTGCCGCATATAAAATATGTTATATCGCGATTAATATCTTTACAGTTTTATGTAATGCTGAATGTAACTACGTATCACAAAATATTGGTGCAGGGAAATATGAACGTATTAAACAAGGCTATTTCGCTACTTTAATAATAAGTGCGATCTTCTGCGTTATCGCAACGGTCGTTATCTTACCTTTTAAAGAGTTCTGGGTTAATTTATTCTTAAGTTCAGATTCTTCAAGTGATGTAAGTTTAATTATATCTTCAGGTACCTTATTTATTACATGTGTTGTTCCTTTCTTCATTTTTATGGTTATTAAGATTCCTCTTGATGGAGTGTTAAAAGGTGCGACTGATATGTTAGGTTTTACATTAGGAACATCGATTGATCTAGTTTGTAGGGTAGTAGGCGCTTTAGTTTTCGGAAAAATCTTTGGTTATGAAGGATTATATTTTGCTTGGCCTTTAGGTTGGGCAGTCGGAATGTTTGTTTCTATTGGCATGTATTTTTCTGGAAGATGGAAAAGAAAGTGTCATTATCCAACATCTAAATAATCTTAAACAACTCTTTACTTCAAAGTAAGGAGTTTTTTAGTACCTTATCATTTATTGAAAATTAACTTCTTTAGATTTAAAATTATACTAAGCGTGTTAAGGAGGCATTTTAATGAAAAAGAAAATTATTATCCCATTACTTTCCTTAGGAATGATTTTAGGAGTTTGTTCTTGCTCAAATTCTTCTAGTTCATCATCTTTATCAAGTAATGACACTCAAGAAGTAAATAAAGCGATAGTTGTAAATGAAGTAACTAGAAATTATCTTCAAGTCGGTGAAACTTATAAATTAGAAGCTCATGTATATGGAACAAAAAATGATTCAGTAAAATATACTACTAGTAATAAGAGTATTGCAACTGTTTCTAGTGACGGCTTAGTAACAGGAATTGGAGCTGGGAATGTTAATATTATCGCAATCGCAGATGATGATACAACTATTAGAAAAGTGATTAAATTTACTATTGTTGAAGATGCGACTAATTTAGTACCAGGACTAGAAAAAGTTATTTCTCAAATGGAAGACCTTGACTTTGAAAGTGGGGTTAATTTTAATGGAAAAATTAATTTAAATCTTGGTAACGTAAATTTAAAATTAGGTGAATCTATTCAAGGTAAAGCAGCACTTAATACTATTTTAGATAGTTCTAATCTTGAACTCCCTCTTTCTATTGATGTAAGACAAGATGAAAGCGATACTGAAGAAAAAGTTGGAACTTTTGTAAAAGCAAACTTACCTATAGGTTCATTAATTGAAGATATAATTAATTCAAATAAAGATTTAAAAAGTTATAGCTCTTCTCTTTCTATTAAAGGAACTTTAGTTTCGGCTTTAACTAGCCTAGTTGATGAAACTTATTCTTCATATATAAGCGTAAATGATAATAACGATTTTGAATCGTTAGATATTTATAATTATGGAGAAGAAACTTTTTATACTGCTCTAAATAGAAATTTTGGTACTGAAGAAGAAACTAATTACGCACCATATGCATTTAGTTCTCAATCAGGATATTCTTTCTTAGCTAAAGTTCTTAGATTAGTTCTAGGTTTAAATACTAATAGTGATTTTAGTTCAACTTTAGATACGATTAAAGAATCTTTAGAAATTGATAACATCACTGATTTATTTTCTAAAGATATGTTATTAAAGATTCAAACACTTTTAAAAGATTATTTAGTTTCTAACGAAAGTGAAAATGGAACTAAAGTAACTTTAAATGATACTATTATGAGTTTAATTAATACATCGATGAACGAAAAAAATATTGGAGGAAAAACAACTATTGATTTATCTAATGGAGTAGTTGTTGATCTCGAACTTCCTAAGCAAATAAAAGAAATCGCACTTAATTTAGTTAAAAGCGATGATAGTTATACAAGCATGAGTCTAAGCATTAAAGGATCAAAAGAAGATGGAAGTGAATATGAAGTTATTTCTTTAGCTTTAGATTTACCATCAACTACAATAGGTAAAGATATTATTAATGAAAGTGTTTCTCAAAGTGAAAAATATATTGAGGCTAGTGAAGATTTTGTTGTTAATAATACTCTAGGTATGGTTTTAAATACCACATCAGTAAAAGAAATTAACGCAAAAGCAAATGAATTTTATTCAATGGTAAATGATTATAAAATAGATTTAAGCACCAATACTAAGGTAAGTACTGAAATATCTTCTTTCTTAGATTATTATTTTGATTCACATTTTGCTTCAAAAGAACGTCAAAATCTTTTATACCCAATGTATTCTAAATTAGAAACGATAGGATGCGCGAAAGATGTTGTTACTATTCAATATCCTCATACGGCCTTCTATGATAATGACTACATTAGTGTCAATCATTATGTTAATTATCTTCCTGTGGATGATTTTACTTATACATTTAAATCTTCAAAAGAAAATATTGCAACTGTTTCTAGTGATGGAACTTTAAAAGGTGGGGCATATTATTCAGGCAATGTAGGGGCTAATAACGATAAGAAATTTAATAATTCAACTTCAGTTAAAGTTACTATTACACCAAAAGAAGAATCAACATTAACTAAAACTCAATCTTTATCTTGTACTCTTTATTACGGAGGTAAGATAGGATTTGAAGAAACTAAGACTACTTATAAAGAAAATGAGAAATTTAACGTAGAAACTCATACTTTAACACTTGAAGATAATGAAGAATTTGATCTAAATGACATTCTTTCTTTCCCTGAAGGATATGTAATTTCTACTGTATCACTTAATAACACTAAAGGTATCTTAGATAAAAATACTACAACAAAAGATAATTTAATTGTAAAAGCAATTACTAAAGTTATTGATGATGATGGAATTACTTATCGATATATCGCATGCGTTAATATCACTGTTAAATATCCTGATAGTGAAGGTAAAACTGTCTCAGAAAAAGTAATAATCTTTGTAGAAATTAAATAGGTAAGTTATGAAAAAATATATTTTATTAAATGGCCTTATTCTTTCTTTATTATTAGTAGGATGTGGTAGTAAAGCTTCTATTTCTCGTGATACCCTAGATAGTGAAACTAACAATGAACATCAATCGAGATTATTAGTAATTAATAATGAAACTCCTTCTATTGAAGAAAGTGATGTAAAAGATGTTATCGCAAGAACTTTATGGAAAGTAGGTAATACTCCTTCATATAAAGTAACTTCAACTGGTGCATCAAAAGCTAGTATTGCCAATCAAACGATTGATAATTTGAAAATAGTTAATGGAAGTGAATGCTTTTTACAAACAACTTCAACTGGACTAATTAATTTTTCTAAACAAAGATTTCTTTTAAAAGATCAGGAAAAATATTTACGTCGAGAAGCAAGTAAAGTATCTTCAACTGAAGTAACTTATGATGATAATTTAGATCCAGAAGTATATTCTTTTTCCTTCTATCTAGATGAATATGGAACACTTCCTTATTCTGCGACAAGTTATGTTATAAATGAAAGTACTTATTTATCTACTCCAACTATTGTAAAAGAAGATAATAATTATCGCATAAGCGTTGAACTTGATCCTAATTTAGATAAAGCACCTTATTATTATGTAAAAGAAATTATTACTAGTTCAGAATCAACTTCTATCCCTGAATTTAAATCGATTAAATTAGAATTTCTCATTGATAATAACTATACCTTATTAAGCTTAACTCAAGATGAAGCTTATGTAGTCACTAAGATTATTAAAGCGACTACTGTTACTCATGTAGTTGATACTTATAGCTATGAAAATGTTGAATTTGACCAAGATATATACTCTTATTTTTCTCGCTTCTTTAACCACGATATTATTATCTAATGCTCAAAAATCCACACTATAGAGACAAATGTAAATTTTATAATTTTTTATTTTCAACAATATTGAAGTAATGTATAATGTTTTCGTAAATAGGAGGAAGAACAAATGGCAGCTAAAAAAGGCGATTACTTTGGCTTAGATTGGATCGTAAGTTTAATTCTTGCAATTATTCCAGTCACATCATGGCTTTGTGGTGCAGTTACAAGAATCACAGAAGGTAAAATTGTTGCAGGTATCTTACGTTTAATCTTAGGATGGAACATCATCTGGATCTGTGACTTAGTTTGCATGATTTTAAATAAGTCAATCTTACGTATCTTACCTTGCTAATAAAGTAAGTAATATCGTAATAAAAAAGAGCTTCGGCTCTTTTTTTGTTGTTTTAAAAACAAAAAAGTTTGCTACATTACGTAACAAACTTCAAATATCTTTGTGTAAGTGAAACAATTTCAATACAATTCAGTAAGTTTTACCAAAATCTATACGATACTCGAAATAGTCCATATTGGATATTATTATTTCAACACACATTTATTATTAAGTAACCTCGCTATAAATTAATTTAAAGTAGCGTTTTTATGACTTGGTATCACTACTTATTTTTAATCCAGTATTGTTGTACTATAACACCGTTAACAAAAATTTCGTTTTCAAGAATTCCGCCATTGTTTTTAATACTCTTCGCGGAACCTATATTGTTTTTATTACAGACCATTAAAACTTTTTCAATTCCTAATTTTTTACATTCTAGAAGGGCTAAGGATATCATTTTTGAAGCAATTCCTTTTCTTCTTTCGGATGGCCTTACACCATCACCGATATGTCCTCCATCAAGTAAAAGAGAATCGTTTAGATAATGCCTAATATTTACTGCTCCTACCATAATGTTTCTATCTGTATCAAGACAAAAGAAGGTAGAGTCAGGAACAAGACCGTTGCTTGGTTCCTTTAGTTCTAGATTATTGCAGTAATTTTCTAAATCATGATAATCCAGTTTCCTTATAGAATAAGGAATTATCTTTTCGCCTGTTTTATACCATTAATCCAACATATCAGTAATTTGCCTTTTGTATTCTATAGTTGCCTTTACTAATTTTAAATTCATACACACTCATTCTCTTAAAAGATAGTTATTCAAATTTACCTATTTTATTCCTTCGTAATTCTTAAAAATATCCATTTTTGTGTTAGAGAAGCATTTAAAATAAAAAGACCGATTTTATGTATCAGTCTTCAAACTTTAATATTGGTGCGGCCAATGAGACTTGAACTCACACAGGAAATCCTATACGCCCCTCAAACGTACGCGTCTACCAGTTCCGCCATGGCCGCATTGCTAGTAGAGTATACAATAAATAAAAATTAAATACAAGTAAAATTATAATTTTATCCGTAAGCTATTAATTAAACAACTAAATGCAACAAATTAAGCGATGAGGTCAAATTTGTTTGTAACTATTGTATTAAGAAAAAAATGTAATTTCTTGCATTATTTTTACGATCCAGAAAGAGCTTCAATTATTTACCAACTAGATTTAATGTTTAATTTTAGCGAAAGAAAAAGGGCTAAAAACCAGCCCTAAAAATTGTCTATTAGAATTTTGATGTATCGAAATCTTTAATGTATTTTTTTAATGGTGTAACGACTTTTTTAACATTTCCGTCGATAAATGGATTATTAATATGTGCGTGTTCTAATAATTCAGTGAAAGGATATTTACCACCTAACTTACATAATCTAACATATTTATTCCATGTACGAGAGAAATTCTTTCTTGATTCATTAAAGAATTGGAAAGCACATACTTGCGCAAGAGTATAATCGATATAATAGAAAGGTGAACCAAAGACATGAGATTGTTTCATCCACCAACCACCTTTTTCAAATACTTTTGCTTCTTTATATTTCTTATGTGGAAGGTATTTCTTTTCAATTTCTCTAAATGCTTTACATCTTTCTTCGTGAGTTACTTCAGGATGTTCATATACATAATGTTGGAATTCATCAATGGTTACTCCATAAGGAATGAAAGTTAAACCATCACAAACATGTGCGTAACGATATTTATCTGCTTCTTCATCGAAGAAATAATTCATCCAAGGATAAGTGATAAATTCCATACTCATTGAATGAATTTCACATGCTTCTAAAGTTGGAGAACGATACTCAGGAACTTGAATATTTCTTGACATATATCCTTGGAAAGCATGACCAAATTCATGAGTTAATACATCGACGTCACCTGAAGTACCGTTGAAGTTAGAGAAGATAAAAGGTGCTTTATAATCAGGTAAATAAGTCATATAACCGCCGCCTGCTTTACCTTTACGAGCTTCTAAATCTAATAATTCATATTCTTTCATGAATGAGAAGAAATAATCTGTTTCTTTTGATAATTCATGATACATTTTACTAGCTTGTTCAACTAAATAATCTTTGTTTCCTTTTGGAGTAGCGTTACCACTTAAGAACATTAAATTGTAATCATAATATTGAGGAGAAGAAACACCGATTCTACGAGCTTGTTCTTTAAATAATTTATTAGTTAATGGAACTAAATCTTCGTATATTTGTTTACGATAATTTTTAACCATTTCCGCATCATAATCAGTTCTACCTAACATCTTATAACCTAGTTCAATGAAATTCTTATAACCTAGTTTAAGAGCCATTTGATGTCTAGTTTTAACTAATTCATCATAGATACGACCAATTTCTTCATCGTGAGTTTCAAAGAACTTCGCACTTAATAAAGAAGCTTCTTTTCTTACTTCGCGATCTTTATCACAAGCAAATTTACCAAGTTGAGAAAGATTATAAGTTTCACCGTGATATTCAATTTGAGCCGAAGCAATAACTTTAGTATATTCACTAGCTAAAGCATTGATCTTTTGAAGCTCTGGAATAATTTTTTCATCAAAACATTCAAGTTGAGTTTGGGCCATTTTAAATAAGTGACTACCATATTTTTCTTCAAATTCTTTTCTGAATTTTGCGTCTACTAAAGCTTTTGTAAATAAATTTGTATATGCACCTAATTCAGGAAGACAAGCATCGAGTTCTTCTTGATTTTTCGCGTTTTCTTCATTTAATGTATCTTGATTATATCTAATTGAAGCAATGGTAATATTTGTTGATAGATGATCCATATACTTATTATATTTTTTAAAAGTTTTATCTTGTTCTTCAAAATTAGATGCAGAATTAAATTCGTCAATAATTAAATTTAAATCTTTTTTGATTTTGGTTAGATTTAATTTTTGATATTTCATTTCAGATAGTTTTTTCATAAGTTTCCTCCTAGTACATAGTTTCTTTCTTTTTTATTCTAAAAATAACTGCGATTGGTTTAAAGATGAAGAATCTTATCCAATAGTTATATCCGAATACAAGTGAATTATAGATTGCGATTTCTTTACGATGTTGTATATCGATATCGTTAATTGTCGTCTTAATAGTTCGATATTTTGTTGATTTACCTAGACCATTAGTTTCAGCAATATAGAATAATGTATCAACTGTTTTCATTAATAATGTTTTAACTGATAATCTTTCATATGTATTAATAATTTTTAAATCGTTATGTAAATCGTCATGAGCTTGAATATTGAGTGCTTCTTTTATGTTATCGGGAAGAACTACACCATTTTCTTCCATGTACATACCTAAAGAAACAAGTAAATCATATTTTTGAGCCATTAAGACATTAATTGCGTGTTCTTTATTATTTATTGCCTTAGATGTAGATAAGATAACAAAACCAATAACTAAGCAAAAAAAGGTGTAAACACCGAGAACACATATTATAACAATGAGATATGCAGGCATATATTCACCTTCCTTTGAGTAATAATATAATAATTATAAAATCGTTTTAAAGAAAGTAATTTCGATTAACTTTATTAAAATAGAGATAATTTTTTACTTTTTATTTGTTTTTTAACCGACTTAATCATTATAATGTAATTAACTATTAACGAAGAAAGAAGGTGGGTATATGAAATATCATGTTGGAGACATTGTTCAAGGTGAAGTCACTGGTATCCAATCTTATGGAGCGTTTGTTAAACTTGAAGATGGTGAACAAGGATTAATTCATATATCAGAAATATCTTCTTATTTTGTTAAGAGCATTTCAAACTATGTCCAAATTGGTCAAGTTATTAAGGTTAAGGTTATTGATTGCTTACACGATAAACAATTATATCGTTTATCTTTAAAGCAAGCTCAAATAACTCCTCGACAAAACATCCGTCAAAGAAAACCTTTTAATGTGAAAAAGAGATTTAAGATTCCTCTTGATCAACAAGACTTCACACCTTTAAGAGAACACCTTGATGATTGGATTAAAGAAGGACAAGCAAAATACGGAGAATAATATATGATTAAAGTAGACTTATCTAACACAGTTACAAAGATTCCTTTAGACGCATATAAACAAGACGTCAAAGTAGTCGACAAAATGATTAAGGAAAAAACAGGCGCAGGAAATGATTTCCTCGGCTGGGTTAATCTTCCTTTTGATTATGATAAAGAAGAATTTGCTCGTATTAAAGAAGCAGCAAAAGAAATTCAAGAAAATTATGAAGTCTTAGTTGTTGCAGGTATCGGAGGCTCTTATT
The DNA here is from genome assembly GCA_963610315.1 of Acutalibacteraceae bacterium. Lineage (GTDB taxonomy): Bacteria > Bacillota_I > Bacilli_A > RFN20 > CAG-449 > UBA3210. The sequence continues at coordinate 21,276 of CAVDMV010000015.1, forward strand.
TAGGAGCTAGAAGCGCCATTGAAGCATTAAATGGATTATTCCCAACTAATAAAGTAAAAATTATTTTCGTTGGTAACACTTTATCAAGCAATTATATTTATCAAGTACTTAATTATGTTAAAGATAAGAAATTCGCGATTAACGTCATTTCTAAATCAGGTACTACAACAGAAACTAGTGTTGCATTTAGATTGTTAAAAGAATTATTAATTTCTAAAGTAGGTAAAGAAAATGCTTCTAAAGCAATTTATGCGACTACTGATAAAGCTCGTGGTGCATTAAAGACTGAAGCAGATAAAGAAGGCTATAAAACTTTCGTTGTTCCAGACGATGTCGGTGGTAGATTCTCAGTCTTAACTGCAGTAGGCTTATTACCAATTGCAGCAGCAGGTGGCGATATCGATGCTTTAATGAAAGGCGCTCAAGACGCTTTAAAAGATTTTGATAATGATGATATTGAAACTAATGTCTGTTATCAATATGCCGTAACTAGACACTTCTTACATAAGAGTGAAAATAAAACAGTTGAAATGTTTGTCACTTATGATCCAGCATATACTCAACTCGGTGAATGGTTAAAACAATTATTCGGTGAATCAGAAGGTAAAGATAAAAAAGGCCTTCTTCCTGATAGCGCGACTTTTTCCACTGATTTACATTCATTAGGCCAATTCATCCAAGAAGGTACACCTTGCTTATTTGAAACAGTTGTCATGACTGAAGAAGCTACTTACGATGTTGAAGTTAAGGCAGATGAAGAAAATCTCGATGGCTTAAACTTCCTTGCAGGTAAGAAAGTTTCTTATATCAATAAGAAAGCGTTTGAAGGAACTCTTCAAGCTCACGTCGAAGTTGGTGGAGTACCAAATATCGTAGTTACAATTCCAAAGATGGATGCATATAACTTAGGCTACTTATATTATTTCTTTGAAAAAGCATGTGCGATGAGTGCTTACTTACTTGGCGTCAATCCATTTAACCAACCAGGCGTTGAAGTCTATAAAAAGAGAATGTTCCACTTATTAGGTAAGCCTGGATATTAGAATTTAATTAAAAAAAGATAAAAAATTTAAGCTAGAATAAGATTACAATTCTAGCTTTTTTGTTACTAAAATTTCGTTTTAATCCTTCCTTTTTACTATTTTTTCGGATATACAAGAAAAAATAAAACGATAATTTCTTTTAAACTAATTATAAGGCATGGCATTTTCTTTAACTTGTATACATCATTGTTGACAAGTTAATGAAATTAATTTAAAATATTTTGTATGGAAGGGGTTACAAAGGAGTTAGTATGTCTTTTAAACAATTTCGCACCATTGACATCTTAATCTTTAGTGCAATAGCGATAGCGTTCGAACTACTAAATTACTTTGCCACAACTTCACTTGGAAGCTTTAAATTAATCTTCATGTCATATTCAATTGTTCTATCTTTAGTAACAATGTATCGTTGGGGATTAAAAGGAAGTGTTGTAGCATTCCTTGGCGGCTTAGCTGCTTGTTTAGTTTCTAGAACAACATCTTTTCCTCACTACGTCGGTTATAGTGTTGGAAATTTATTAGGTGTTGTTATCGGGTATCTAATTTTTCAAAAAGTAATTGGCAAAGAAAAATTAATGGCTCATCATCACGGTTTGCTATTCCTATATTTATTTATAGATTTCGTCTTTGTTATATTACTTCGATGCATAATTATTTGTGCTTTTGATCCTTCGACATTCTTCTCAAATTTAATTAACTCATTAAGAAGTGAATTAATATTTGAAAGTATGAGTTATGTAATTTCTAATTTGATTCTAGCAATATGTGCGAGAAAAAATGGAAATCTACTAATCGAAATGAAAAAATATGTCGTCGATGTTCAAAATAAGAAAAAACTTGGTGGTCTTAAAGAGATGCAAGAAAGCCCTTACTTCAACAAAGATAATCCATTCACTGAACCTCAAGAGTTCGATGAATCAAACATCCTTGAAGGAGGAACGCTAAATCAAGAAGAATTAGATTCGCTACAAGATCTATATGATAATGATGGTACACTCCCATCTAAAAAAGAGTAAATGGAGGTAGGCTATGGAAGAAGCTAAACTAGATTCTAATGTTGTTGAACTTGATCCAGAACTCGAAAAAGAGAAAGTTCAAGAATATTACGAACGAAACCACTGGAGAATTACATTTAAAAGAATGCTAAGAGACTGGCGTTTATATGTAATGTTAATTCCTCTAGCACTTGTATTTATCTTTTGGAGATATTTACCAATGTATGGTTTACTTGTCGCTTTTAAATATTATGACAATAATGGTATTATAAGCGCAGATTTTATCGGATTTGCAGGTTTTGCAAAATTATGGGTAGATCCATTATTCTGGAGAGCATTTAGAAATACATTCATGTTGTCTTTCTATGGATTAATATTTGGTTTCCCATTCCCAATTATCTTAGCTTTATTATTTAGTGAAGTTAAAAACCAAGCTTATAGAACAGTTTTACAAGTTCTATCTTACTTACCTAAATTCGTTTCATTAGTTGTTGTTACAACTTTAATTACATTATTATGCGCGAACCAAACTGCTACTTATTCTGGTGGTCTTATTACTAAATTACTTGTAAATTTAGGTTGGATTGAACCAGGAACTAATTTATTAAAAGATGGTGTTGGTGCTTATTTCCGCGCAATTTACCAAGTTTCAGGTATTTGGGAAGCTGCAGGTTATGGTTCTATCGTTTATTTCGCGGCGATCTTATCTATTTCTCCAACTTCATATGAAGCTGCAAGAATGGATGGGGCTAACAAATGGGCTCAAATTAGATATGTCACATTCCCAGGTATTGCTTCTACATTAACAATTATGTTAATTCTAGAAATGGGTAAAATGTTCACTGTTGGATATGAAAAAGTATACCTATTATATAGTGATAAGATTTATGAAACAGCTGATATCGTTTCTACTTACGTTATGAGAAATACTGGTATGTCTGAAGGCGGCGGACAAACATCTGCAATTAAATATGCAATGTCAAGTGCTGCTGACTTATTTAACGCTTTAATCGCTATGTTCCTTGTTATTGGATCTAATATGGTTGCAAGACAAGTCTCAGATACTTCATTATATTAGGAGGATTCTTGATCATGATAAAAAAATTAGATACATCCGAAGTAATATTTAAGGTTATAGCATATACATTCCTTACAATATTTGCAATTTTCTGTTTATATCCATTCGTTTATTCAATTTCATGTGCGATTTCTGGTACAGATGCAGTTAATGCTGGACAAGTTATCTTGTTCCCTATTGATCCTCAATTTAACGCATTCGCTTATGCATTTGGATTACCAGCATTCTGGATTACATATGCAAATACATTATTCTTAACATTAATTGGTACAATCTTCTCAATGTTTGTTTCAATCTATGGTGCATATGCATTAAGTAAAAAAAGAATGCCATTCAATAGAGCGTTAAACTTCTTATTAGTATTCACAATGTGGTTTAGTGCAGGTATCTTCGCAACTAGATTAAATTATATTAGTTCAAGAGATTTCTTTAGAGCAATCGGTATTAGCGATGATAAATGGTTAGTTGTTATTGCAATGGGCTTAAATGCATATAACGTTATCTTATTAAGAAATGGTTTTGCAGGTGTTCCAAAGGAAATTGAAGAAGCTGCTTTAGTTGATGGAGCAAATGAATTCCAAATCGCAAATAAAGTTTATGTTCCTCAATCAAAAGCAACAATTGCAACAGTTGCATTATTCTATGGTATTTCTAGATGGAATGGTTACTTCTGGGCTTCACAAGTAATTGAATCTGAAACTCAAAAACCATTACAAGTTTATATTCGTCAATTATTAGTTCAATCACAACAATCAGATAGTAGAATTAATTATGACGGATTCTCACAAGATTCATTATTCTATTGTTTAATTGTATGTGCAATTATTCCAATTATTATTATTTATCCATTTATTCAAAAATACTTTGCTGCAGGTGTTAACCTCGGCGGTGTTAAAGAATAATAAAACTTACGATTACTAAGTTAATCGTAATCGAAAAGATACGATTAATTAGCAATATAAAAATTATTTTGTTTAAAAGAAAGAAAAGGAGAAACTTGAAAATGAACAAAAAAATAGTTACAGTATTTGCCGCAGCGGCAATGCTAACAGTTATTACTTCTTGTGGAGGAACATCTTCTTCCCAAGCATCAGGAGGAACATCTTCTTCACAATCATCATCAGCTGCAACAACAGGTAAGGATGCTTACTTAAATAAAATTAACAACACTTGGGAATTACCAAAGTTAACAAATGCATATAACAGTGCATATTCATCAATGAAGGATTTAACTGTTGATTTAAGTAAATTTGATACATCTTATAAATATACAGATACTACAAATGTTTCTTTAGCTATGTCAGTTAACTATGATAAAAATACAGGTATGAAGTACAGTCAAGAAACAGATTATACTACTCCAAATGGAAAAACTACTATTAAAAACGGTGAATTTAAACCTGTATGGAAAGAAATTCAAAACAAATTAAATTTTACAATTAATGATGTAACTTCAACAACTGATAAATCTGTTAACGATTTTAAATCAAACTGGGGTGGTACTCTTACAGCAGATATTGCTTGTGGTAACGTTTCTGATATTGTTGATAAATCAGTTAAGGGTGCAGAATCTATTCTTGATTTAGCTGAATATTTAGATAAATTACCTAATTTTACTAAATTCTTACAACAAAACCCATCTGTTTTAAATTCTATTTTAACAACTAAAAATGCTTCTGCAAAATCAGATTCAACAATTGGTATCTATTATATTCCATATTTCGATGGTTATGATGATTTAGAAAAAATGACAATGTTAAGAGCTGATTATGTTCGTAAATTATTAGATGGTGACTTTAACGAAGCTGATTGGGATACTGATTCAACAATCTGGACAGATTCAAAATATCAACCAACAGTTACTGAAGCTTACAGCGTTACAGTTCCTGCTTCATTGGAAGGAACTGCAACAAAAACTATTACTAAATCAGTTGCAGACAAGGGTTCAAATATTGTCGCTCAACAAAATGCTTTAGCAAGTGGCGAAAGAACATCAGCAAAGATGGTAAAACAATTTAGAGATTATATCGATGCTAGATATGGTTCACAATATACAAATCGTTCTGATTTATTCTTAGGTGTTGACGCTTCATACGATGCAGATGAAATGATCGCTTTAATGAGACTTGTTAGAGTTTCACCAAAGGGATTAACTGGTAGTTCAGATTCAGAAATGGTTCCATTTGTTCCAAGAGAATACAACAACCAACGTATCGCAGATATGTATAGATGGGCTGGCCATTTATGGGGAATCCGTGGTGTTGAATCTAGATCTGGCTATTTATATGTCGGTAAAGATGGAAAAATCCATGATGCTAGAGGTGATGAAGAAATCACAACTATGCTTACATATTTAAATGAAATCTATGATGAAGGTTTAATCTTAAAAGATTTCGAATCAGCAGCAGGTTATGGCGTTACAAATGGTAAATTCGCTGAAAATATTGTAGTTGATAAAGGTTCAACTCAAAAATACCATGGCTTCATGGAATATGATTATTCTCAAACTCAAGGTGTTTGGAATGATATATCAACAGTTGAAGGATATGACTTTAGACCTATTTTAAATGCTGAAGCTAAATGGGATGATGGTGATGATTCAACAGGCTATTTCCAATTCACTGAATCATGGAGATCTGTTAAATCACAAGGTTGGTGCTTAAGTGCTGATTTAAAGAAAGATACAACAAAATTAAACAAAGCATTAGCAGTTGTTGACTATTTCTTCTCTGAAGAAGGCCATAACTTAAATTCTTATGGTCCAGAAAGCTATGGTTACACAAGCGGAACTATTGATTATCAAGGAAAGACAGTTGCTAAATTTACACAAGCTGCTCTTGATCAATTAAATGATACAAATATCGCTGGTGGTTCATACACTAAGTACTTAAGAAATTTCGTTGGTGCTACATTACCAATTGGTTACATTAAAGAAACAGGTATGGAATATCAAACAACTCATGAAAAAGCAATTAATGGTTTAAATATCATTAATAAAGCAATTGAAGTTGGTACATTCAAACATACAAGAGTTGATACAGTTGAAAATGGCAAAGAATTCTATCAAATCGTTCCTTCTTCATTTAGATTATCAACTGCTCAAGTTGAATTAAAAACTGATCTTGAAGGTGATACTAAATTAGGTAACATCAATTCCAATACTTCTATTTCTAAATATTGTATTTGGGATACTATTGTAATGACAGGTAGTTGGAATTAATAAAAAAACTTTAAATTAATTTATAGGGATGAGTAATCATCTACTCATCCCTTCCTTATTTTTGTGGAGGAGAAAATTTATGCAAAAAGATAAAATTACTTTTAGTAAATTGCTTAAAAGTAAACAAAAAGGAATAATCATCGCTTTATTTGCGATTTCCATTATTCTATTTTTATATTCATTATTATTTATGACACCATTTTATGATATGTATCTTATTAATGATACTGCTGTTATAAGAAAAGCTGAGTTATCACAATATGGTATTGATCTTGAAACATATAAACAATTGTACCCAAATGCAATTTCGTATAGTACAATTTTTGGTCAACAAGTTGTTTCAGGGGTAAATGCTGGATATTTTAGCGTAAGTGTCATGGCTACATTACAAGCATTTAATAAAACATTGTTTGCAATTGCTTTCTTTGGAATTGTTGGATCATTAATTTTATTTATCTATCGTTCTCAATTAAGAAAAAGATATTATATTACAAACTTTATCTCAATTGGTATTGTTATCGCATTTGATCTTTTTGCATCAATTTTCACACTAGTTAATATATTTTCTTTCATGAAAACATTCTCAAGTGATATTAATTATGAAATTTTAAATGTTTATCAAACTATGACATATAATCCTAATGATGCTGGTGTAATAACATCTTATTTCTCATTTGATACATTTAGCTGGGTATTCATATTAGGAATTGTATTATGTGCTATATGTATTTTAATTGCTGTTTATGGTATTGTATTCTTAGTAAAGAAATATCTTTATCAAAAGAAACATCCAGCATTAGATATTAGTGGGGTGGTTATCAATGAATAATGAAGAAAAAAAGATAGATTTTATCAATGAATCTGAAGAAATTGAAGATGTGCAAGATATTAAAGATGATATCTTACGTTATACTAACAATAAATTATCTTATTGGTTATGTATTTTAGCGATTGTATTTAATGTAGCTAATTTTCTTATTTGTTATAAAGTAAATAGTACACAAAGCATTTCAATAACAAATTTTAAATTAGGAATAGATTTATTAATTAATGTTGTTCTAATTATTGCTTTCTTCTTACTTGCAGAAAAAACAAAAGCTTATAACAAAAAATCAAGTTATTATTGTATCGGTTTAGGCGTTTTCCAAATTGTAAGAATATTCTTTATTCCATTATCATATTTCATAACTAATATGAATTATAATAATCCAGATGTTATTGAAACTGCATATGGTTTAGATATTGTTGGCTTTATTTGGTGTATTGTTTTATTAGTTTGTTCTGCAGCTAGCTTAACTGCAGCAGCTATAATTAATTTGATAAAATGCGATACATTAAATAAACATTTAAAAAAGATTGGAGCGATTGATTAATTATGGCAGAATTAAGACTAGAACATATTAAAAAAGTTTATGATGGTGGCGTCTTAGCTGTTGAAGATTTCGATATCGATATTCAAGATGGAGAATTCATTGTTATCGTCGGGCCATCAGGTTGTGGTAAATCTACAACTTTAAGAATGATTGCAGGTCTAGAAGATATTACTGATGGACATGCATATTTAATTGAACAAGCAACTGAAGATAGAGATGAATTTAATAAAGAAATTACAAATCTTCCTTCAAAAGATAGAGATATGGCAATGGTTTTCCAAAACTATGCTTTATACGCACACATGACTATTTATCAAAACATGGCTTTCTCTTTAACTTTAAGAAAAACTGATAAAGTTGAAATCCACAAAAAAGTTATGCATGCTGCAGAAATCTTAGATTTAACAACTCAATTAAATAAAAAACCTAAACAATTATCAGGTGGTCAACGTCAAAGAGTTGCTTTAGGTAGAGCGATTGTTAGAAACCCAAAAGTTTTCTTATTTGATGAACCTCTATCAAACCTCGATGCTAAATTAAGAGTTTCTATGAGACGTGAAGTTAAATTATTACACCAAAAATTAGGTGCTACAATGATTTATGTTACTCACGACCAAGTTGAAGCTTTAACTCTTGCAGATAGAATCGTAGTTATGTCTATGGGTAAAGTCCAACAAATTGGTACTCCATTACAAGTTTATTCAGATCCAAACAATGTATTCGTCGCTTCATTTATCGGTAACCCTCCAATGAATTTCATTGAAGGAACTGTTGATGAAAAAGGTACATTCATTTGTAAAGATTTCTCTTACAAATTAGACGAAAAGAGAACTGCATTATTAAGAGATAATGGATATTGTGGAACTGGTAAAGAATTAATCTTAGGCGTTCGTCCAGAACACTTCCTACCTGGTGAAGATTTAAAAATCACTAATGAATTATTAGAACATATGGGTCCAGCAACATTATTCCATTGCTACGTTGGAGAAACCAAAATGCAAATTAAATTACCAGGTTGGTTAGATTATGAAGATGGTGCAGAATTCCATGTATCATTCAATCAAGATATGGTCTGCTTCTTTGATAAAGAAACAGAAGATAGAATTCGTTAAGGAGGTCGCTAAAAATGAGTTTTTCTGAAAAATTAAAATTCTCTTTAAGAAAATTAGCTATTTCTTTAAAAAGAAACTATTTTATTATTCCAATGATCTTCATTGGTGTTACAATCTTTGTCATCATGTGTTCATTATCAACAGTATCATCAGTCATTACTAGATATGCTGGTAATAGAGATTATGCATTAGCTCCATATTCCGCTATCTTTGAATTCTGCGTTTGCTTATTAACAATTCTTGGTGGTGTTGCTTATATTAACTATGCATTCGTTGGTTATGGCAAGAAAAGACCACTTTATATGATGATTATTTTCTTAGTATTATTTGGTGGATCCGTTGTATTATTATTCTTAATTTATAATGGTATTACACCAAGTTATCAAGGTGATATTATAACTTATAATAATGCTGTTGCAGAAAACAATCAATCTGTTATTGCTGAATATACTACTTTGTTAGCAGATGGTAGCAAAACATTTATATTACTTACTTGGCATATTGTTTTATGCTTAATATCTATTGCTCTTGTTATAAGTGCTCCATTTATCCAAGCTGCATTAAAGAAAATTAAATTCAAGAATATTTCTAGTAGTGGTTCAACTACTTCTGATAAAGAATAATTAGAAAGGGTAATAATGAAGAAAAAGACCAAAGAAGAGATAGCCCAAGCTGAAGAAATTAATACTTATCAAAAAAATAGTTTTTTGAGTAAAATTCCTTATTGGGCGAAAGCAGTACTTATTAAATATTGGTTTTTCGGTGTTATTTGCTTCTTTGTCCTTATGGGACTAGGCTTAGTCATTTCGAATCCCCTCGATAGAATTGTTGTCTGCGGATTATTAGGTGGCATGATTACTGATGTTGTTACTGATAATATCTTAATTATGATTGAATCCTCAGATCGTGAATCTCAATGGTTCATGATATATAAAAAACCTAAATCAGTATTATCACTTGTTGTAAATTTAGTCTATTGTTTAGTATTATTCTTCGGATGTAGTGAACTAATGACTTTAATTATTTCTACTTATAGTGATAAATCATTTTGGTTCTTACAAGAACCATGTTCTCAAGCTTTAGTTTTAATTATTGTTGATATGGCATTTATTGGAATTAAGGATTTAATTCTATATGAATTAATCAAACATAATTACATAAAGCCAAAAAATAATAGTAAATAAAATTAAGGAGTTAAAATTTATATGAAATTAATATTTGTCTCTTGCGTCAGCGCAACTTTTGATTTAGATAACAATTGCATCTACTATGCCGATAAAGCTTACGATGTAATGTTAAATGGAAAGAAGGTCCTCACTGATGTAAGGACAAATATTTTTTCTTTATTTGATTTAGAACCAGCAACTGATTACGTTGTAGAAGTTAATGGTGAAGAAGTTAAATTTAAAACTGATGCAGTAAGTGAAGTATTATCTTCAAAAGGTATCGATAATACAGGTAAAATTAATGTTACTAAGGATTTACAAGCTTTAATTGATTCCTCTCATGATGGAGCTTTAATTAATATTGAACCTGGTACATATTATTTCACATCTTTAAAATTAAGATCTAATACCACTTTTAATTTAAAGAAGGGTGCAACACTATCTGCTAGTATTGATATAAGTGAGTATGAAGAAATTGAAGGTGAAGTTACACTTCCTAATGGTGAAGTAGTTCAATACGGTTCTTGGGAAGGTAGCCCAGCTAAAATGAAACTCTCTCTTATCAATGCTATTGATGCGCATGATGTCAAGTTAGTTGGTCAAGGTGTTATTGATGGTAGAGCTCAACTTGGTCCATGGTGGATCGATGTTAAGAATTTACCTTACGTAAGACCTCATATCTTATTCTATGTTCAATCTCATAACATCTATACTCAAGGTATTACAGTAAAGAATTCTCCTCAATGGACTATTCATCCATATTTCTCACAAAATTTAGGCTATTACGATATCTATATTGAAAATCCTAAGATTTCACCAAATACTGATGGACTCGATCCACAATGTTGTAAAAATGTTGATATTATCGGAGTACATTTCTCGGTTGGTGATGATTGTATCGCGATTAAATCTGGCAAAATGTATATTGGTCAAAAATATAAAACACCTTGTGAAAAAATTACAATTAGAAACTGTATTATGCAATATGGTCATGGTGCAGTAGTTCTCGGAAGTGAAATGTCAGGTGGCATTAGAGATTTAGTTGTTGAAAATTGTATTTTTGACCATACAGATCGTGGCTTAAGAATTAAGACTCGTAGAGGTAGAGGTAATACAGCAGTTATTGACGATGTTACTTTTAAAAACATCTTAATGAAGAATGTTCTTTCTCCAATTACTGTCAATATGTTCTATTTCTGTGATCCAGATGGTAAGACTGAATATGTTTGGTCAAAAGAGAAATTACCAGTTGATGATAGAACTCCTTATTTAGGTAAATTTACTTTCCAAGATATTCTTGCAGAAGATTGTGAATACACTGCAGGATATTTCTATGGATTACCTGAAATGCCAATTGGTGAAGTTAATATCAAAAATTCTACATTCCTCTTTAAAGAAGATGCAGGAAGTGGAACACCAGTCATGATGACTGATGCAGAAGTATGTTCAAAACGTGGTTTTATTTTTAAGAATGTTCATAAATTTAATATTGAAAATGTCAAAATGGTTGGTCAAGACGGACCTGTTTATGAAAGTGATGGTACTGAAGTAAAATAATGGCTGATGAAGTAAAAGCTTATTTAGTCATTACCAAAGATTTTGATAATTTAAACATTCTACAAAAGATGATATTTCTAATTACTAAATTAGATTTATCTTTAAATAATGAGGAAGGATTTATTCCTCTTGAACTACCTTATAACGAACTTACCAAATTAAGCGTATCGATTAAAACAATCGCGCACGACTTAAATTTAGACGGCATAGGTTTATGCGTTGTTCCTTGTTTTGGAACAAAGATTAAAGATTTAATACCTTTAAATAAATATGAATTTTATTATTTATATGATGAAGTATTTAAAGGTGTTACTAAAGGAGAGATTGAAGTTAAAAAGGTTACTTCAATACTTGAAAATATTAATAAAGAAACACTTGAAACAATTCAAAATTATATTCGCTTTGATCAATCTGTTTCTTTAACGGGGGAATATATGTTCGCGCATCGTAATACGATTAATTATCGCGTGAACAAATTTAATTCAATTACACAAATCAATATAAGACAAATGCATAATGCAATATTTGTTTCTTATATTATTTCGTTAATGTAAGGAGAGATTATGTTAAGCGTCGATGAGATATATGAAGAGATAAAGCGTGAAATTATTAATCTTGATTTAGCCCCTGGAAGTAAGGTTACTGAATCATTTTTAACTAATAAGTTCCACATTTCAAGAACACCAATTAGAAGTGTTATTTCACGTTTAGAAAAAGATAATTTAGTTGTTGTTACACCAAAAAAGGGAACTTATGTAAGTAAGATTACACTTGAAAATGTCTCGGATTATATGAAACTAAGAGTTATTGTGGAAACACATGTTCTTAGAGAAGTATGTAAAACCATTACTCCTGAACAAATTGACGAATTGAAAAAAATTATTGAAGAACAATCTAATATTATTGCGATGGAACCAAGCATTGAGAAATCAAAAATGTTCTTCCATAACGATAATTTGTTTCATTCAACAATATTTAAATTCGGAAATTCATTAGGATTATGGAAAATTATTCATTCAAATGCTATAACATTAAATAGAGTTAGAATTATGGCTAACTTAAGAGAAACAACACAAGTTGAAAATATCTATGAACAACATTACGCGATGATCAAGTGTTTAGAAAAACACGATGAAGAAAGACTTGTTAGTATCTTCACTACTCATATCGACGATGGTTTAGAAGGTATTAGTAGTGTTGTTAATAAATACCACGATTATTTTATGTAGGAGGAAAAAATAACATGAAAGAATTTTTAGGGGAAGACTTTTTATTAGAAACAGAAACAGCGAAAAAGTTATATCATGAACACGCAAAAAAGATGCCAATTTATGATTATCACTGCCATTTACCAATTAAAGAAATTTATGAAGATCGTAAATTTGAATCTGCAACAGATATTTGGTTAGTTGAAGGCCATTTCGGTGATCACTACAAATGGAGAGCAATGAGAAATAACGGCGTATCAGAACATTATATTACTGGTGACGCACCTAAGAAAGAAAAGTTCTTAAAATGGGCAGAAACAATTCCTTATACAGTAGGTAACCCACTTTATCACTGGACTCACCTTGAATTAAAAAATTATTTCGGTATCACAGATATTTTCTCACCAAAAACTGCAGAACATACTTATGATGTTATGAATGAAAAATTAAAAGGAATGTCAGCACGTAAGATTATTGAAATGAGTAATGTTGATACTTTATGTACAACAGATGATCCAATTGATGATTTACATTATCATGCATTATTAAAAGAAGATAAATCATTTAAAGTTCATGTTTATCCTGCTTTCCGTCCTGATAAAGTAATTAACATTGACTGGGATTCATTCGTTCCTTATATTGGTCAATTATCAAAAGTAGTTGGTTATGAAGTAAAAGATTTAGCGACTTTAACAAAAGCATTAAAAGAAAGAATTGAATTCTTCCATGAACATGATTGCCGTGTTTCTGATCACGCATTAGACGTCGTAGTTTATGAAGAAACAACAGAAGAAAAAGTTGATGCAATCATTAAAAAAGCATTAAGAGGAGAAACATTAACTCCTTCAGAAGCAGCTCAATATAGAGGTTATATCATTGTCTTCTTAGGCAAAGAATATTCTCACCATGGTTGGGTACAACAATACCACATCAAAGCATTAAGAAATAACTCTGGTAGAATGATGGAAAAAGTCGGCGCAGATACAGGATTTGATGCAATTAACGATGGATCATTCGCACCAGCATTATCTAAGATTTTAAATAAACTTGATTCAACAAGTGAACTTCCTAAGACTATTTTATATTCATTAAACCCAGGTGATAATGAAGTTCTTGCAACTTTAGCGTTCTGCTTTGTTCAAGAAGGTGTTCCAGGAAAAATGCAACTTGGTTCAGCATGGTGGTTCTTAGATCAAAAAGATGGTATGGAAAAACAATTAACAGCATTATCTAATTTAGGATTACTTTCTAGATTCGTTGGTATGTTAACTGACTCAAGATCATTCTTAAGCTATACTCGTCATGAATATTTCAGAAGAATTTTATGTAATAAATTAGGCCATTTAGTTGAAAATGGTGAATATCCAAATGACATGGAATTCTTAGGTAAAGTAGTCGAAGATATTTGCTTTAACAATGCAAAAGCTTACTTCGATGCTTCTAGATAATATGATAACTTTATTCTTATTTGGTGACTCAACTTGCCAAACTAATTTATCCGATACTTATCCCCAACACGGTTGGGGACAAGTTATTCCTGAATATTTAAATGAAGATGTAAGAGTAATTAATCTTGCTCGTAATGGTAGATCTACTAAAAGCTTTATAACTGAAGAAAGATATGAACCTGCATTAAGAAATATTAAAAAAGGTGATTTCTTATTTATTCAATTTGGTCATAATGACGAAAAAGAAGATGAAGCAAGAAAGACAGATCCTTGGTCAACTTATCAAGATAATTTAAGATTCTTCATTTCTATTGCACGTAATGTCGGTGCAACACCTGTATTAATTTCTTCAATCTATAGAAGAAAATTTGTCGATGGAAAATTAGTTGATAATTGTCATTTAGATTTTCCTTCCTCTATGGAAGCTTTAGCGAAGAAAGAAAATGTTATCTATGTTGATGGAACTACATTAACTAAAGATGCACTTAATAAAATAGGTGAAAAAGAATCAAGAAAATTATTTATGAACTTTGATCCTAATATCTATGAAAACTATCCAGAAGGTAAAGAAGATAATACTCATTTAAGATATGAAGGAGCAAAATTTGTTTGTGATTTAATTGTTCCAGAATTAAAGAAACATCCTGAATTAGCAAAATTATTTAAGTAATATAAAAATAGCTCATTTTGAGCTATTTTTTTTTAAAACAATATTATTGTGGATTAATACTTATTTTAATAAATCATAAATATATCCCTCATCACTTTCATGTTTCTTATGAGTTCGATGATATTCTTTAATACTATAAATAAGTAAATCAATTCGATTTGTAAAATAATCAATAAAGAATTGAGTTGAATTATCATATTTTTGATTATTAAGAAAAACATATTTTTTACAAAATTCTTTAGGCTTTATTTTTGATTTCATTTTTTCAAATGCATTAAGTTTATTTTCTACTATGATTAATAATATTTCTAATTCTGGTTTCGTGCAAAACTTATATTGGCCCTTGATAAATTCTTTATATTCTTTGTTAATTTTAAGCTTATCATTCATTTTATCACCAATTCTATAAATTATAATCTCACCATGATATTGATTTAAAATAGGTATAAGAATAGGAGAAGTTAATTGCCGAGCATGAAATGGACGAAGATTGAGTAAATCATCTCTAGTAAATTTAAGCTTATTATTATCTAATAAGAGATTTATAATGGCTAGTTATTTGAATCTTCGCAAAGTATTATTAATTTACTCATTACATTAGTTCCTTTTTGATCCCTATTAAATCATCATAATTTACTTCTGTTTTAAAAGCATTATTGTAAAATTGACGCGATTTTGATAATTCATTTCTAATAGGATAAGTTTGATAAAGATTTTCTAAAATTATTTTATTTTCTTGCCTACAAATATAAATATTATCTCTTCTATTAAATAAATCTAATAATTCTGGATAATGAGTAGAAAAATAAAGAGTGGCATTATGTTTATTTACTGATTTATCTTTATATAAGTTAATGATATTTTCTACTAATGTTTTATGAAAATGATTTTCTATTTCATCAATTATCATATCATTACCATTTTTTAATGAAGTTATAATGTCAGCATAAAGAAGAATGCCTTTAGTCGTTCCACTTGAAAGATAATTATATAAATCTGTTGAAGAAAAAACTAATTCCTTATCTTTTAAAACAAGTTTATAGTTTATATCATCAATTTTTATTAAGTTATTAATATTGTCATCGAATAAATGAATGATTTTGCTTAATAATTCATTTGATATTATATCTTGATTAATTAGATTAAATAATTCTTTATAGGTATCTTTTCCAAAACCATTCGCGTTATGATAGGTTGCTAAACGACTTTCTTTAAAAAGAAAAAATATTGTTATTTATTTTCTCATCCAATCTACTCTTGAAATATTTTCACTACCAGGTCCAAATGAACCTGTTTCATAGAATCTTGAATTAACATGTCTATCAGTTCCTACCCAAATAGAGAATCCTTCTTTTTTAATATGAGTATCTAAATAACAATTGATGAAATGACACATTCCATATTCTCGCCAAGGACGTGCTAAATAAACAGATTCATCTTTTGTTCCTTCTTCTTTAAGGAAACGACAATTTATAAAATTCATTCCATATTGATTTTCTTGATCATGATCTGGTGCGACTACCCAAGTATCACGATATGTTGAAAGTGAAACAATGTTACAATCAATAAAATCTGCGCTTGCTCCACCAAAGATAAAATCAACTGTTCCTTTTATCGTACAAGATATAAATCTTTGATGAAATTCACCATTATGTTCTCTTTCATCACGAGGAAGAATAGGAATATATCTTTCAATTAAATCTGGTGAAAATGGTCCGCAGAATAAAGTATCTTGACGGGCAAGTAGAGTACAATTAATACAAGTAATATCATCATTATATAAATGAAGTGCGACTGCTTGACCAATATCAGGACCTTCGCCAGCAGAATTTTCAATCGTTAAATTTCTTAAAGTGACATGTCTACCTTTAATTAACATTGTATATGTTCTAAAAGTAACATATTCAGTTCCATCTTGATGGATCTTTTTTGCATAGTCATTGTAATTAATTTTAGCTTTATTTTGTCCATCAATAATTACGTTATCTTTATCGACAATGACTTTTTCAAAATATTCTTCATCATCTAATAAAATTAAAGTAGGTTCATTAATAGATCTAATTGCATCATTAATCTTTTTAAATTCGTTATTTATACCAACATGAATAATTTTCATAAACATTTACCTCGTCAACCATTATAATCTTAGTAAAAAAAGAATACATTAAAATATTGAGAAAATATCTAATAGTTTAATAGAGATAGTATTAGAACCTAGTTTTTTAAAAATCTATCAAAAAAATGTTGTATACAACATAATTTTATCGTGTTATAATGGAATCGTGTAAAGAACATTTTTATATACATATTTTGGAGGTTTATATATGGATGTATTAGCAAGAGTACACGAAATTGGCGTTGTCCCAGTTGTTGTACTAAATAAAGTTGAAGACACAAGAACAGCTTTAGACACTTTAATCAAAGGTGATGTACCTGTAGCAGAAATTTGCTTCAGAACACCATGTGCAGCAGATTGCATTAAATTAGCTGCAAAAGAATACGGTGAAAAAGTTTTAGTCGGTGCAGGAACTGTTATCAATGCAGCTCAATGTGAAGAAGCAATTGCATGTGGAGCACAATTCATTGTTTCACCAGGCTTCTCAAAATCAGTTTGTGATGTTTGTAAAAAACACAACATCCCATACTTACCAGGTGTAGTTACACCAACAGAAATTATGGAAGGTATTGAAAATGGTATTACAACATTCAAATTCTTCCCAGCAGGTGTATTTGGTGGCTTAAAAGCAATCAAAGCATTAGCAGCAGCTTTCCCAGCATGTAAATTCATGCCTACAGGTGGAGTTGATAATTCAAATATCGCTGAATTCGTCAAATTCGACAAGATTGTCGCATGTGGTGGTTCATGGGTATTAAAAGGAACTAAAGAAGAACAAGTAGCAGCTTGTTTAGAAGCTAGAGAAATTATTAAGGAGAATAGAAAATAATGGCTAAAGTAGTTACAATGGGAGAAATCATGTTAAGACTTTCTTCCGCAGGAAATTCACGTTTTGTTCAAGCACAATCATTAGATGTTTGTTACGGCGGAGGAGAAGCTAACGTTGCAGTTTCTCTTGCAAATTATGGACACGAAGCTTACTTCGTATCAAAAGTCCCAGAACACGAAATCGGACAATGTGCAGTTAATGCATTAAGAAGATATGGTGTTCATGAAGACTATATCGCTCGTGGTGGCGACCGTTTAGGTATTTATTACTTAGAAACAGGTGCTTCTATGAGAGCAAGTAAAGTTATTTACGATAGAGCAAATTCTTCAATTGCAGAAGCAGATCCAAGCGATTTCGATTTCGATAAGATTTTCGAAGGTGCTTCATGGTTCCACTGGTCAGGAATTACTCCAGCTATCAGCGATAAATCAGCAGAAAATTTAAGACTTGCATGTATTGCAGCTAAAAAACACGGTGTTACAGTTTCATGTGACTTAAACTTCCGTAAGAAATTATGGTCTTCAGAAAAAGCTATTTCTATTATGAAACCATTAATGCAATATGTTGATGTATGTATCGGTAACGAAGAAGATGCAGAATTATGCTTAGGCTTCAAACCAGATGCAGACGTTACAGGTGGTAAAACAGATGCAGCAGGTTACCACAAAATCTTTGAACAAATGGCTAAAGAATTCGGCTTCAAATATGTCGTTTCAACATTAAGAGAATCATATTCAGCAACTCATAATGGTTGGAAAGCATTAATCTACAACGGAAAAGAATTCTACGAATCAAAACACTATGACATTAACCCTATCATCGATAGAGTTGGCGGCGGTGACTCATTCTCAGGTGGTTTAATCCACGGCTTATTAACTTGGCCAGAAGACCAAGGCAAAGCACTTGAATTCGCAGTTGCAGCTTCTGCTTTAAAACATACTATCCCAGGTGACTTCAATTTAGTTTCTGAAAAAGAAGTTCTTGCTTTAGCTGGCGGAGACGCTTCAGGTAGAGTTCAAAGATAATATGAAGGAATTAGACATTAGATACGCGAATCATCCAGATGATTCTAAGCACTATACTACTGAAGAATTAAGAAAACATTACTTAATGGAAAATGTTTTCGTCAAGGATGATATTAGTTTAACTTATTCTCACCAAGATCGTATGATCGCAGGTGGTGCTTATCCTGTTACTAAAGCTTTAAAACTTGAAGCAGGTGATGCATTAAGAACAAAATATTTCTTAGAAAGAAGAGAACTTGGTGTATTCAATATCGGCGGTGATGGTAAAATCACTTTAGACGGTAAAGAATATATCTTACACAAAACAGATTGTTTATATGTTGGAATGGGTACAAAAGATGTAGTATTCGAATCTCTCGATTCTAGTAATCCTGCAAAATTCTATATGTGTTCATCTCCAGCACATAAATCTTATCCAACAGTTTATTTACCAATTGAAAAGGCTAGAAAAGTACCAACAGGTGATCAAGAACACTTAAATTGCCGTACTATTAATCAATTCATCCATTCTGATGTTTTAGATACATGCCAATTATCAATGGGTTTAACAATTCTCGCTCCTGGTAATGCTTGGAATACAATGCCTTCCCATACTCATGAAAGAAGAATGGAAGTCTATTTCTATTTCGAACTTGGAGAAGATGATGTCGTCTTCCATTTAATGGGACAACCTCAAGAAATTAGAACTATTGTTATTAAAAATGAACAAGCTGTCATTTCACCATCTTGGTCAATTCATTCAGGATTTGCAACTAAGAGTTATGCCTTTATTTGGGGTATGTGTGGTGAAAATAAAGCTTATGACGATATGGACGTCATTAAATCAACAGATTTAAAATAAGGAGATTTATTTAAAAATGGAATCAATGTTTTCTTTAAAAGGAAAAATTGCATTAGTTACAGGTGCTAGCTATGGTATTGGCTTTGCAATTGCAAAAGCATTCCACGAAGCAGGCGCGACTATTTGCTTTAATGATATTAACCAAGATTTAGTTAATAAAGGTTTAGCAAGTTATAAAGAAGCAGGTATTGAAGCACATGGTTATGTTTGTGATGTTACAAATGAAGACCAAGTTGCAGAACTTGTTTCAACAATTGAAAAAGAAGTCGGTGTTATTGATATCTTAGTTAATAACGCTGGTATTATTAAGAGAATCCCAATGATAGAAATGTCTGCAAGTGATTGGAGAAAAGTTATCGATATCGATTTAACTGGACCATTCCTCTGCTCAAAACATGTCATCCCAAGCATGATCAAAAAAGGTCATGGTAAAATCATTAACATTTGTTCAATGATGTCAGAACTTGGTAGAGAAACAGTTTCTGCTTATGCAGCAGCAAAAGGTGGCTTAAAGATGTTAACAAAGAACATTTGTTCTGAATATGGTGAATACAACATTCAATGTAATGGTATTGGCCCTGGTTACATCGCAACTCCTCAAACAGCTCCATTAAGAGAAATTCAACCTGATGGATCAAGACATCCATTCGATACATTTATCTGCGCAAAAACTCCTGCAGGTAGATGGTTAAATCCTGAAGAACTCGGAGGACCAGCAGTCTTCTTAGCTTCTGAAGCTTCTAACGCAGTTAATGGACACATTCTCTACGTCGACGGCGGTATCCTTGCTTATATTGGTAAACAACCTAAATAATATAAATTTCAACATAAAGGTCGTGCAAATGCATGGCCTTTTAACGTGAAATTAGTATTTATTGACATATTTATCATTTGATTTTAAAATATTACATATTATGAGGTGATAGAATGATTTCAACAAAAGGACGTTACGCGCTTAATGTAATGATTGATCTCGCTATTTATGGTGAAAAAGAATTCATTTCATTAAAAGATATATCAAGAAGAACTAATATTTCATTAAAATATTTAGAACAAGTAATAGCTTTACTCAATCGAGCAGGACTAGTTAAAAGCTTGAGAGGTAATAACGGGGGTTATAAATTAAATAAATCTCCTAAAGAAATTACGTCTTATGATATTATTATCGCAACTGAAGGAGATATATCAGTTGAAAATACCTCTAAAGAAGATTTAAACACGGCTATTAGAGACTTTTGGAGAGACTTTGATAAAAGTTACATAACATATCTAAAAAATGTTAATTTAGCCTCTTTAAAAGAAAAATACTTAGATTCTATTCAAATTGATTTCTCGATTTAATAAAAAATTATTTATTCTTTAAAAAAGATATGATAAAATCTTAATTGCGATGCGCCCGTAGCTCAGTGGATAGAGCAGAACTCTCCGAAGGTTAAGGTCGTACGTTTAAGTCGTATCGGGCGCCCCAATATGATTTAATGAACATGCGGGTATGGCGAAACTGGCAGACGCGCTAGACTTAGGATCTAGTGGATACTCCGTGCAGGTTCAAGTCCTGTTACCCGCACCAACGAGAATATAGCAACACATTGTGTTGCTTTTTATATAACTATTCTTCTAACTAAAATTAAATCTTAATTAAATAAAATTCTACTAGTGAGAGTTAATATTAAACTCTTAGTTCAACATTTTATAACATTGCCTGAATGTCGGAACTGGTAGACGAATACGACTCAAAAAACTCTCATATTT
>CAVDMV010000016.1:0-33622 GCA_963610315.1 Acutalibacteraceae bacterium
ATATATAAACTTTGTAGCCATATTCTCATCATTATTATCTAATTTCACTACATTATAAATATATCCATTCGCAACACAATTCAATAAAAAATCAGTTAAAGAATATGTTTCACTATATTTTTTGTTCCATAATTCATATAAATATAATCCACGTGAATTATTATGTAAATCCATTTTACTAGATAATCCAGTTTGTCCTTCTTCATGAGCGTTTAATAAATCTATCGCAAATTGTTTATCAATTTCTTTATATAAAGTTCCTGCTAAATACATATGCCTAAATGCATCAGAATCATCATTTCCATTACTGTCTCCATAATATTTTTTAGTTTTATCCACTACTTCATCACGAATATTTTTAATTTTTAAAAAGCCAAGTAATCCTAATCTATCAAAAATAAGTTGAAATTCAGTTTTATTAAGTTCAGTTCCTAAATATCCGTTTGAATATGTCTCTTCATATACTTTTTCTATAATTTGTTGTTCAGTATAGTCAGGGTAAAGATTTTGATAATTATTAATAGAAGTAACAATAGTGTTCAATTCCGAATTATCAATAGTTGAAGGAGTAGTACTTACTCTTTTTATTATATTAACTTTTAAATTTATAGGTTCATTATGTTGCTCAGTTTCGAATTTATAATTTGTAATTAAATTATAATTTGGATATGTTAAAAGCAGCAATAACGTTAATAAACATTTTGCTTTCATATGAATTTCCCTCCGTTTTTATATTTATATTTAACAAATAGTATATCATATTTTTGTAAAATAAAAAGTCCAAAATAAAAAGTAGGTTTCCCTACTTTCTACATACAATCTTTAATTGCTTTAGCGAGTCCATGAATTTCATTTTGATTAAGTGAAGCGATTGAAATTCTTAATCCTCCACACATTGGAACGATAAAGATACCTTTTTGCATAAGTTTTTCAAAGATTTCTTCATTATTATTTTCTGGACATTTTACTAAGATGAAGAATCCTCCATAGAAAGGATAATATGGTAATAAGCATTCGTCTGCTTCTTTAATAAAGATATCCGCGCGAGATTTAATCATTAAAGTATATTCATTAAGTCTTTCTTTCATTTCAATCATTTGAGGTTCGTTATGGAATATTTCATTCATAACGTTAGTCGCAAGATGATTAGGTCCTGACCATGTAGTTCTAGAAAATGAAGTAGTGGCAAGTTTAAAATCTTTCGCGTTATTTTCATTATTTGTTAATGCGATTAACGCTCCACCTCTTAAACCATAAATTTGCAAGCTTTTTGACGCAGAAAACGCGATTAAAATTACAAAATTATCATTTAAATATTTGCTCATCTTAGAGAAGATATTTCCATAAGACGTACCTTTAAAATTAATATAAGCAATATCATCAACTAAGACGACTGGATGTTCTTTTGATACTTCTTCTAAGTAACTTAAAACATTATCCCAATCTTCGTCGCTCAATGAATATCCAGAAGGATTTTGACATGGGTCATTAATAAGTAAGAATACTCTTCCTGATTTAATAATAGATTCATTAACTTTTTGTTTTATTGATTCTAAATTAAATTTATCTTCATTATCAAAGAGATAATATTCACTAGGACAACCTTTAGCTTCTAAAATTAATGAATCATAATTAGTCCATCTAATTGAAGGAACTAAGATATCTTGGTTAACTTCTCCATAGCACTTCATCGCCATAGCTAAAGCTCCAGTAGCCCCCATAGTCGCGCATATTGAGATTTTAGTTTCTCCCATATCCGCATCACTAAATAGCCAATTCTTGACCCCTTCATGGAATTTAGCGTCTCCAGCCATCGAATCATATTTTCTTGTTTCAGGTAAAGAAGCATATTTTTCTAATAATTCATTAACTAAAGAAAATTCTGCAAGTTTCTTGTTTTCATCGAAAAGCATACCAATTGAACCATTAATGACCTTTTCCCCAGCTGCGATCTTTTTCTTCGCGATATCATTAATAGCCATAATAGGTTCACCATTTTTAAATACGAATGCGTCTTTTGATAATAAGCCCATAATTAACTTTCCCCCATGTATCACATACCTTATTACAATATCATTTTTTATTATAAGATTAAATATATTTAACGCTTACATAAGAAAAAATAATCGTTAAATAAATATGATAAATGTTACAAAAATAAATAAGGCTATTTTCTAATGTGGAAAATAGCCTTATTGGATACAATTAAATTCTTATTTTTTTCTTTTATAATATTTAATAACAAATTCTTCTCGAGGATCTTCTTTATATAATTCAAATTCATCTTTATATGGAGGAAAGAAGATATTTCCTTCATACTCTTTTTTTACTTCTGAAATAATTAATTCTTCACAAAATGGAAGTAATTGCTTATAAATAGACGCCCCTCCGCAGACGAAGGCTACTTCAGGAGAATCTTTATATTCATTAATTAATTTATTTATATCAGTGCATATTTCGCATCCTTCAGCTGGATAGTTCTTATCGAAATTAATGACGATATTTCTTCTATTAGGTAAAGCGTGACCGATTGATTTAAAAGTATTTGATCCATAAATAATTGTATGACCAGTTGTTGTTTCTTTAAAATGTTTAAAATCTTCCTTAATATGCCAAGGAATTAATAAGCCATTACCAATAACTCTATTTGGATCATGCGCGACAATAATCTTAAACATAATTAGACGCTGACCTTTCCTTTAAGAGGTGGAAATGGATCATAATCAACAATTTCAAAATCTTCCATCTTATAATCAACAACTGAATCGTGATGATTCTTAATAATTAACTTAGGTAATTCTCTCGGAGTTCTTTCAAGTTGAGTCTTAATAACATCAACATGATCTAAATAGATATGTGCATCACCAAAAGTATGAACAAAATCACCAACTTCTAAATGACATGTATCAGCCATAATGCATAATAGCGTTGCATAACTTGCGATATTAAAAGGTACACCTAAGAAAATATCCGCGCTTCTTTGATATAATTGGCAAGATAATTTCTTTCCATCGCCAGAAACATAGAATTGAACGAATGCGTGGCAAGGTGGTAAAGCCATCTCATCAACTTCTTTAGGGTTCCATGCACAAATAATATGTCTTCTTGAGAAAGGATTTTCTTTAATCGATTTTTCAACATTTAATAATTGATCAACACCAAAGAAATCTCTCCATTGTTTACCATATACTGGACCAAGTTCACCATATTTTGCCGCGAACTCGTCATCATCTTTAATCTTTTGGATGAATTCTTCCATTGTTTCACCTTGATATTCAGGACATTCAGTATAAGCTTTATATGGCCAATCATTCCAAATTTTAATATTTTGGTCGACTAAAGGTTTAATATTAGTTGAACCAGAAATAATCCATAATAATTCGCCTAAGATACCTCTATAAAAGACTTTCTTAGTGGTAAGTAAAGGAAATCCTTCACTTAAATCACATCTAAATTGATAACCAAAAACTGAGATTGTTCCTGTTCCAGTACGGTCTTTTTTTACTTGACCATGATCAAGAACATATCTAGCTAAATCTAAATATTGTTTCATACTTATTTACCTCCACATACTTTTTTAATTTCTTTTAGTAACTCTTTTTTTAATACTGGTTTAGTTACATAACCATTCATTCCTACTTCGATAGAATGAGCAATGTCACTTTCATAAGCGTTCGCGCTTAAGGCGATAATTTTAACATTTCTTGCGAATTCACTATCAAGTGATCGAATAATTTTGCAAGCTTCCCATCCATCTAAAACAGGCATTTTAATATCGCAAAGAACTAAATCGATATCACTATTCGGATTGTCCTTAATAAAATTAACAAATTCATTACCATCTTGTAAACAAGAAGTTATCGCACCTAATGAATTTAAGTTTTTAACAAGGATTTCTTGATTCATTAAATTATCATCAACAATTAATATTTTCATCCCTTCGATATTAAACGTTTCTTCTTCGTTAGAGACATTAATAGCCTTCTTTACATCGACTCCGACTTTAAATGTTGTTCCTTTACCAACTTTAGAATTAACTTCAATACTACCTTTCATTAAATCTAATGTAGCTTTAGTAATGGATAAGCCAATACCAGTTCCACTTATTTTTGAGTTTTTTTCATTAACTTCTCTTTCAAAAGGAATGAATAACTTCTTAATAAATTCTTCACTCATCCCGATACCATTATCAGATATTATATACTCTAAATGAATATATTCATTAAATTTAGATTCTTTTTCTTCAATTCTAATATTTATTTCTCCACCTGTTGGAGTATATTTAATCGCGTTATTAACGATATTAATTAGAGCATTATTAAGTTTAGTTTCATCGACTAAAATATCTTCTTTATAATTCGTTTTAACATCAAAATTCATCTTTAATTGCTTAATTGCGTTTTGACCTATCGCCATTTCTTTAAATGTAGAAATTGACGTTTCTAATGATATCTTTTCTTCATGTAAAGTTAATTTATTAGCTTCTAAAGAACTTAAAGTTAAGATTTCATTAACCATCTTTAATAGGTGTTGACTAGATACACTAATCTTATCTAAAGCATCTAAGACAACTTCTTTATTCGTGACATTGTCACGAGCGATTTGATTCATTCCAATAATGGCATTTAACGGCGTTTTAATATCATGCGAGACATTTGATAAGAATTTAGTTTTAACTAAAGAAGATTCTTTTGCTTTTATAAAAGCTTCTTTAAGAACTTCTTTTTGTTTATCTAAGAATAAACGACTCTTTGTAACATCATAACAAGCAACTAAGCATTCAAGATTTCCTGTTTCAAAATTCATATTGAGAATGACGCTTATCCGAATGAATAATTTTTCTTTAGTATGATAATTAAATAAGATTTCATCTTCAATAACATTTATTTGATTGTTATAAGCAACTAATAATTTATTAATGTTAAATAAAGTATCGTATTTTTCTTTATAATCTTTATTAACATATTTCCCTGCAAGAACAATATAATCAGTAAACGTTGATTTATCTTTGTCTAATGAATTAAAGATTGTGACTTCTTTTTCATCAAAGACAAATTTAGATAAGTAAATAACTTTATTTTTACTAAGATTAACATTTAAATTAAAACAAGAACTAGATAAAAGATATTCAAGATATTGAGATTCTTTTTTAGCCGCCTCATTGAGCTTTAAATTTAATTCATTCTGCTTTTTTGTTTCTTCTATTTCTTTAGTAACATCACGAATTAATATATAAGCCACTTTCTTATCTTCTTCAAGCACGTACATAATACCAATTCGATGAAATTCACTCTTATATTCATAAGTTGATGAAGTATTAAATTTGTTATTTTCAAAATCATCTTTTAAGCGAAGAGGATCAAGATATTTTTCTATTTTCTTCTTGTTAGATTGTTTAACAAAACCCAATTCTGATTCAATAAAATTATTAAAATTCTCTAATAGATAAGGATCAATATCTCTATCTTTATCATAAATGATCTGCATGAGGTTAAAGTCGATAAATAATTTAAAAACTCTTATATAAGTATAAGACATAACTGTCGCGATTGATTTATCCATGTTTTGAACATAATTCACTTGAGCGAGTAAATTAGTGTTATTAGTTGTTACATCATCAGTAGTAAATAAACCTAATATTTCTCCATTAATATCTTTAAAAAGAATGATTTCATTTTTACTAATTACCTCATTACCTTCAATATCAATTATTTTAGAAGTAAAGCAATAACTCTTCTCTTCATTTGTTAAAAAATAATTGACTATATCTTCATAAGTAAGCTTTTTAAGGTGTTTATCATCAATGATGATATATGAATTCATTTTATTAAAAAAAGCGCTTAATGAGGCATTATTATCTAACCCATAACGTTTTAAAATACTTAAACCAAATTTATTATCAATAATATCATTATCTAAGATTAAATCTTTTGTTAAATTAAATTTAAAAGCAACTCTTTTGCCTTTTGATATTACCGAAATAAAATCTTCATTTATTTTATTTGTATAGATATTTTCTTTCTTAACAAGTTTATATTTTTCTATTGCTTCTTTATTCTTTTTATCTAATTTATAGAAAGAAAAACAAATAATTATTACACATAAAATATATACAAAAGTAATTGGTACTAAAGCATTAAGAGTAATTAAATTATTCGTATAAAAACCTTTATTAGGAAACCATATCATTAAAGAGACTAAGACAACAATATAGTCAAGTAAAAGGACTAAAACGCCAGTTAGTATTACAATAAAGATTTTCTTTCTTAGACTCATACAAATTCCTCTTCATAAGTATAATAGAAAACGACAAATAAAACATTAAATATATTTTATATTTCCTTTTTAAAACTTGTATACAATAAATCGTTGAAAATATATCGGTAAAATAATATCATATTACTAAGAGGTAATATATATGAATGAAAACGCATCAAAATCAACATTAAAACGACTACCTTTTTATTTAAATGTCTTAAAAAGAAAACAACAAGAAGGTGAAATTTCTATTTCATCTAGTCAAATCGCTAAAGAATTAGGCCTTAATGATGTCCAAGTTAGAAAAGATCTAGCAACGGCTTCTAAACTCGGCGGCAAGCCTAAAGTCGGTTATGATATCATTGAACTTATCACTGATATTCAAGACTATTTAGGCTGTGGAAGAATTGATAAAGCTGTCTTAGTTGGTGTCGGTTCTTTAGGCAAAGCTTTACTTGGTTATAAAGGATTTAAAGACTATGGTCTAGAAATCATTGAAGCCTTTGATAGCGCTTCTGGCGTAGTCGGAAATGAAATTAAAGGTATAAAGGTTTCTCCATTAAGTTCACTTAGTAAATCTATAAGTGAAAACGATGTTAAAATCGGTATTATTACAGTCCCAAGTGACGCAGCTCAAGACGTATGTAACGAACTAGTTGAAGCTGGCATTAAAGCTATTTGGAATTTTGCTCCAATCATTCTTTCTGTTCCAGAAGGAATTATTGTTCAAAATGAAAATATGGCGTCTTCTCTAGCCGTCTTATCGAGACATTTAAACGGTATTGATTATTAAGCACTTCGGTGCTTTTTTTCATAATAAAAACCAGATTTGCATCTGGTTTTTATTATGCTTTTCTTATTGTAATTAGAAATTTAATACTTCGATTACTAAATGTGTCGCGCCGTCTTGAGCGTAGACATGATATCTAATAATAACGCCGTAGCTAAATCCATAATCAAGATATAATTCAATAGGATTATCTACTGAATAAACAATACTTTCGCATTCGACAGAAATATCATTTTCTTCATCGATAACATATTCGTTATCATACCAAGTTGAATCAACTTCATCACCATCATCATTAATTTCTTTTAAGACTTCAAAGTCTTCAGGAATTAATGAACCAGTAACAAATCCTTTTACATCTTCTACACTTGCGCTTCCTAAATTAACATCAATATTATATTGAGTTTCATCCCATTCATTTGTTTTTTCACTTGCGTTATAAGCATAACCTGCGCCATCAAGAAGAGCTTCAATTGCTTCTTTAGTTTTTGCTGAAGTATATCCTTTTAATGTAACTGCAGTTACTTCACAAGTAGTTGTTAAAGGTTCTTCTCCAGGAATAGAAATTGTTGCAGTAATAGTTGCAGTTGTTCCTTCAGCTGTACCTTCTTTAACACTTACTTTACCATTTTCATCAACTGTAATGTTTCCAGTAGTATCACTAGAAGAATAAGTAACTTCATAAGGTAACATGCTCTTATAAACAGTTAAGGTAGAATCATAACCAATACCGACTGAAACTTCTTCACTTTCAAAATAGAATTCTGGAGTATGAACTTCTCCTGATCCAATTGAGAAAGTAACAGTTGTTTTACCTACATAATCCCAGTTAGGATCTTGAGTCATAGTGAATGTGACCATTAATGCACCAGTTGGATCTTCAAAATATAAATCATCTTCATAAGTATAGTTTTCGTACCATCCTAAGTTTCTAAATGCTTCTGCATAAGCTTTGTAGAAAGCACCATTCTCATCATAGACTGATAAGCTTAAGCCCATTTCAAGTAAAGCAAGTTCTTTTGCTTTTGCTTCGATTTGTTCTTCAGTGGCATCTTCACTTAAATTATAATCTTCTGGGAAAGAAGTAATATCTTCTAAGTAAGCTAAATAATATTTTTCGTAGTAATCTTGACCTTTTAAAGTATATTTAATATTCATTTCTTTATGAGGTAAGTAGTCTTCACTAAATGTAGGTAATGTAATTCCGTTAACCTTCAATACATCAGTGATGGTACTAGAAATAAGATCAGTTGGCCAAGAAGTAACAAAAGTAGACTTCGCTTCACTAGTTGTAATAGAAACTAAATAGCCAACGTTTTCATAATCATCATTAGATAAGAACATATATGAGAAAGAAATCTTTTCATTCCAAGTTAAAACAGGATTTTGTAATTCAACTTCACCATAATATTCATAATCGTATCCGTCTTTTAATGAAAGAGTATAGATATAATATTCACCATTCTTTTCATAAGCGTAATATTTTCCACCGTCAGCGATTTCAAATTGAGGAACTTCTACACCAGTTTTAGTTTTAATTTGAGCGACGAGTTCACTAGGCCAAGCAGAACCTTCATAAGTATTAGGTGAATAAGTAAAGTAAGCATTATTACCTTGGAAATAATAGATTTGTGCATCAATAGTTGAGCCATCTTCTAATGTTTTATGTAAGATGTAAGAATTATATTCTTTACTTAATTCATCATCTAAAGTAAAGCCATTCTTAATTAAGATATCCGCGTTATCTTTAGAATAATCATAAACGTAATAATCAATGACTACGAAGGTATTCGCGTCAGTTATACCAATTTGATTTTGTCCACCCATCTTAAGGAAAGGTAAAGATGTCGTTGTTGTCGCATATTGCATATCAGTTAGATTGTCTTCTGAATATTCACTGTCGGCACTTTCAAATGAAACTAAATCATTATGGCATCTTAAGATATTACCTGCAGTAGAAGTAACGTTACCTTCTTCATCTTTTTCTTCTTCTGCGTGGAAATAAATTAATTCATAGCCTTTATTTCTAACGCTTGCTTTTTTAGTGATTTCATAATATTCAGTTCCACCATTTAATTGTGCTGCTTCACCATTATAACCTTTAATAGTATTCCAACCAAAGTTTTCGACTGATTTATAATAATCTTTTAAAGTAAATGATGCGCTTGTATCAGAAATTTGTAAATAAGAATAATCGTCACTAGTAATTTCTTCAACTTTTAAATTGCTATCGACTAAACCTACTGGATAAGGTAATACTTCACCACAGTATTTTTCAATTAATGCTTTTTGTGCGTCAGTCCACATATCAAAATGGCCATCAATAACTTCACTTGATGATGAAGATGATGAACTTGGTGTGACTGAAGAAGTACTTTCACTTGACGAACTTACTGAAGAAGAAGTTTCTGAAGCGCAAGAAGAGAAAGCTCCGCCCATTAAAATAGATAAAATAGTAATGGACGATAATGTTAATAATTGTAATTTTTTCATTTTATAAGTCTCCTCGTAATATAATCGAGTAAAAGATAAGAGGCATAAGTCCTTAAGATTTATTTTGATTTTTTAGATTTTATCACTAAACTATATAGATTACAAATAAAAATATTATTAAATTTAGTTATTTTTTTATTTCATACTCACCGCCGAGGAATCTAGTGAGGTCTTTTAGTTTTACTATTTACATTTTATCCATATCTCAAGATATAAATCTTTCTTTTACCAGATAATGAAAAATGCATTATTAACGGTGATACACGCCAAATATATATACATATCACTCACAAAAACAATAAAAGAATTAAAAAAATTAACTTTTCCTATATTTTATAAATTTTATACTTGTTTAGAAAAATACATAATTAAAAAAGGCTCTCTAATTTTAGAGAGCCAACAATATTCATTCAATACTATTTATTTAGTTTTAAACCACATTAGTAAGAAAATCATCGAGATAGCAGTAAGTATACATCCATCAATTAATAAATAACCAAATCCACCTTTACGGTCTTTCTTTGCTTCTTTATAATCGTAGAATGTTTTATATTTTCTTTCTGTTCCCTTATTAAATAAACTAATAAACATAATTACGCCGTAAGAAAGCATATCAAATGTGCCTCCGTTTGTCGCGATAATTAATACCCCGAAGCAAATTAATATTACCCCAGGAACAAAGAATGCATCAGTTAAAATATGGAACACATCATTAATAGATGTAGAAGAAAAGATACCTTTGAACACACAAATAAGAAAAGCACAAGCTAGTCCAATTAATAATGTAATAATGTATCTTAGGTATCTTTTCATTTAAATCTCCTGTTATTTTTTTATTTGTTCTTTGTATTTAGCTTCTTCTTCGCTATTGCAATAGACAAAGTGTCCAGGTGCAATTTCTCTTAATGATGGTTTTTCATTAGAATAATCATGAGCGATTAAAGGATTGTATGTAACTCTCTTTCTCTTCTTTTCAAAATGAGGATCAGGGAGAGGAATCGCAGATAATAATGATTGAGTATATGGATGTAATGGATGAGCGAATAATTCATCGGATGTTGCAAGTTCAACAATCTTACCAAAATACATAACTGCAATACGATCTGAGAAATATTTAACAACGGATAAGTCATGTGCGATGAATAAAGTTGTTAAACCCATTTTGTCTCTTAATTCATTTAACAAGTTAATAACTTGAGCTTGAATAGAGACATCTAGCGCAGAAACAGGTTCGTCTGCGATGATTAATTGAGGATTTAAGATAATCGCTCTTGCGATACCAATTCTTTGACGTTGACCACCAGAGAATTCATGTGGATATCTTGAAGCGTGTTCTCTTACAAGTCCGACGAGTTCAAGAACTCGATAGACTTCTTCATCAATCTTCTTTTTATCTTTTTCACCACGGATAATAAGTCCTTCTGCGATAATATCATGAACTGTCATACGTGGATCTAGAGAAGCGATAGGATCTTGGAAAATCATTTGAATGTTAGTGGTAATACGAGCTTTTTTTGCATATCTAATTGCTTTTTTTGCTTCGATCATTAATTCATTCTTTTTAGCTGGATCACTTTCAGATGCGATCTTTTCATCATATTCTTTCTTTACTTTTTCGACTTCTTTTTGAGCGTATTCCTTATCACAATTTTTGTGATCGTATTTTGCTTTTCTCATCTCTAAAGTATTTTCTTCAATGATTTTATAAAGTTCTTCTACTCTTTTTTCTTTTTCGTCAGAGATTGATTTTCCATTAGATTCAACTGAATTATCAAGCGTTCTTTGTTTAAGAGCTTTTAATTCTTTCTTTGCTTCTTTAATTTTATTTTTATATTCGTTAACACCTGCCGCGATTCTAACACCATCAAAATAAACGCTTCCTCCGGTTATATCGTATAAACGAATAATTGATCTACCAGTTGTAGTTTTTCCACAGCCTGATTCACCAACTAGACCAAAGACTTCACCTTTATAAATGTCAAAAGATACATCATCGACTGCTTTTAGGTAGCCTTTACCCATCTTGAAATATTGTTCAAGATGATCAACTTTTAATAATACTTCTTTATTATTTTCCATCTTCAGTCACCTTCTTTTTCATTCTTTCAATACGATCAGTAATAACCTTTGGAGGGTTGATTTTTGGTGCATTTGGATGTAATAACCAAGTTGCAGCATAATGAGTTTCGCTTACTTCAAATAGAGGAGGTTGTTCTTCAAAATCAATTTCAAGAGCATACTTATTTCTATCCGCGAATGCATCACCCTTTGGAGGGAAAATCATATTTGGTGGAGTACCAGGAATAGCTTCTAGTTTTTCTTTAGTATCTAAGTCAGGCATAGATGAAAGTAATGCCCAAGTATATGGATGTTTAGGATCATAGAAGATATCTTCACTTGTACCGTATTCAACAATCTTACCAGCATACATAACTGCGATTCTATCTGCCATCATCGCAACAACACCTAAGTCGTGAGTAATGAAGATTACTGATAAGTTTCTTTCTTTCTTAATCTTATTAATAAGTTCAAGAATTTGAGATTGAATTGTGACGTCAAGAGCAGTTGTTGGTTCATCACAAATAAGAATATCTGGGTTTGCGCTTAAAGCGATTGCAATAACAATTCTTTGTCTCATACCACCTGAGAATTCAAATGGATATTGTTTAAATCTAACGGCAGGTTCTGGAATGCCAACTTCTTCGAGTAATTTTAAAGCTTTTGCTTTTGCCATACTCTTAGTTACTCTATAAACAGCTTTTGATGCTTGTTCTTTAAAGAAGGCAATTAATTCTGTTGTCGCTTTTTTAGCATCATGGTTCTTATAATTTTCAATTGCTTTATTATAGAACTTTTCAACACCTTCAAGTACTTTAACAATATTTTCTTTTGCTAAATCTAGGTTAACTAATGTAGGAGGAACAACTTTCCATGTTGGTTTTTTGCCCTTTTCAATTAATGCGTTATATTTAGCTAAGTTCTTGTCATATTTCTTTTGTGCTTTTGGATTAGAGATTAAACCTTTAAAATAAGTTTCAATCGCATGAGAAATAGTTAATCCAAAGCAATATTCAGTTGATTCTTTCTTAATATCTAAAAGGTCAATTGAATCATTAACTTTTTTAGTTAATTCTTTTGCGATTTTTTTAGATTCCTTATAATCAATCTTTTCTTGTGAGAAATATTCTTTTGCTTTTGAAATTTCTTCTAATGTTAATTTTTTAGAACTAATTGATGAGAAATGGCTAACAGAGACACCTTTTTCAGCAAGAGCAGTAAAGTCTTCAAGGAATTCTTTATTTAATGCTTCGAAAGTAATTTTATTTAATTCTTCTTCTTTTACATTGACGTAATCATAATTAGGATTCTTTAATAAATAATAACCTAAAGCGAAATAATCAACTTTTGTTTTATTTTGAGCGTTAACTACTACTTCTTTTACTTTATTTAATAATGAAGTAAAATCTTCTTTATTAGTTTCTTTTGTAACTGCGAATAAATCGTCACAAAGTTTTTTATTTTCTTCTGTTTCATCTACTAGATGAGGAACAAAAGTCTTTTTGAATTGTTTTAAAATCTTACGTGCAGTAACCTTTAAATCAATTTTTTGATTCTTAGAAATTAAGAATAACGCATCGTCAATATCTAAGACAATTTGAACTGCGAATTCATATGCAAGGTTATATTTGTTTTCGAGTTCATTACCTTTAATACAGAATTTATTAAAAGTATCACAATATGAAGCATACTTTTCTTCTTTTTCATTAGAAGATAAATCCATGTATTTATTTAATAATTTTAATTTAGTATTGAAATTATTTTTTGATTCTTTTTGACTTAATTTTCCTTTTAAAATCATCGCTTCTGTAAGTTGTTTACCAACTGTAACAATTGGGTTTAAACTTGACATAGGATCTTGGAAAATCATTGAAATTTTATCTCCACGAATCTTGTGGAAATATTCTTCAGAAATTTTTAATAAATCTTGTCCATCGTAAAGGATTTCTCCACCTTCGACAATCGCGTTATTAGCTAGAATACCAATAATAGCTTTACTTGTAACTGATTTACCAGAACCAGATTCACCAACTATCGCGAGAGTTTCACCTTTATATAAATCAAATGAGATATCTCTAACAGCTTTAACTGTACCGTTTTGAGTTCTAAAAGATATTTGAAGATCTTTTACTTCTAATTTCTTTTCCATAAATTAATCCTCACTTCCTCTTAGTGATGGGTTAAACGCATCACGAAGACCATTACCGAATAAGTTAAAACTTAACATTAATAATGAAATAAATACTGATGGGAATACAATCATGTAAGGGTAAGTAACTAAGTAAGCTTGTGCATTCGCGAGTAATGTACCAACTGAAGTAATGTTACCATCATCAAGATTAATAATTCCTAAATATGATAAACTTGTTTCAGAGAAGATAGTTCCTGGGATAACTAAGACACAGCTTGTAACTAATGTACCTAAAGCATTAGGGAAAATATGTTTAAACATAATACGTTTATCTGAAGCACCTAATGTTCTAGCAGCAAGAACATATTCTTGATTTTTGAAACGATAGAATTGCATACGAGTTCTTCCCGCCATAGAAATCCATCCCGTTAAGAAGAACGCAATTAGTAGAATGACTACTTGGTTAGCATCCATATGATATTTTAATAAAGTGATGACGATCATGAATGGAACCGCAGATAAAATATCAGAAAATCTTTCCATGATTAAGTCAATTCTTCCGCCGTAATAACCTTCAATCGCGCCGTAAATCGCACCAACTAATAAGTTAACAGTTGAAACAACAATTGCAAGAGCGAAAGAGAATCTAGCACCATTACTTAATGCAGTAAAAATATCTTGTCCAGAAGAAGTAGTACCAAAGATAAATACTGGTTGAGTAATTCTATCTTTTAATACTGCTGTATGATAATAAATATAATAATCATAATATGAGACTCTAACTCTATAAGAAACATCACCGGTAGTAGAATAAGTCATTTTCGCGTAAGCATATAATTGTTCATCGCCTTCAACTCTCATTGTAGAATTGTACTTATCAGTTCTTACGCCATCTCTAATAGTTACGGTTCTATATACATTTTGGAAGTTTCCATTTGCATCTAAAACTGCAGTTGTTAGACCAGATACAACTTTTGTTTTATACCAGAAGTTTGCATCAGTTTTATCTGTTTGACCTAAAGTTGAATCATTGTTTGATCTTTCTAAAGCTGGATAGATAACTTGAATCTTATTTGTATCTTGATAAGATTGTAAAGATAAATATTCTTCTTCAGTTAAATCTTTATAAATTACACCAGTTTTATAATAAGAATCTCTTCTTATTCTATATTTAGTTGAAGTAGAACCATTTCCGTCAGTAGTTGTAACAACAGTATAATCACCATTTTTAATTGGTGAACGGCCTGTTTCTTCACCCATTGCTTTATATTTTAGATATTCTTGATAGTTAACATCTACGGATTCACAACCATCCCAGAAATTCCAACCAGTAGCCATAGATAAGTGACTCTTTGGTAAGCAATATGCAAAATATGCATCACGATCAGAAACTTTATATGGAGTAACGAATGGTCCAATAATTGAGAATAAAATTAAAATACCAATAATAACCGCTGCGACAATACTAGCTTTGTTTTTCTTGAAACGATTGAAAGCATCTTTAAAGTATCCAACTGGTTTAGTATCTAATTCTTTATCGTGCATTCTGCCATCTTTATTAGCTAAAACGAACTTTTCACTAGAAATTTTATATTCACTTGGTTTCATAATTACTTCGCCCCCATTCTAATTCTTGGATCGATAATACCATAAGAGATATCAACAATGATACCTGCGGTTAATCCAATTAAGATATAGAATCCAGATAATAACATAAATGAGTCATAATCTTGATATGTAATCGCAGTTAAGTATAAGCCACCAACACCTGGAATTGAGAAAATCTTTTCAATGACAAGTGAGCCTGATAAGACTCCGACAAATTCTGCGATAATGCTTGGGAAAATAGGTACCATCGCATTTCTTAATGCGTGGTGAACTGTAGCTTGAGCTTTAGTTAAACCTTTAGTTCTCGCAAGCAACATGTATTCATTTGTTAAAACTTCACAAAGTTCCGCACGAGTGAAACGAGCATATCCTGCAATTGAACCGAATGATAATGAGATAACCGCAGGAATCATAGATACGAATACGCTCCAATCAAAATAGTTTGTGCCATCACTCATTTGTAATGGGAACCAACCTAATTTAAAACAGAAAATATATTGTACTAAGAATGCATAAACAAAGCTTGGAACTGAAATGAAAATCATAACACCAGTAGAGATGATATGGTCAGTTAATTTGTTCTTTTTTAAAGCAGCCCAGATACCTAAACCAATACCTACTGGGACCGCAATTAAAGTTGAATAAACGTTAATTAAGACTGTTGGAGGTAATTTACTAATGAAAATTTCCCAAACACTCTTTGTTCTATATTGTGGGACATTAACAAAAATACCAAAGTCACCTTGTGTAACAATTCGTTTAATATAATTAAAGAATTGAACTGGGATAGGGTCATAATATCCTCTAGCTTCAAATTGAAGTTTTAAAATTTCTGCATCTTTACCAATTGAAACATCAATAGTAATTGGTAATAGTTTGATTAATACGAAACATATGATTTCAATGATAAAGAAAGTGATGAGCATTAACCCAAGTCTCTTTAATATATATTTAAACATGTACATATTTATCCAACCTTCCTTTCTTATAAGTATAAAAGTGGAATAGTCAAGAATTTTGGCTATTCCACATAATTATAAAGCAAATTTAATTAATTATTTACCTTTTGTATAATCAATTGTACCACCAGCTTTTTTAACATATGTTGACCAATCTGCATCAGAATAGTTATATGTCATATATTCAATTCCGCCGTAAGACATAAATGTGTTATAATCTCTTGATTTGTATTCAATCTTATATGAGATTAATGAAGCACTATAGCTATTATATAGAGGAACAGTGTAACAAACATTTAAGATTTCTTTTTCAAGTGCTGCAATTAATTCAGCTCTTAGGTCTTCACTTAAGTTACCGCTACCCCATTCACCATTTAAGATATCATACCAATCCATTAATGATTTTGTTTCTTCTCTTGGTTGAATTGTATGATCTGATAATTGGAATGTTAACATTGCACTAGATGTATCCCATGCTGCTGAATACATATAATCTGGGCTTAAGTAAGCAAGTAAGAAGTAGCCTGGATCCCATGCTGCACCAGTCCAACCACCAATACAAACATCATAGCCACCACTTCTAAAGTCTTTAGACCAAGATGAACCTTTATCTTTTAATTCAACTTCTAATTTTCCTTCGAGTTCAGTACCTTCGACTAATTTTGTCCAGTGCTTTAAAATGTTATTTTTAATTCTTGTAGTAGATTCATTAACAGTACCAGTACCCATTTCTAATGCTACTTTATCACCATCGTGGAAATCACCAGCTGCTTTTGCTTCAGTAATTGCTTCAGTAAGATATTGTTTAGCTAAACTTAAGTTATAGCCTGTGATTGATTCTTCTGCATCTGATAATGAATCATATTTTGATGTATCAACACCATAGACATCGCATAATGTTTTCTTTGCTGAATCTGTTGTTCTATATGCTACACCATTTTCAACATCTGAATAATGCATTGAGTTAAATAGACCAAAACCTGGTAATGAAGATGTTGTACATTCACTTGCGAAATCCGCTCTATCGATAGAAAGAGATAATGCTTTTCTAAATTTTTCGTAAGATAATAATGTCTTATTTACTCCAGCAGATTCTCTCTTTTTTAATGCTTCTTTGCTTGATTGTAATTGTAATGAACCAACGAAATCGCTTGGTGTAAAGATCGCTTGTTCACTACCTTTATAAGTTGAAGCAACTGATGGGTCAATGCCAACTGAGTCAATTTCACCTTTTTGGAATGCTAAGAAAGCTGTATTCCATTCAGGGATAACTCTATTATAAATTGTGTCTGTTTCGTATTTACCGCCGTAGAGATCACATGTTTCTTGATAGCCGAACCAATTTGTATTTCTTTCAAGAGTGAATGATTGGTCTTGTCTAAATCCTGTTAATTTATATGGTCCCCAAGAAGCTGATTTTTCTAGTGTTGTATTATATGTTGTTGTCCATAAGCCGCCATCTGTAGTAGGAGCAACTTTACATGATTCATATAAAGATTTCTTTACTAATGGTAATGAATTCATGTTATAAGCAGCACGGTAATTTAATGAACCATCTTCATTTAATAAATTTAATGCTTTATCTAAGACGATAACTAATTCGTTGTCACTTGATCCTTTAAAGATACCTACTTCTGAGAAATCCATTGCTGCATATTCTCTCATTACTTTAAACATTTCTTCACATTCAACGTAAGCATATGTTCCAGCGTCAGCAGCAGCATAAGCAGCAACATCAGCATAACCATGTAACATAGCAATTGCGTCTTGAACAGCTTTTAAAGTAGTATCGTTAATTTTAATGTAACCATTAGCATCCATTGCATCAGCTAAAACGCCAAATACGCTTGGATATGATTTTGCATATGCTGCAATATATTTAGTAAGAGCAGTACCCCAGTTACCACCGTCATTAGCGTTAACATAAACTGCTTCTCCTTTATAAGAATAGTAACCATCACCATCTTTAGTAAAGTCTTCACCAGTTAAAGATGGATATCCGCTAACATCAGAAGGCACACTATCAAAGAAATCTGCTAATGCTGAAGTTCCTTGGTAAACATAATTTTGTGCATTATGGATAACTGTTGAGCCAACATAGTATGAGTCAGCACGATAGTTTTTGAATAATGGGTTTAATTGTTCCTTCATTGAATAAACGAAGTCTTCTGCGGTAATCTTTGTTCCATCATCCCATTTTAAATCATCTCTTAATGTAATTTTGAATGCTCTAGAATCACCTTTTGCTGCATCGCTTGGTAAACCATATTTACCAGCATAATCTGCAGAAACATCTTCTAAAGCTTTTGCTGCTGAATATTTAACTGTGTAAGAGCCTTCAACTGGATCACCATTCGCGTCTAACTTATAATCAAATTCGAAGAATGAACTTACACAATAAGAAAGAATTTCTGTATCGTTATTATCTTGGTAAGTTAATTGATTCCAGTTAGATGGAGAAACGCTGACATAGGAATTTAATGTGTGTTGAACACCATCATCTGTCCAATGTCCTGCTGTGTCGGAACCGCTGCTAGATGAAGAAGAATCACTAGTAGTTCCACCACACGAAGCAACAACTGATAATAAACCAAATGCTGCTAATGTGAGTAATAAAGTTTTCTTTGTTTTCATAATTATTATCCTCTCTAGGGTGAAAAAATGATATTCAAAAACTATAGTATATCTCTACTATCCCTTATATTATATTAGTTATTTGCTACAGTTTTGGATTTCATCCAAATAGGTTAACTGAACTTTTATCTTATGAATAAGTTCTACCCTTCATTAACCAGTTTTTAATAAAAATATTTAATGTGGTCTTGGCCACTTCTTTAAATATTGATTTAATTATATGCAACTTTTAGTGATATGCAACAAAAAAATTAAAAAATTTTTGATTTTTTGTTTTAGAAAGCGTTTACATCTTTTTTAAAAACCATAAAAAAGATGTAACTTAAATTTACCTTAAATTACATCTTCTATATTAATTTTGACTATTCAATTTTTCTTTATATTCATTATAAGGAATAGGCTTACTGTAATAATAACTTTGAATAATGTCACATTCATTATTCTTTAAGAATTTAACTTGCTCAAATTCTTCTGCTCCTTCAGCAATAACTTTCTTACCCAGTTTATGACATAAAGAAATAATACTTGAAATAATGATTTTACTTTCTTCAGTAAATCCATTTGAGTTTCTAAAGAATCTTTGATCAATCTTAATCGCATCAAAATCTAATTCTGAAATGATATTTAAAGAAGAATATCCTGATCCAAAATCATCCATCGAGCATTTATAGCCACGAGAATGAGCGATTCCAATAAATCTTTTAAAGACATTAATATTTTCAAATAACAATCCTTCAGTAATTTCAAATTCAATTAGTTCATGAGGAATATTATATTCATTTACAATATCTTCATATACATTGATAAAATTTAAGTCTCTAAAGTGTTTCTTAGAAAGGTTGACGCTTACTGGAACAACTTTAATGCCATTATTAATCATTTCTCTTAGTTGCTTACAAACATTTTCAAAAACATATGTATCAATTTGAACAATAAAGCCATTTTCTTCAAAAATAGGAATAAATTGTCCAGGTGGAATTAATTTTCCATCACTATCTCTCCATCTAACAAGAGCTTCTGAACCAATCCATTCATCTTTAGAAATATCTCTCTTAAGTTGATAGAAAACTTCAAAACGACCTTCATCAAGTGCTTGTTGAGCTTTTAATTCAATTTCCGCATTACCTTTTTCAATGCGGTCTAATTCTGCATTGTAGAAATTATAGTTAGTCTTAGTATAGTCGTATTGAATATATTTACTTGCAAGAGTCGCAGATTCTATTATTTTATCAATAGAAGTCATCGTTTCAAATGAAGTGCGTTTAATACCATAGCTAAGTTCAACACCGTGAATATCACGATATTTAAATACGTTCATATAGTTTTGGAAAGCAGTAATTTTATCAATAATATCCTTCTTCTCTTCAAAAGGAATAAGAACAATAAATTTATTTCGATCTTCAATTGCGTTTAATCCATTAGGGAAATTAGTTTTAATTTCTTGACCGATTGCCGCGATAAGACCATCGACATATTCAGCATCATAGATTTGTCTTAAAAAATGATACTTCATGATGGTTATGTAAATTAAAGCAAATTTAGTTTCTTGATTTTGACGAATAATAATTTCCGCATCACGTTTAAATGATGTGATATTTAATAAGCCAGTATTATCATCATACGCGGCATATTTCTTTTGTTTAATCACGATACTACATACTGCGAAAATTAATGTGCCAACAGCAATAGCACTTACTCCTAAAACAATCGAAACAATTACCAATGATTCAGTATATAAAGAATTAATTT
Organism: Acutalibacteraceae bacterium; assembly: GCA_963610315.1. GTDB lineage: Bacteria > Bacillota_I > Bacilli_A > RFN20 > CAG-449 > UBA3210. Next base: position 20,681 of record CAVDMV010000016.1, read on the forward strand.
GGTAAGATAATTGTGATTGAGGAACAATTAATGCCATTCTTAATGATAAGTTATGATCTACTTGTTCAGTATCAGTATAAGTAAATAAATCAGAAATATAGCATACTTGAGTTGAACCAAATTGATCATCATCACTTTCTATATATAAAATAGAAGAAGAAGGATTATTTGGTGATAAGACATTATTCTTAATATAATCTAATGTAAAAGTAGATTTATCTTGAGTATAATCCGCGAGCATTTGTGAATAGCTTGCATATTTCATCGTTGAAGATGTTTGATTCTTATTATCATAGAAAGAAATAATTTCATTTTTAGTATTAGGATCTACATCAATTAAAGCAATCGCAGTTAAACTATTGTACAAATCAGAATGTAAATATGAAGTAATTGTTGAAACATACGCCGCACCAAAAATACCTTTAATATTATGATCATTTTCAAATACGTATGAATAACCAAAATAGATTTCTTCATTCGATGCATCAAAGAAGAAATCTAATGTTCCTTCATCCGAAGAAGCAATATATTTTTTAAAGTCATCTAAAGAATTATAAGATCTAGTATTTTTAGTAACAGTCGATGTTGATTCATCTAAATAGATGACATCAATTACATCAAATCCATTATAAAGAGTAGAATATTCTTTTAAATCTTTTTTTAATGTTGCATAATTCTCGTATTTATATGTTTCAGGATTACCAAAGAATGATGCGTAAGTCTTTAATTGTTCATAATTTTCATCAACTCTTAGTTCAATACCATTTTTTACTTCTCGAGAAGCGTTATTAATACGAGTAGTTGAAATGCTTTCAATTTCTTCTTGTACTCTAGTTGAAAAATTATTAAAAACTAAAACCAAGGCTGCGACAATAAAAGCAACTAAAATCATCATTAAGATAATTCCGGCTGTTTTAATTGAGTCGATTTGTGTCTTAATGTCTTTATTATTTTTAGTTTTAATCATTTTTTTGATTTTATTTACTTCCATATAAAGAGCCTCGTTAAGATTATCTTATCATAACCACATTAATTTTTGTAAAAAAACTTGTTTTTTAATACCTATTTATACTGAAAAGTTTATAATTTTATCGAAATGAGGAGATTATACTTTATGAGAATTATGATTATTAGACATGGTGACCCTGATAATGTCAATAAAACACTTACTCCTACTGGCTTTAAAGAAGTAGAAGCACTCGGAGAATATTTAAAAGATTTAGAATATACTAAAGCTTTTTCTTCTCCTCTTCCACGTGCAATATTAACATCTCAAGCAGTCTTAAAATATCATTCAGATGAAGCAACAATTTGTCCTTGGTTACAAGAATTTTCTTATAAGATCAATGTTCCATATAAAAAAGAACAAAATTTATCATGGGATCTTTATCCTTCTTATTTTAAAAATAATAATAATTTCTATCTTCGTGATGATAAGTTCTTTTGTGATCCTTGTTTTAATGGAACAGACGTCAAAGAAAAATATGATGAAGTCATTTCTTCATTTGATAACATTTTAAAAGAATATGGTTACGAACGTGATGGACATATCTATAAAGTCACTAAAGAAAATAAAGATACTTTAGTTTTCTTTTGCCACCTCGGCATGATGAGTTTATTAACATCTCATTTAACTGATATTCCATATATGGCATTAGTAAATTCATTCTTCGCTCCTCCTAGTAGTATTACTACTTTCATTAGTGAAGAAAGGCAAGAAGGTATCGCACAATTTAGATTACAAGGATATGGCGATATCTCACACTTAAGTATTAAAGGATTAAAGCCTAGTTACCTTGGTAGATTCTGTGAAGTTTACCATAGTGACGATAGACATGAATAAAAGCGCCGAGGCGCTTTTATTCTTGTTCTTCGATAAATTGTGAATTATATAAACTTGCATAAGTTCCATTTATCGCCATTAATTGATCGTGATTACCTGTTTCAATAATATTACCATCTTTCATAACTAAGATAATATCGGCGTTTTTAATTGTTGATAATCGATGAGCGATAACAAATGAAGTTCTTCCTTTTGTTAATTTATCCATTGCTTCTTGAACAAGTATTTCAGTTTTAGTATCAACATTACTTGTTGCTTCATCAAGAATTAATAAAGGAGCGTTTTCTACCATCGCACGAGCAATTGTTAAGAGTTGTTTTTGTCCCGCGGATAAAGAAGAATCTTCTTTTAAGAAAGTATTTTCTTTTTCTTCTAAAGTCGAAACGAAATGTTTTAAATTAGCTTCTTCAATAACTTTATTAAATTCTTCTTCACTGATATCTTCTTTATTAAAGAGGATATTTTCTTTTAATGTACCTTCAAACATCCAGGTATCTTGTAAAACCATCCCAAATAACGATCTAAGTTCAGTTCTTGACATATCTTTAATTGAGATATCATCAATAAGAATATCTCCTTCATTAACTTCATAGAATCTCATGAGTAAATTGACAATTGTTGTTTTACCTGCACCAGTTGGTCCAACGATAGCCACTTTCATCCCAGGTTCAATTTTAATTGAAAAATTAGGGATGATAATACGTTCATCATTATAACCAAATTTAACATTTTTAAATTCTACTTTACCTTTAACATTATCTTTAGTGAGATAAGATGGCTTATTTTTTTCATCATCAAGTTCTTCTTCCTCTAAGAAAGTAAATACTCTCGCCGCACTCGCACCTGACATTTGAAGGGAGTTCATCGCTTGAGCGATTTGGCTTAATGGGTTTTGGAATAAATTAACATACATTGTAAAAGCAGTAATGGTACCAAAGCTAATACCTTTATTATAAGCCATGAGTAAACCGCCAACTAAGAAAACCGCGCTATAAGAGAAGTAGGAAACAAAACTCATCATAGGTTGCATAATTCCACCGTAGAATTGTGCTTTAAACATCGTTTGATGTAAATCTTCATTCGTTTCATCAAATTTTTCTCCACGTGACTTTTCCGCATTGAATAATTTAATGACGTTTTGCCCAGAATAATTTTCTTCAACGATGCCGTTAACGCGTCCTGTATAATCTTGTCTAAGTTTAAATAAAGGCATCGCTTTTTTCATAATAATCATTAATGCGATGACCATTAAAGGAATAGAAATAAGAATCGTACATGACATTTGCCATGAAGTAACAAACATCGCGATTAATACGCCGGTAAGCATAAAGATTGATTGGAATAACATCGATATACCATTTTGTAAGTTTTGCGCAATGTTATCAACATCGTTAGTGACGATTGATAAAGTATCGCCATATGGATGAGAATCAAAATATTTTAATTTCATTCTATTAATTTTTAAAGAAATCTCTTTTCTTAAGCTTCTAGAATATCTTTGTGTCACTTCGTTCATTATAAAAGAAGATGAAAAACTTAAAATAGCATTAACGATATACATAGCAATTAAAGTCATGCCATAAGTAAATATCTTATCCATATCAATTGTCTTATTGACGGCATTATTCGCGATCTCGTTAGTAAAATCTTTTAAAACTTGAGGAGCAAAAATAGAAATTAATACTGAACCGATTATAAAGATAAAAGAAATAATAATCGCTAGATAATAAGGGCGTAAGGATTTAAAGAGTTTTTTATAATCAGGTTTTACCTTAGGATCATTTTTATTCATCATCGGTCTCATAAGCCTAATTCCTCCTTAGATAATTGTGATAAAGCAATATCTTGATATTCTTTACATGTCTTTAATAATTCTTCATGTTTTCCTTTACCAACAATTCTTCCGTCTTCAATAACTAAAATTTGATCTGCATCAATAATAGTTCCAATTCTTTGAGCGACAATAATCTTTGTCGCTTCTTTTTCATATTGTTTTAAATTTTCTCTAACTTCTTTATCAGTTTTATAATCTAAAGCCGAGAAAGAATCATCAAAGATATAAATGCTAGGATGTTTAGCTACCGCACGAGCGATACATAATCTTTGTTTTTGTCCACCTGAAACGTTCTTTCCACCTTGAGAAATTTCTTCATCAAAGCCTTTTTCTTTTTCATTAATAAACGAATATGCACAAGCAACTTTACTAGCTTCAATAATATTATTTTCATCCATTAAAGGATTACTTAAAGCAATATTTTCTTTAATAGTTCCTTTAAATAACATACCTTTTTGAGGAACAAAACCAATGGTATCTCTTAGTTTTTCTTGTGAAACATCTTTTACATTAACTCCGTTTACTTTTACTTCTCCTGATGTTACTTCATATAAACGAGGTATTAAATTAATAAGAGTAGTTTTTCCGCTTCCAGTTCCTCCAATAATCGCGAGAGTTTCTCCTTTATTTACTTTAAACGAAATATCGCTTATCGCACTTTCTTTACCATCTGAATATTTAAAAGAAACATTATTAAATTCAACGCTTCCTTCTTCGATAAATTCCTTACATTCTTCTTTATCTTTAATACTAATGTCTTCATCTAAAACTTCATTAATACGTTTCGCGGAGACAATCGCTCGAGGAACGAGTAAGAAAAGCATCATAAGCATGACGAATGCCATGACGATTTGACCTGCAAGCATAACAAATGAGGAGACAGTCGCATAATCAATAGTACCTTGATTAATTAAAGAAGCACCAATCCAATAGATTGTTAAAGTTAAGCCAGAAGAAATAAGTGACATACCTGGAGAAAGTAAAGCCATTATTCTACCAGTAAATATTTGAGCTTTAGTAAAGTCAGTATTAGCTTTATCAAATTTATCTTCTTGATATTTTTCTGCGTTAAATGCTCTAATAACTCTTACACCTGTTAAGTTCTCTCTTGTTGAAGAATTTAATTTATCAACATATACTTGCATTCTTTTAAATTTAGGTAAAGCGATAAACATGAGCGCACCAATAAAGACTAATAAAACAATTATCGCAATCGCCGTTGCGAGAGTAAGTTCAAATGAACTAGCTTGAATCTTAATAATAGCCCATATCGCCGTAATAGGTGCCGCGAAAATCATACGCATTGTTAATAAATTAGCCATTTGAATTTGTTGAACGTCATTTGTTGTTCTAGTTACTAAACTAGGAGTTGAGAATTTATTAATTTCTTCTAAAGATAAGCTTTCAACTTTTCGATATAACTTAGTTCTAATCGAAGTAGAAAGATTACTTGCAACGGCAGAAGCAATGACAGAAATTAATCCTTGTACGACCATAATACCCGCGGCTAAAGCAAGCATCATAAGTCCGTTATACCATATATCCCAGGTTGATGCATTCGCGATAGTAACTATCATTGAGATAGTTTCTTCATCAGTTATCATTGGTAAATTAGTTCTTACTTTTGAATATTCATTTAAATTTTCCCAACCTATCGAATTAATCAGCGTTCCTAATGAGCCAAAACTATCAAGGTTATTATGATAATTAACATATGTAATTGCTTTAATAATTCCTGATACATAATCAGTAATAGTCATGGTTAACCATACTTGCATAAATGTTAAAGCAAGAATCAAGATAACAAAGAATACATCTTTTTTAGTTAAATTTTTATAAAGTTTAAACATAACCCTCCTCCTTTTTGAAAAATAATATATTGAGCAAAGTTAATTAAGAGTAAATTATCATTAAGAAAATTAATTTTAAATATTAATTAAAAGACAATAACTAAAAAGAATAACAATTAATATATATTTTCTTTAAAGCCAAAATAAAAAGTATCGATTTTATCGCTCAAAGAGCTTATATCGATACTTTTTTTAATTTTTAAAATATTGTATGGAACCATTTAATTTTTATAAGTGATTGTTCCGGAGAAAGAAGTATCCCATTCGGACATAACTTGAGTAGTTCCATCTGAAGAAGTCGCGATTTCTTTAGTCTTTTCTACTTTTTCCCATTCTCTTTCAGTCATATCAATACTTAAAGAAGTAACAGAAGATTGATATAAGCAAGAATAACCTACTCTAGTAATAGTTGAAGGGAAAGATAATGTTTTTAAATAAGTAGATAAAGCAAATGCGGTTGCATCTATTTGAGAAGTACCTTCTTTAACTTCATAACTTGTTCTAGTTGGTGTTTCACTTCCGTTAGGTTTACCAAGTCTAGAAGGATAACATAGAAGTCTAGTTCCATCATATGAATATAAAACACCATCATCTAATTTAAATGAAGTATTTTTAGAATCTAAAGTAATTGTGTGAAGTTTTTGGCTATAAGCAAATACGCCTTCACCCATCTTTTTTATTGTTGATGGTAAAGAAACTGTGGCAAGATTTTCACCATAAATAAATGCTTCATCACCAATTTCTTCTACTCCTTCTGGAATGACTAAGTTTTCTAAATAACCAAAATAGTTACATGCATGACGACCAATCTTTCTTAAAGAAGAAGGGAAAGTAACATTTTTAATTAATTTATTATATGTGAATGCTGAATCTTCAATTTCTTCAATGCCTTCTTCTAAGACTAAAGTCGCTAATCTAACATTATTAGAAACTGATTGATTAGGAATAACTTTTAATGATCCTGGAAGAGTAAGAGATGTTAATTGTTGTAAGAAAGTAAGACATAATGAACCAATATGACTTAAATTCTTAGATAATGTCAATTTAGTAACATAAGAATAAGCAAAAGCTTCGTCTCCACAAGATGTTACTGAATCAGGTAAAGTAATAGTTGTGATATTAGATTTATAGAAAGCATAATCACCAATTGTAGTTACTTTTGGACTCCAAGTAATAATTCTACCTTTTAATTTAGAACCATAGAAAGCATAACCACCAATTGTAGTGACGCTTGTAGGCATAGAAATGTTCTTAGCAATTTCTACTGGGCAATAAACTAAAGTAGTTTTATCTTTGTTATAAAGAATACCATCTTCAACAACATAATTTTGGTTGTCACTAGCAACTTTAATTTGTGAAATAGTTAAGCATTCAGCGAATGCAGCTTCATGAATAGTTGTAATACTTGCAGGAATTTCAATGCTTGTAATACCATTTGCATACATAAAGCATCTTTCACCTATGCTAGTTACAGTCTTATTTTTAATTGATGAAGGTACTACACAAGCTACTGGTTCAGTCTTATCATCGTAACGGTAACTAGTTAAAGTTAACGTTCCATCAGTATTTTCTTCATAGCCAAAGTTAGAAACATTAGTTTCTCTTTGTGAAGTAGAAGTGGAACTAGAAGACGAGGAAGTAGGACCTACATATCTAGATGAGGAAGATGAACTAGTATCACTAGAAGTATTATTACATCCGAATAATGTGAAGATTGAAGATAAGGTTAATAAAGAAACTAATAATCTTTTCTTCATAATTAATCACCGAAAGAATATGGAAGAGTAGTTGTTCCTACATTAGAAATCTTCATTGTATAAGATTCACTACGAGTTAAGAATGAATTATCAAAGTAGTCTGTAACAACGATTCTATCAATGTTATCAGTATCGCCATCCATATAGATAATGCATGAATTTCCATAACCATCTAAGTAGTCAAGTTCTGCATCAATTGGTGGAACGAAACAATCGACACCAATAACTGTTTTTAATTCATCACAGATAACATATGCATTTAATTCTGCATCATATGTAAATAATTCAGGTGCGACATCTTTAACGATAGGTTTAATAACACTCTTACTTAAACCAACCATGTTGTTAAAGCGTGCATTACCTTGAGCTTGTGTCCAAGTGTTAGTTCCAGCATGATATCCATAAGGAATCATTTTATCACCATCAGTATCGTATTTAATTAATACGTCACTAGTGGCATCAATTTCTGCTCCTTCAGCGAATTTAATGAATGCACCTTCATCAGTATAATAATATTTATGGTTTAATTCTGCTTCTTCCCTACTACCTGAATAGCCTACTTGAATACCAGTATAAGTAAGATCGATTGTATAATTTGAACCAATTTTCGCTAAAGCGGAAGCTAAACGATCATGTTCTTCTTTATGAGCTTTTACAGCTGGTAAAGTAACTGTGGCATTACCAATGTCTGTTAAAGTTAAAGTAGTTGTAGATGTTAAGTTATAATAAACGTTATTATATGAGGAATCAGTATAATATTGGTTATCTAATTGATGAGGAACGATATTTAATGTAATTGTATCATTATCATTAAGAGTAATATCAAATGAATCAATAACAGTATCATAAATTGTATCAGCAACACCTAATGTACGATATGTAAAGAAGCTTGCTTTCTTTAAATCTAATGAATATGTTTTTCCTTCTTTTAAAGTTAAATCACTTTCGAGGATGTAATTAAATGGGTTATCGAGTAATAAGCCATAGTTAATTCCAGAACTTGAAGAAGTGCTTGCTTTATAATATTCAACTTCGTTTTGATAGTTTAGATCTGCATAATAAACGAAACCATCATCACCTTCAATACAAACATCATTAACGATGTCTCCACTTTCTCCTTTAATATGACGTTCTGCACTTGGATGATCACTTGCTTTTTCAAAAGCATAATGAACTGAATAAGTTGTATCTTGAGTTGCGCCTGTTTCAGTTCCGTTTCTTCCAGTTAAATAATGAGCTGTTTCAGACATTGTGCCATCCATAGAAAAACCATTACGTAATTTTCCTAATAAAGTAGCAATAGTACTTTCTTGTTGTGATGAACTAGATGTAGAAGTAGAACTACAAGAAGCTAAAGTTGGAAGTGCAAAAATTAAAGAAGCACATGCAATTAATAAAATTTTCTTTTTCATTTTTTTCTCTCTTTCTAAATTTATAAATTAATTATTGAATAAAGTATCGACACCTTCAATTACGGTTGTACCGATATTATAAATTGTTACATTAAGAATAACACCAACATCTGAGTGGAATTCATAAGTGATTTCATTTTCAGTTGATGAAACATAGGCCCAAGTAACATCTTTTGCGAACGTTTGATCCCATCCTAAGCATAATATGAAATAGCATATATCATTATTTTTTGATTCAATCATATCTGGTTTATTAGGGAATGGTCTAGATAAGCTAGTTTCATATTTACTTACATCTAATGAAGTAAATACTGGAGCGACTTTATCTTTATAAGCACCTAGACTAACAGTAAAACTATATAAGTCTTTAATGTAATTATCATTATCATCTAATTCATAATCACCCTTATATAATTTGTTACCATTTTTTCTAAAAATGAATACGCCGTTATCATCTTCAGCATAACCTGCAATATCTACTGAGTTATTCGCATCACGATAAATTGCATTCTTTGTACAATAAACAGTATCCGCTTTATCATTAGTTCCTGAATCATATTTAATTGTATAATTCTTTTCTTGTTGATCATGTAATTTAGTTAAGTTATTAATTAAATAATTCACTTTCTCACTTGATGAAGAACTAGAAGCACTTTCACTACTAGAACTACTTGTTATAGAGCTTGATGTATTTCCTCCACATCCTACAATTAAACTAGATAAGGCAATTAACGAAAGCATTAAAACTTTATTTTTCATTAACTCTCCCTTCCTATTATATAAATATAATAGATCTAAGTGATTTTAATTTTATAGGGTAGTTATTATACAAGCAATAATTTTATTTTTTGAAAGCCCTTACATTCAAAAAGAGTAAAAGAAAAACCACATAATGTGGTTATTTTCTTTCTCTAACAAGAATTTTTAAAGGTGAGCCTTTAAATTCAAAACTATCTCTTAATCTATTCTCAATATATCTTTGATATGAGAAATGCATATAATCTGGATTATTAACAAAGAGAATGAATGTTGGAGGACATACAGATACTTGGTTAGCGAAATAAATCTTTAATCTACCTCCATTAAAGATTGGAGTAGGATTTACTATTTGAGCGTCTTGAATAATATCATTTAAGACTGAAGTACCAACTCTAGTATTATATGAAGTATATGCTTGAATTATTTCAGGGAAGATTGTATTAATTCTTGAATGATCTTTCGCGGAAATAAATACAACTGGTGCATAATCTAAGAACTTAAATTCTTTTCTAATATTTTTAGTAAATTCTGACATCGAGTCTTGATTATGTTCGACTAAATCCCATTTATTAACAACGATGACGATTGCTTTATTTGCTTCCATCGCATAACCAACAACATGTTTATCTTGTTGTTGAATGCCTTCTTTTGCATCGATTAAAAGTAATACAACATCACTTCTATCAATTGCCGCGAGAGCTCTTAAAGCCGCGTATTTATCAACAGCTTCATAGATTTTTCCACGTTTCTTTAGACCAGCAGTATCAATAACTACATATTGTTGTTCATCTCTAACAAATGGAGTATCAATCGAATCTCTTGTCGTTCCTTCAATATTAGAAACAATTACTCGATCATGGCCTAAGATAGCGTTAGTTAAACTTGATTTACCAACATTTGGTCGACCAATTAAAGAGAACTTAATCGCATTTTCATATGTATCAATCTTCTTTTCAGGTAATAAAGAAATGATTTTATCAAGTAAATCACCAACTCCAATACCATGTGAAGATGAAATAGCGATTGGTTCACCAATACCTAATGCATAGAATTCATTGATGTTATAAATCTTATCAATATCATCAATTTTATTTACCGCAAGAATAACTGGTTTATTTGATTTATAAAGCATTTTACATGCAAATTTATCGTCTCCAGAAAGACCTTTATTACCATCTGCAACATAGACAATAACATCTGCTTCTTCAATTGCAATTTCTACTTGGGCTCTAATTTGTACTTGGAATGGTGCTTTTTCAATTTCAATACCACCTGTATCAATAAGCGTAAATTCTTGAGTTAACCATGTAGCTTTCGCGTATATTCTATCTCTAGTAATACCAGCTTCATCATCAACGATCGAATATCTTTCTCCGACGATTCTATTAAATAAAGTTGATTTACCTACGTTAGGTGAACCAACAATTGCGACGACTCCCCTACTCATCTTTAAAACCTACCTTTTCTTTAATAATCGAGATAATCTTATCAACTGATTCATCAATTGTTAATAAAGATGTATCTACTTCAACTGCATCTTTTGCTTTAGTAAGTGGTGCGAATTCACGATGAGAATCAATATAATCTCTTCTTTCTAAATCTTTTTCTACTTCTTCTAAAGTGCATTCCATGCCTTTACCTAAATTTTCAGCATGTCTTCTCTTCGCTCTTTCATGAACATCGGCGATTTGGAAAATCTTGACGTTTGCATCAGGAAGAACATATGTTCCAATATCTCTACCATCCATTACTACTGAAACATCTTTTGCCATATTTCTTTGTAGTTCAACTAGGAATAATCGTACTCCCTTATTAGCTGCGACATAAGAAACATTATTAACAACTGCTTGTGATCTAATTTCTAATGTGACATCTTGGCCATTAAGTAAAACTTTGCCATCAATGCATAAATCAATTTTAATGTGTGGTAATAATTTAATAACTGCGTCAGTATCTTTACAATCTACTTTTTTCTTTAATGCATATAAAGTGACGCAGCGATACATTGCACCTGTATCAACATAGACAAAGCCTAATTCTTTTGCCACTCTTTTTGCAACGGTAGATTTACCTGCCGCACTTGGTCCATCAATTGCTACACTAATCATCATAATAATATTTCTCCCTCGTTATTTATTGAACAAAAGTACAAGTAATACAACAATAATCGCGAGTAAAATAACTATTCCACCGATTATTCCTATTGTAATAAGAAGTCTTTTATTTTGTACTTTATTAGCGTTCTTCTCTTGTTTTTTTAATTCTTCTTTTGAAATCATTGTCGTATATTCATCATGAGCTTTGACAATTTGATCAATAGAAATAGATAATGTATTCTTTTTTATATGTTGTTCTTGAAGTTCATCATTAGACATAGCAACATCATCTTTCTCTTCATTAACTTGAAAAGGAGAATCAAATTTATAAGTATCCATATCATCGATTTCTTCACGTAATTTTTTATATTTTTCAACTCTTGTTTTCTTATCCATAAAAAAATCCTCCCATTACTTTAAAAGTATAACAAAATGTAGGTAAAATTAAAAGTATACTTTTAAGTGTTTAATATTCTTGTATGTAAAAGATACGATCCAAATGATCAATCTTATATATTTCTACGTTTATACTATTTTAAATTTAGTTAACGTAAAAACAACTATTAGGTATAATGTTTAATACTTAATCTTATTATCACTTATTTAAAGACAAATAATAATTTAAGATTGTTTTTTATGCGTCCAAAATATCAGTTACATTATTTACTTATTTTTAGCGGTTTGAGTTAAAAAACAAGCTAAACCGCTAAAAATAAATTGAATATTCGACCTAGAAATGATAATTGGAAGAGAAAAAGAAATAAAGGTTCTTAATGAAAATTATATATCTTTAGAATCTTCATTCATTGCAATATATGGAAGACGAAGAGTCGGAAAAACTTATTTAATTAATGAATTATTTGAAAATAAAACATTTTTTAGACATGCAGGTATTTATCAGGGAAGTACAAAAGAACAATTAAGTTCATTTGCGTCTTCATTAAGAGACATTGGATATAATATTAATTTTGAATTAAGTGATTGGTTTAAAGTTTTCGAAGAATTAAAACAAGTAATCTTAAAAAGAAAGTAATATTTCTTGATGAAATTGCATGGATGTATACAAAAAAATCAAGTTTTATAAAAGCATTAGAGAACTTTTGGAATTCATGGGCTTGCGCTCGTCATGATATAATGCTTATTATTTGTTCTTCTGCTACATCTTGGATTATTAACAATATTATTCATAGTAAAGGAGGCCTATATAATAGAGTTACATGTCAATTGTTCATAGAACCTTTCACATTAGCTGAGTGTGAAAAATATTGTACATATCAAAAGCTTGCATTATCCCGTAAGCAAATAATTGAGGCTTATATGGTAATTGAAGGCATTCCTTATTATTGGAACTATATAAAGAAGGGACAATCTATCGCACAATTTATTGACAC
>CAVDMV010000017.1:0-31917 GCA_963610315.1 Acutalibacteraceae bacterium
TCCTTCTTTTGAAGAACACTTAAATAAACATAATGTCATATGGATTGATATGGCTGATGTATATTCTAATATTGATGATAAGAATGACTTTGTGAATAAAATTAAAGACAAACAATATTTTAATGCTTTAGGTTCATATAAAGGAGAAGTATTATTACTTGGTATATCTTATAACGATAAGACTTTAAAACATGATTCAATGGTTGAGATAATAAAATTATAATTAGTTAAAAATAAAAGGCTGTCATTAAATTAATTACATTTAATAACAGCCTTTTTTCATTTAAATAAAATTATTTATTTGAAGAACCTTCAACTTGTTTAGTTTTTTCTTTTAAATCTTCTGTTAAATCCCAAGATTCAAATCCTTTTGTATGAGGTAAAATTACATTCCATTCATTAATTTCATTAATTTTGTAAGTAATATTATCACCTTTTAATTTAAGGATATGTCCTCCATGCTTAAAATCTTTACTTAAGAAGTGAATGTGCCATCCTGGTAAATTCATTCCTTGAACATAATTTGGACAATATACTCCAATAACATAACCTTCTTCTTTAAAATCGTATTCTCTTTGATCTTTTGCGACTTTATATAAAGGTTCATAAGGTTCATCTTGTTTGTAACATGAACGAACTCTAACTTCGAATAATCCTTCCATTTTAATGATATAGAAGTAGTTTTTACTTGGTAGAGTTTTTTCTAATTCTTCTTTTAATTCTTCAATATCATTAAATGTAATAATATTTTCTTTAACGCTTTCATTAAATTTTGCGATTGTCGCGAATGGTACTTTATCATTCTTATCCATGACATAAGTTTTTCCATCGGCACGAGAATCATAAGCGACTCCGTTATAAAAGATTGCTTCACCATCTAATCCTTCATACGTACCAATACCTAAATCACCTTGATGTAAAAGTTCACCAACTGTTACTTCACCATAATAATCGCCCATCATTAAACTATTTAATGTGCCTACTTGTGTTAATATGTTTTTCATTTTGATTAACCTCTTTTCTTATACATATTATTTTCATCATATACTTTTTCTATTAATTCTGGATGTGTTTCACCAAAAATTCTTTTAACATCTTCTATTTTATCTCCTTGGTGTTTCTTAAAATAATAAGTCATAATTCCTTTAGTAAAGAATGGAGATAAAATATTTGTGATTAATAAAATAAAAGCAAGAATTGAAACGCTATTAGATGTTAAATCACTTCCTGATATGCCGGCAAAAGTATATAAGCTAAACATTGCTGGAATTGATAAAGATACTCCGGCTAAAGAAGAACATCCAATAGAAGCATAACCTGGTCTTTTTAAAGCGTAACGATCAACAATATAAGGAATAATCATAGTTATTGCCCAGAATATAAGTGTTAATACGACCGCGGCTAATAAAACTGAAGGTTTAAAAGCATTTACTAGATTAATAGTAGAACCAAATTCAAATCCTAAGAATGGGAGAATAATGGTATTTCCGCCTTTAAAAACTTCTCTAATCTTTGAATCAAGATTACCTAAAATAAATCCTAGAATGAATGGAATTAGAAGTGAAAATATTTGAACTACTTTCGCGAGAGTTTCATTACTAGAATCACCTGCTAAATTACCAAATGAACTAATAAATACGAATGGTAATAAAGGCATTGATAATATTAACATAACAGGGAATGCTGCTCGATCTGAATTATCTGCATATGGAGGTATAATTCCCATATATAATGCGGCATTCGCGGATGTTACGACACAGACAAATGTAATAAAATCGATACCTAAAAATCCTTGTGGACCAAAAATAAACCAAAATGCTACACAAATTGCATATGCTGGAATTAATCTTGCAATTAATAACCAGAAACCTCTTTTAAATACATCAACAAAGTCGTGAGGCTTAATCATTGTTCCAGTGCAAAATAACATTAATCCGATTAATAACATTTGGCCTGTCTTACCAAATAAATCTTTCATTGGATTACCTAAGAATTCCCAAAGGGTTTGACCTTGACCAACTACACCTGTGCCAAGACCACATTCTACGGTGATTGTGCATATAATTGCGCTGAGTAGTAATGGAACGAACATTGTTCCGGCAGGAATTTTATTAAGAAATGCCCAAATTCCTACGTTAAATGGCTTTTTTTCTTTTGTCATTTTATCCTTCCTTTCAAATAACACATATATTATAGAGAAGGTTTTATTGATTATAATGTTCTATAAATGTAAAATTATTTATGTAAACTGTGTTGCTAGCACAATGGAGAAAAATATGAATCTAGAAATATTAAAACAAGAAGATAAAGCTTATTCGTTAGAAGAATTATTAGATGTGTATTCTAAATATATAAAAAATCCGATGGTCGTTATAAATCGTAATTATGAACTTCTTTATTATACTAATTCAGAAAATGTTGATGATGTATATAAGCAAGCTACTAAATCTGGAGCATGGTCGCTTGAATTAATTACAATCGCGATTAAAACTTTTAAAAATAGTAATGCTAAATATTCAATTATTGATTCAATTAATAAAGAACAAAGAAGACTATTTTATAAAATAGAACATGGAGATATTTTAGGATATTTAGTTTTACTAGATGAAAAAGAATCTTTGTTAGAAAGTTTAGATCTAGAAATGATTGAACATTTATCTAATTCAATTGGTAAAATTCTTTATTTAGAAAATAGTGAAAATAATAACAAGAATATCCAAATATTTTACAAATCGTTACTAAATGCAGAATATAAAACTAAAGATATTTTAAATAGTAAAATTAAAGATTATAAAATCGACTTAAAAGCTAGTCTATTATTAATATCTTTAGAAGAAGCTAGTGTTCGGCAAAATAATTTTTTAAAAGCTAAATTAGAAAATATCTTACAAGTAGAAACTATTATTCCTTATGGAGATAATGCTTTAGTATTTATGAAAAATAACGATCTTCCTACAAGTAAAATTACTGATTTTTTGATTGATAATCATTTAACGGCATTATATGTGAAAAGAATAAATAATTATTTTAATTTTGACACGTATTATAAATCTTTAACTAATTTATTATCTTTTTTAAAATCTCAAAACAAGAACGTTTTATACTATGAAGATGATTATAAGATGTTTCTACCTTTCTTTTGCGATAGATTTTCTTTAGATGAGATTAGTAATTACATTAACATAAAGATATTTCAAATTTACCAAGATGATATCACTAATTGTAGTGATAATATTGATACGTTGTATTATTATTTGTCATTTGATAAGAGCTTAAATAAAACTTCATCCAAATTATTTATTCATAAAAACACTGTATCATATCGTTTATTAAAAATAAGTGATATATACGATATAGATTTTAATGATCCAATGATGAATAAGGTTTATTTATATTCAATATTATTAATTAAATATTATGATTACACATTAAATAACGTAAAATAAAGGACTTTGATTTAATAACAAGCTTTTTTAATTTCTGAAATTAAGAAAATATTTTATTATAATTTTTTCGAGAAAATCGTAACAATCGCTTTTTTCACTAAATTGGCCTAGTTTTAAGGCAAATATAAACTTTCGAAAAAATTGCCTATTTTAAAATTTATGTAAATGGGTTATAATTTAAACTAGATTTAAGAAAGGATGATAGACGATGGAAAAAGGAAGTTTATTAGTCATACAATCTGGAGGACCAACACAAAGCATGAATGCTTCTTTGGTTGGCGCAATTACAAAAGGTAGAGAAAAATATGATCATGTTTACGGAGCTAAATATGGTATTGATGGTCTTTTAAAAGATCAACTTATTTCTTTTGATGAAACTAGTGATCATGATCTTGAAGTAATTAAATATACAAACGGCTCTTATTTAGGAAGTAGCAAACATAGATTAAATGAAAAATTCTTGAATAGTCATTTTAATCTTGAACCTGATTATTGTGCAATTTTAAATACTGTAAAAAAATATGATATTAGAGGTATTGTTATTATCGGCGGTAACTATTCAATGGATGGAGTTGAAAAATTATCAAATTTCTTCACTTCAATTAATTTCCCTTGTCACGTTATCGGAGCGCCTAAAACTCTTGATAATGACTTAAAAGAATGCGACCATACTCCAGGATATGGTAGTTCAATTAAATTAATTGCTTCAGTTTGTGAAGAATTAAGCTTAGATAATTCAACTTATGAATCAGGTAGAGTTGTTATTGTTGAAGTTACCGGTGGAGATACTGGTTGGTTAACGGCAGGAAGTAAACTTGCTTCTCTTAATGGTTTAGGACCTGATTTAATTTATTTACCTGAACAAGTATTTATCATGAGAAACTTCTTAGATGATGTTAAGAAGGTAATGGACGAAAAGAAGAGATGTTTAGTATTCGTCTCTGAAGGTGTAAGAGGACCTAATGGAGCTTATATTGAAAGATCTTATTCTTATAATTATTTAAATGATATTGAAGGTCATCACCAATTAGGTGGAGTTAATACTATTTTAGCTCAAGTTGTTAATGAAACATTTGGTTATCCAGTTAGACCTATTAGATTTAACGCAATTCAAAGAACGGCTGCGCATTATGTGAGCATGGTTGATATTAATGAAGCGTTTGAAAGTGCTTCTTTTGCAGTAGAAGCGAGTTTAAATGAAACTAGTAAAGTTGTTTCAATTAAGAGAAGAATTCAACAAGAATATGATGTTTATTACGTATTAACTGACGCTAAAGAAGTTGTTGATAAAACAAAATATTTTCCAGTTGAATGGATTAAAGATGGTAAAGATGTCTCGGATGAATTCATTAAATATGCTTTACCTTTAATTCAAGGCGAATATACTCCATTACTAAAAAATGGATTACCAGAACTAGCTTATTTAAAGAAATAAAACTTAGATCATACATTTATGTATGGTCTTTTTAATTTGATTGCGATATAATAGTACTCGTACGAGAAAGGTTATATTACGATGTCAAATTTTAAAAAAATTAATTCAAAAGTTATCTTTTTAATTGCAGGATTATTATTACTTATCAAATTTTTAGTTTCTGGAGGAGTACCTACTCCAAGTGAAGATGTTTCTAAATTCATTGTTAGCCTCTTTACTTTAATTGCTCTAGTAGGTTTTTATGTTTATTTTGCTTTTGTTCAAAAAGAACAAAAAGGAACGATAGTTTCTTTAGCTCCAGCAGTATTACTTTATATCTTATACGGTAGTTATTCATTTAATTATAACGTTGACTGGATTAATGCAATCTTAAATCCAACAACTAGTATGTGTTATATTTTAATGATCATCTGCGGATTTATCTATTTATTCATTCATAATAAACTCATCGGTCTAGTCCTTACTAGCGCTTCATTAGTCTACGGCATTTTAATTTTTATTTCTTATATCATCATGATGATTGTATCCCTCGTCAATGGTAATGGATTTAATGCAACTAATATGTTTAATGCACTTATTTTAACATGTAGTTATTTATTAATTAGCTATGGCTCATATAGAACGAGCATTCATAAAGAATGGTAATCGATATGAAGTTTAGCTTAATTAAAGATAAAATTAGAAGTTTTCTTTATGGTGATTACTATCTTTACATTCTAAGCGCGGTAGCTTATGTGTCTTGGGCATTAACTCATTTTACTTCTTTACCATTTTATTATTTAGGTTATTCAGTACTCATTTTATTTTTAATAGTTTCCTTTATATTCGCGGAAGATATCTATCCATTTACTCCTTTAATAATGTTTGGAATGATTATTCTCGAATGTAAAAGTGGTAATTTTGATCAAGATTCTTTACCAATGGCTCTTTATGTTACAACTTTAATTTATATTGTTTTGATGGTTATCTTTGTAATAAAAAATAAGACGAATATCTTTAAAGCCAAATTAAGAAATTCTTTCTTCATTATGGGGCTAGTTTGTATTCCAGTCTTATTTATTAACGTAAATACTACAATTGGTTTTACTGGTTATTTATTACCATTCTTATTAATAGGATATGCCTTGTTGTATGCAATATTTGTAACAGGACACAAAGTTAATCACGATATTAAAAGACATGCATTAATGATTCTTATTTTAATCGGTGTAGTTACAACATTAGATATGTTTACTTTATTAATTGAATCACAAGTTAGAGGTGTTGACTATATGACTTGGGGATCAGGTGGATGGACTAATCGAAATATTGCAGCGGTAAGCGTTAATTTTGCAATTGGGGCAGTATTTTATTTTATAAGTAAGAAACATTCATTAAAGGATATTATTCTATTAGTTACTTTAGTTGGTTTCTTATCGTTTGGAATAGGGTTAACTTGTTCTCGTGGAGGAGGATTAACTTATTTAATCATTCTAGTTTTATTAATAATTTATACCTACTTTATTATTGATAAGAAATATCGTACATCTTATTTAATGAGCTTGTTTATTATGGTAGTGTGCATGTTTGTTATCGCGGCGACTTGTAAAGATGTCACTAATGCATTTATCCATAAGTTCGTGGTAAATAGAGATGATATTTCTTCTAATCGTTTTGCGATGTGGAAAGAAGGTCTTGAAAAATGGACTAAATCACCAATTTTTGGTGAAGGTATTATAACTACTAGTAGCTATATAAATGGTCAAGGTATATCAATTTATATGTATCATAATGGACCTTTACAAATGCTATGCTCAGGTGGAATTATTGGAGCGATTTGTTATTTATACAATAATGGTGAAACAGTGTATTTAATGATTAAGAATAGACGTTCACCTTATTCAATGTATGCTTTAATTCTTTTTATTGGTATGTTTGTTCATTCGTTAACTGATAATTTATATATCGCACCTACTTATATGTTCTCATTATTTATCATTTTAATGGGATTAGAAAATTCTTTAGACACAAAAAAATTAGACTCTAATAACTAGAGCCTAATTTTTTTAGTTATTATCTATCTACATCAAAGAATAAATCTTTATAAGTAGGATATGTGAAATTTGATTTAGAAATATCTTTTTCGATAGTATCGTAAGAAGCTCTTAATTCTTCCATTAATGGAGAAACTTTATGAAGAAGAATTTCGCCTTTCTTTTTAAAGTTTGGTTCTAGACTTACTTTGACTAATAATTCTTCAATGTCATGTACAAGAACTTTTGATTTCTTAATATAACTTGATAAATAAATAATTAAGTCGTCATCATCTTCTAAAGCTGTCGCTTTTAAATCTCTAATTTCTTTTCTTACAACTGGATTAGCTTCAGAACGGATCATATCAATTAAAGCTTTTGCTTCAATAACTTTCTTTTTTGCATAATCTTCATAGAAGACTTCACCTCTAGAAAGAATTTCTTCTTTAGAAAGGACGTCATTTCTAGTAAATAAAGCGATAGTATCTTCAGAAGTATAGTATTTTATTGCTTCATAGAAAGTTCTAATGTTTGGTAAACCACGTGAAGCAGCTTCTTTAACCCAATTTTCAGAATAGCCATCACCGGAGAAGAGAATCTTTTTATGTTTTGATACGAGTTCAGCACAAATTTCTAATGCGCCTTTTCTAATATCTTGACGATATTTTAGATTGTCAAGTTTTTCAGCAATTTCTCTTAATTCATCAGCGATAATAGTGTTAATTGCAATATTTAAGTTAGCGGCGTTCATACTTGAGCCTAACATTCTAAATTCAAATTTATTACCAGTAAAAGCAACTGGAGAAGTTCTATTACGGTCAGAATTATCATGTGGTAAATAACTTAATGAAGAAATACCAAAATCTTTTAATTTATTTTTCTTAAAATCTGTTGGTGCATCGTTAGTAATGGAATTTAATACTTCTTCAACTACATCACCTAAATAAATTGAAACAATAGCTGGAGGAGCTTCATTAGCCCCGAGTCTATAATCATTACCTGGATTAGAAGCACATAATCTAATAAGTTCAGGATGTTTATCAACTCCTGCGATAATCGCAGAAACGAAAGTTAAGAATTGAATATTTTCATGAGGATTTTTACCTGGATCTAATAAGTTAGTACCAGTATCAGTAATTAATGAATAGTTATTATGCTTACCAGAACCATTAACACCTTTATATGGCTTTTCAGCGAGTAAACAAACAAAGTCATGTTTTAAAGCGACACGTGTAAGAACATCCATAATGATATTATTTTGATCAATCGCGATGTTTGAGTTAGCGAAAATACAAGCTAATTCGAATTGACCAGGAGCGACTTCATTATGCTCAGATTTTGCATAAATTCCTAGTTCCCATAATTCTTTATTAATGTCATCCATGAATGCTTTAACACGAGTTGGAATTAAACCTAAATAATGATCTTCAAGTTCTTGACCTTTCGCAGGCAAAGAACCAATTAAGGTTGTACCAGTTAAAACTAAATCAGAACGTTTCATAAAGTCGTGACGATCAACTAAGAAATATTCTTGTTCTAATCCGACAGAAGGATAAACTGATGTACAATCTTTATCACCAAATAAATTAACAATTTTAGTTGCTTCTTTACTAACGGCATCCATTGATTTTAATAATGGTTCTTTCATGTCGAGAGATTCACCATTATATGAAACGAAAATAGTAGGAATACATAAAATATTATCTTTAATAAAAGCCGGAGAAGTACAATCCCAATAAGTATAACCACGAGCTTCGAATGTGGCTCTTAAACCTCCGGAAGGGAAGGAAGAAGCATCTGGTTCCCCTTTAATTAAATTTTTACCAGAGAACTTCATGATTGGTTGACCTTCTTTGATATCAATGAAAGCGTCGTGCTTTTCAGCAGTAGTTCCAGTAAGAGGTTGGAACCAGTGAGTGAAGTGAGTACAACCTTTTTCGATTGCCCATTCTTTCATCGCATGAGCAATCGCGTCAGCTGTAACTCTATCTAATGCGTCAGTTTTATTTTTTGTTTTTTCCCATTTTGAAAAGACTGGTGAAGGTAATTTGACTTTCATGACTTGTTCGTCAAACAACTTATCACCAAATGTAATATCATTTATTTTCATAACTTGTCCCCCTGAATTACGATAGAAATATATAAGATAAAGAGATTAAAATCAATAAAAATATCTAAAGTTTGAATTTTTTTACAAAATCTTAAAATAAAAATCAAATATTTTTTGAAAAAGTTAATTCTTAAACAAGATGAATGTAAAACGCTTTAAATATTTAATGTAAGCGAAATAATAGAATATCTTTTGCGTTTATGTTATATTAATTTCAATTGATGTTGAGGTGCAATATGAAGATTGTCATTATTGGAATTGGTAAATTAGGAAAACTTTTAACAAAAAACTTTTCTTTAGATAAACACGATATTACGGTTATTGATCGTCATCAAGAAATCGTCGAAGATATCGTTAATGAATTTGATGTCATGGGATACACAGGTAATGGGGCTAGCTTAAATGCGCTTACGGAAGCAAATTGTGCGAATGCTGATTTATTAATTGCTTGTACATCAGATGATGAATTAAATATTTTAAGTTGTATTGTAGCTAAAAAGATCGGTATTAAACAAACAATCGCAAGAGTTAGAAATCCAGAATATACTTCTCAAGTTTCAGCAATGTCACAAGAATTAAATATTTCTTTTACTGTTAATCCTGAACTTGATGCCGCGAGTGAAATTAGTAGAATCTTACGTTTCCCTAGTGCGATTAAAATGGAAACTTTTGCAAATAATAAAGTTGATCTAGCAGAAATTAAAATTGAACCATCATCTCATTTAGTAAATAAATCATTAAAAGATATTAGAGAAAAATATCCTTTTAGCGTCCTTGTCTGCGCGGTTAAAAGAGATGATAAAGTTTATATTCCTAAAGGTAATTTCGTTTTAAGAGAAAACGACAATATCTATTTAATGGCTGATTCAAATGAAATTGTTAATATCTTTAAAAGATTAAATATTTATAAACAAAAACTTAAAACAACTATGCTTATCGGAGGTAGTAAGATTTCTTATTATCTAGCTAAAGATTTAATCGCTTCAGGAATTGATGTAAAAATTATTGAACGCGATAACGATAAATGTGAAGAACTTGCTTCTTTATTACCTCAAGCAACAATCATTAATAGTGATGCAACTAATCATGAAGTACTTCTTGAAGAAGGCTTACAAAATGTTGATTCTGTAGTCACATTAACTGGAATGGATGAAACTAACATTATTATTTCAACATATTGTAAACAACAAAATGTCGATAAAATTATTACTAAAGTTAACAATGAAAATTATGGTAGTATCGTTGGAGCGATGGGGCTTGAAAGCGTTATTTCACCTCGTGAAATATCTTGTGATATGATCACTCGTTACGTTAGAGGAATGGAAACAGGTCACGGCTCGGAATTTAAAACATTATACCGCCTTGTTAATAACCAAATTGAAGCATTAGAATTTTATATTCCTCGCGAAACTTCTTATACTGGAATTCCTTTAAAAGATTTAAAACTTAAACCTAATGTATTATTAGCTTGTATTATTCGTGAAGATAATGTCATTATCCCAAGTGGTAAAGATTCTATTGAACCTCATGATTCAGTAATCATTTTCGCGACTATTTCAAATATTAAAGATGTGGAGGATATTATTGCCTAATGAACTACCACATGATTTTAAATATTATTGGTAATATTTTAAAAGTTATAGGTGTTATGCTTTTAGTACCAGTAATTATCGCTTTAATATATCAAGAAAGTTTAAGAAATATTTTAGCCTTTGGCTTAACTGCTGTTGGTAGTTTTGGACTTGGTTTCTTACTAAGTTTTAAAAAACCAAAGAATTTAAATTTCTACGCGAAAGAAGGACTAGTCATCGTTGGCTTATCTTGGTTTATCATTTCTCTAGTTGGATGTTTACCTTTAATTATTAATGGTGATATACCTAACTTTTTTGATGCCTTTTTTGAAGTTGTTTCTGGTTTTACTACTACTGGCGTGACCATTCTTAGTGACGTTGATTCTTTAGCGAAATCAAGTATCTTCTATCGTTCCTTTACCCATTGGTTAGGTGGTATGGGAGTACTTGTATTCGTTTTAGCTTTCTTACCAAGTAACGCGCAAAATATTCATCTTTTAAGAGCAGAATCACCTGGACCACAAGTGGGTAAACTAGTATCTAAAATTAAATTAACTGCGACTATTTTATATATTATATATGCTGTTTTAACTTTAATTGAAGTTATTTTCCTTCTCTGCGGAGGTATGCCATTATTTGATAGTATCGTCAATTCCCTAGCGACCGCGGGAACCGGCGGATTTAGCATGAACAATGCTGGAATTGGAGGATATTCAGTTTATTCACAAGTGGTTATTGCAGTATTTATGTTAATCTTTGGAGTTAACTTTAATTTATATTATTTTGCTTTAATCGGTCATATTAAACAAGCAATTAAATCGGAAGAGTTAAGATGGTATTTAATTATTGTCTTTTTAGCGACAAGCTTAATTACTCTTGATTTAACTTTATACGATAATATAAGCGTAAACCTTGGCTTTTTGACAAACCTAAAAGATGCCTTCTTCCAAGTTAGTTCAATTATTACTACGACGGGATTTTCAACTGTTGACTTTAATTATTGGCCAATATTTTCTCAAACAATTTTATTAGTCTTAATCTTTGTTGGAGGATGTGCAGGTTCTACTGCTGGTGGAATTAAGGTATCTCGATTTGTTATTTTTATTAAAACGATTAACCAAAATATAAAAAAGATGATTCATCCTCATTCAGTTTCAACCATTACTTTTGAAGGTCAAAAAGTTGAAAAAAGTGTGCAAGATGGAGTTAGTGCTTATTTTGGAACAATTTTTCTACTTTTCTTATTATCAACTATTTTAATTAGTATTGATGGTTACGATATAACGACTAATATAAGCGCAGTTGCAACTTGTATTAATAACGTTGGTCCAGGCTTAAATGTTGTTGGACCAACTGGTAACTTTGGAGGATTTTCTTCCTTTAGTAAAATAGTGTTAATATTTGATATGATTATCGGTCGACTTGAAATTTATCCAGTACTTGTCTTATTTCATGTAAGTACATGGAAGAAATAATTGGGGGAAGAATATGGAAATAGCAAAATATGTATTAATGTTTTTAGGAGGGTTAGGAGCTTTACTTATCGGCATGAAGATTTTCTCAGAAACAATTGAGAAAATGTGTGGTAAATTCTTAACTAAATTATTTGATAAAACGACTAAAAATAAATTTATGGGGGTTGGAATTGGTTGCTTAACTACGGCAATGATTCAATCTTCTGGGGCAACAACCGTCATGGTTGTCGGTTTAGCTAACTCAGGAATTTTACCTTTAGCCGCGGCTACTTCAATTATTATTGGGGCGAATATTGGTACAACGATTACGGCTCAAATCGCGGCGATTTCCACTTTAGGTCAATCCGCGGTTTCGATTGGGGTAGTTTGTATGTCAGTAACTGCCGTTGGCATGTTTATGCAAATGATCGCAAAATCAAGAAAATGGAAAGATATTGGTTACGCGATTGCTTCTTTTGGTCTAATCTTCTTAGGACTTGAAATCATGTCTATTTCGATTGGTAAAGTTAGTTTAAATGATTCATTAGAAGTAATTTCAGGAAGTGGACTTCTTGGAGTAAATCTAGGAGGAAATGATTACGTATATTATTACGTTCAAAATGTCTTTAATTCCGTTAGTAATCCTTTCTTACTACTTATTATTGGTATTCTTCTTACCGCGGCGATGCAATCTTCTTCCGCTTTAACTACTGTTTTAGTTTCAATGGTTACGGCAGGACTTGTCGTTGGAGGGGGAGGAGATGGAGTAATTTATGTCTTACTAGGATCAAATATTGGTTCTTGTGTTACGGCCTTAATTTCTTCCATTGGTACATCTTGTAACGCTCGTAGAGCGTCGATGATTCACCTTTTATTTAATGTCGGCGGCGCGATTATCTTCATGGTTTTATTACTCGTCTTAAATTTATTCGGTTTATCTTTCATGGATTTAACATTTGGAAGATGGTTTTCTTTCTCACCAGCTTTACAAGTATCAATGTTTCATACTTTCTTTAATGTGGTGGCATGTATCATTTTCTTACCATTTACTAAATATTTAGAAAAACTTGCTTGTTTACTTGTTAGAGATAAGAAAAACGATAATCCTAATAAATCTCATCTAGTTTATACTGACCGACGTTTATTACGTGCGAACCCATCTTTAACCTTATCTCAATTAAGAAAAGAAACGATGAATTTCGCTCAAGAATCAATGGATACATTACATACAGCTTTAGAAGATTTCTTAAATAAAACTAAAGAACATTCTAAAGAAGTTAGTGAAAAAATTGATGATCAAAATGAATATTCTAATGAAATCCTTTCTTTACTTACTAGACTTTCTTCGGTGAGTGAACTTTCGAAAGAAGACGCTCATGATTTAACTGATCTTCACCATGTTATTTCTGATGTATTAAGAATTTCTGAAGTTAGTGATAATGTTTTAAAATACACTGAAAAACAAATTGATAAAGACTTACATTTCTCTAAAGGCGTTGATGAACAAATTAGAGAGATGTTTAAAAAAGTCGAAGCTTTATATGATGTCACTAAAGTTTGTTATCTTGATAAAAATAAGAACTTATTAGAAAAAGTCGATAAATTAGAAGATGAAATTGACTCTACTCGTTCAACTTTATTAAATCAACATATCGACCGTTTAACTAAAGGTTTATGTGAATATAGTAATATTTCAATATTTGTTAATTTAATTTCTAATTTAGAACGTGTCGGCGACCATTTACATTACATCGCTCACACGGTAGATCAAGGAGACTAATAATATGGAAGAAAAGAAAGCTCGCTCAAAAGGTTTTTTTAGGAAAGCTAATTTGATTATTGATCAATATAAAAGATTCTATAAAGAAGAACCAACTGATTGTTTTTCTTCTCCAGGAAGAATTGAAATTTTAGGAAATCATACTGATCATAATAATGGTCTAGTGATGGTTAGCTCAATCGATTTATCAATTATGGCAGTCGCTTCGAAAAATGATTCTAATTTTGTTTCCTATGCATCAAGTGAATTTCCTCCAATTAAGATTAATATTAATGATTTAACATATAAAGAAGAAGAAAAAGGAAATTCATCTTCTTTAATTAAGGGCATTCTTTTTAGAATGAAGGAATTAGGCTATTCTATTGGAGGCGTAAATATCTACGCAATATCAACTATTTATCGTGGAGCAGGGATTTCTTCAAGCGCCGCTTTTGAAGTTTTAATCGCAAAAATTTTATCTTATTATTATAATGAAGATCAAATTAAAAAAGTAGAACTCGCTAAAATCGCTCAATATGCTGAATCAAATTATTTTGGTAAACCATGTGGTTTATTAGATCAAATGGGTATCGCTTTAGGCGCGGTTAATTATATCGATTTTAAAAATCAAGATCGCCCATATATAAAACATTTAACTTCACCAGTAAAGAATTATGATTTAATTTTAGTTAATACCTTAGGAAGCCATTCTAAATTAACTCCACTTTTTAGTAAGATTCGTGAAGATATGTCTTCTTTATCTAACTATTTTAATAAAACTACCTTAAGAGAAGTTGGAGGAAGAGATTATTTTGCAAAAGAAAAAGAATTAAAAGAAACATTCTCTAATGATGTTTTCTTAAGAGGAAAACATTATTTTGATGAAAATAATCGTGTTAGAAGAGCATTAAAAGCTTGTGAAGATAATGATGAATTAACTTTCTTAAAATGTATTGATGAATCAGGAGAATCTTCCTTTTATCAACTAAAAAATTGTTATGTTGAAAATGAAAATGAAGCATTACCTCAAGCGTTATTATTTACTAAAGAATTTCTTGATGGACACGGAGCTTCTCGCCTTAACGGGGGAGGATTTGCTGGAACGATGACTTGTTTCTGCCCTAAAGAAAGAAGTGAAGAATACATTTTAGCGATGGAAGAAAAATTTGGTAAAGGAAATGTTAAAAAGATTGCTTTAACTCGTCACGGAACTCGTAGAGTATGTTCAGTTAACGAAATTGTTAATGATGAAGAAATGCAAAAAGAAGTAAAGGAAAATAAATAATGGAAAAAGAAGAATACGTAAAAGAATTTATTAAAGTTATTAACGCTCAAGAAGAAGATAAAATCTATCGTTTCTTTACTAGAAATAGTTCTATTTATCTTATAAATAAAGATAAAGAACTAGATTTAGGAGAACTAGTAACTTATTTAAAAGATAATTATTTCGGTAAAGAAATAATTATTGTTCGTGAACTAAAATCAAAGGTTTGTAATAAACTTGAATGTAAAGTTAATGATAAAGATGTCTCCTTCTATTTTGAAATTAAAGACCGTCGTATATTTAGATTAGAAATCTTAGATTAAGCCTTCGGGCTTTTTCTTTTTTAGGATTTTTATTAAATTCACCACATTATATTTATAGAGGTGAATTTTATGCAAGATGTAACAAAATTAATAAGTATCGTTTCTTCTATTGATAATAAAAGATATTTTGAATTATCGAAAAAAGAAAAAGAGAATATTAAATATATATTTTATGATGTTCAAGATAATGATTTAATAAATGCTTATCTAAATGAAGATGAAAAAGGAAATTTATATATTGTTATTTATATTAAGGAGAAGAAAATAAATTTATTAGTAAAAGAAAATTCTTATCTTTATGAAGAAAATTATTATGATTTCTTTTCTTTTTTATCAAAGAATAATATTTCTAGTTCGTCATTAAGAATCTTTTCTTATTACCATTTTTGTTTAGTTACTAAAATTGATCAAAGAATTAAATTAGATAAAAAAGAATTATTAAAAGAATATCGAAGTTATATTTCATTAGTTAATGAAGAATTGAATAAAGAAGAAAATTTAAAAAGAATTATCGCTCATTTCTTTTTTGATGGAATATTCGATACGTATATTTATTTTTCTCATGTAAATAAAATATTTTGCTTTGAAGATTTATATTCTTTTATCTTAGAAGGTAGGAAGAATGAAAATATCATTCATTTTGGTTCTTTAGAATATAAACCTAACTTATTACGATTAAATAAAGCATTTTATGATTATTCAAAAATAAAGATCGATTTAAAATGACTAATAAGCACATAAATTGACAAGTGTAGTATTTTGTAATAAAATATCGAAGAAAGGTATAAAACTAATTAGTTTTATGGTGAAAAATATGGATTTAGTTATTTTAGCCGCGGGTATGGGTTCTCGTTTTGGAGGATTAAAACAAATCGAACCTATTGATAAATACGGCAATTTTATTATTGATTATTCAATTTATGATGCAAAGAAAGCAGGTTTTGATAAAGTTATCTTCATTATTAAAGAAGAAAATTATGAAATCTTCAAAGATACAATTGGTAAAAGAGTAGAAGACAAGATTGAAACTCATTATGTCTTCCAAAAATTATCTTTAATTCCAGAAGGTTATTCTTTACCAAGTGATAGAGTTAAACCATTAGGTACTGCGCAAGCAATTCTTGCTGCAAAGGATGTTGTAAGTGATAAATTTATTATTATTAACGCTGACGATTATTATGGAAGCGATGCTTTTAAAGTTGCCGCGGACTATTTAAGATCTTTAAAAGAAGGTTCAAAAAATGTCTATGCAAACGTCGCTTATAAAGTTTCAAATACGATGACTGAAAATGGTTCAGTTAAAAGAGGCGTCTTATATTTTGATGAAGAAAATAAATTAAAATATTTAGTTGAATCTAAGATTGAAAAAGTTAATGGTAAGATTAATGCAACTCCATTAGATAAAGATGAAACTACTATTATTCCTGAATCAACTTTAGTCAGTATGAATATGTTCTGCTTTACTAGAGACATTATGGACTATTTAGTAAGAGACTTTGTTCCATTTATGGAAGAAAATAAGAATTCATTAGATAAATGTGAATACTTAATTCCTACAGTTGTTTCTGATTTAATTTCTAAAGGAGAAGTAAGCGTAAAAGTTCTTCCTACTACTTCAGTTTGGTATGGAATTACATATAAAGCAGATAAAGAAGATGTTGTTTCTTCTTTAGCTTCTTTAATGGAAAAAGGCGAATACCCAGAAGGTATTTGGAAAAAATAAATATCTAAACTATCGTTTAATCGATAGTTTTTTTAAATCTTTTAGTTTAAAATAATTTTAGAAAGTGGTGATAATTATGGCTAAATATTTAATTTGTTCTGATGTTCATGGTGATGCAACATCAATGAAAAAAGTTTTAGAAATTTTTAATGAAGAAAAATGCGATAAAATCTTAATGCTTGGAGATTTATTATATCATGGTCCTAGAAATGATTTACCTAGTGGATATGCACCTAAAGAAGTAATAAAGATGGTCAATCCATTAAAAGATAAAATCATTATGGTAAGAGGTAATTGTGAAGCAGAAGTTGACCAAATGGTATTAGATTTTCACATTTATAAAACTAAGCATTTAGTGATTGACGGACATAATTTCTATCTTGAACACGGCCATCATTTAGATAGAAATAATCCTAAATTTAAACCTGGTGATATCGTTTTAAGCGGACATACTCATGTAAGTTTATGTGAAGAAGAAAGAGGTATTTATTTTATTAATCCAGGATCAACTTCTATTCCAAAAGATAATATTGGAAAAGAATTTATGATCTATGAAAATGGAACGATAACTCTTTATACATTAGATCATAAAGAAGTCTATTCAAAAAAGATTTTTTAAGGCTAAAAAACAAGAATTGGTTAAGCAAAAATTAACCAATTTTTTTATTAAAAAATTTTTAAAAAATTATAAAAAAAATAATTGTAATTTATAATAAAAAACTTATAATCATTTTGTTAATAAAAATTAGAAAGGTATTTATTAACGTATTAGGATTACGTAGGGTGGATAAAAAAGTTATTATCGAACTTCAAGACATCGTCAAAAGCTACGATGATGAAGTTATTGTAGATCATTTAAATCTACAAATTTACGAGAATGAGTTCTTAACTCTTCTTGGACCTTCTGGATGTGGCAAAACAACAACTCTAAGAATGATTGGAGGATTTGAAACACCAGATTCAGGAAATATTATTTTGAATAACAAAATAATTAATCAAATACCTTCTTATGCTAGACCTGTTAATACAGTCTTCCAAAAGTATGCATTATTTCCTCATTTGAATGTTATTGATAATATCGCTTTTGGACTAGTGAATTCTAGTTATGAGAGAAAACTCGCTTTATATGGAAAAGAAAATATTGAAAACGATGTTTTAAAAGCGAGAAAAAAAGAATCGAATAGAAAACCTAATCGATTTGAAATGAATAGAGCAATCAAAAAGAGAATCTATGAAGATGCATATAAAGCTTTAGAACTTGTCAATTTAAAAGGCTACGAAAAAAGAAAGATTACTCAACTTTCTGGTGGTCAACAACAAAGAGTTGGTATCGCAAGAGCGATTGTTAATAAACCAACCATTCTTCTTTTAGATGAACCTTTATCGGCGTTAGATTTAAAATTACGTCAATCAATGCATTACGAATTAAAAGAAATGCAAAGAAAATTAGGCATTACCTTCGTCTTTGTCACTCATGATCAAGAAGAAGCGATGACGATGTCAGATCGAATTGTCGTCATGAACGGAGGCTTAATTCAACAATTAGGCACACCAAAAGAAATTTATA
Organism: Acutalibacteraceae bacterium; assembly: GCA_963610315.1. Taxonomy (GTDB): domain Bacteria; phylum Bacillota_I; class Bacilli_A; order RFN20; family CAG-449; genus UBA3210. Next base: position 18,665 of record CAVDMV010000017.1, read on the forward strand.
ATGAACCAAAAAATAGATTCGTCGCGAACTTTATTGGTGAATCAAATATCTTTAGAGGAATATATATTAAAAAAGATACTATTTCTTTCTATAACATTGAAATTCCTTGCGTTGGATATTCTTTTAAAGATGGAGAAACAATTGATATTGTTATTCGTCCGGAAGATTTTGATGTCGTTTCTTTAGATAAAGCATATTTAAAAGCAAAGGTTACATCTTGTATTTTTAAAGGCGTATTCTATGAAATCTGCGTTGATTATTTAGGCGATGAAATCGTTGTTCACGACTATGAAGAAGTTAAAGTCGGTGATGAAATTGGATTAAAAGTTGATCCATATGAAATATCTTTAATGAAGGTAGAAAGTCATGAATAAGTATTTTAAGAAATTTGGTATACCATATTATGTATGGTTATTTCTTCTTGCAATTCTTCCAATCTTTATCATGCTCATTTTAGCTTTTGTCGATTGTGAAGGTGTTGATTTAGGTGGGGCTAGTTTTACTTTTAATAATTTTTCTTTATTAACAACTAGATCTACTTTAATTAGTTTTGGTAATTCATTAATGTATGCCTTTATTACCACTTTCTTATGCGCGGCAATCGGTTATATTGTCGCTTATCGCATTTATCGATCACATTTTAAAAATAAATTCTTAATCGTCACATTATTAATTCTTCCAATGTGGAGCAATATCTTATTAAGAATTAATGCTTTAAAGAATATTATGGAACCTCATAATATCATTATTTCAATATTAAATTCTTGGGGATTAAATGTGGTAGGACCTGATCTAGCTGGAACACCAATCGCGGTTATTATTGGTTTAGTTGCAACTTATTTACCATTTATGATTTTAACTATTTATACTGCTTTAGAAAAACTTGATTCTTCCTTAGAAGAAGCGGCTTTAGATTTAGGCTTAACCAAGATGAAAAAATTTTGGAAAGTAGTTTTCCCTTTATCTTTTAAAGGAATTATTACAGGATCTATCATGGTCTTCTTACCATGTATGTCAGGATTTGCTATTCCTGAAATTCTTGGCCAAGGTAATATTGTTTTAATCGGTAATGTCATCGATCAATTATTTAGAAACATGAACTATAACGCTGGAGCATTATTAAGTATTGTCATCTTAATTTTAATTCTCGGAGCGATTGCGATAGTTAATGTTGTTGATAAGGAAGGAGAGACACTCATTTAATATGGAATACGAAGTTGCTCATATTGAAGATTACGGCTATAAAGATCATAAAGTATTTGAAAAAATTTGGGATGTCATTTCTAGAATCATCGTCATTTTAACTATATTCGCACTTTATGCTTCAATTGTTGTCATCTTAATTCAATCATTTAATAAATCAAGTAATGTATCTTCTTTTACTGGATTTACATTAGAATGGTATGGAAAGATTATTTCTTCTCGTGCCTTATGGAATTCAATTGTTAATACATTTGTTGTCTCTATTTTAGCTACGGCTATTTCAACGGTTTTAGGCACTTTAATCGCAGTCGGTATCTTCTCATTAAGTAAGAAATCTCAACGCATTTTATTAATGTTAAATAACATTCCTTTACTTAATGCCGATATTGTTACAGGTATTGGTTTAATGCTTGTATTTTCTATTTTTGTTAAGCTTTTCCCTTATTTCTTTGGTTGGAAAACGCTTCTTATCGCACATGTATATTTTACTTTACCTTATATTGTATTATCTGTTTTACCAAAGATAAAAGAAATTGATGGAAATATGTTTGATGCTTCTTTAGATTTAGGATTAAAACCATTTAAATCTCTAATTAAAGTTATTATTCCAGCTATTAAAGCAGGTATCTTCTCCGGAATGATTTTAGCTTTTACAATGAGTTTTGATGATTTCGTTGTTTCTTATTATACAACCGGCAATGGATTTGATACTTTATCAATTTGGATTTATTCTTCGATTGGTAGAAAGAGTTTAACGCCAGCAGTTTATGCTTTCTCATCATTATTTACAATTGTTTCAATGATTGTTGTTATCGTGATGAATATTATTAAAGGAAGAAAGAAAGATGAAAAGAAGTAAGTTATTGTTTCTAGTAGGATTAATCTGTTCATCTTTTACTTCTACTAGTTGTTCAAATAAAGAAAAATTATTAATCCTTAACTGGGGTGAATATATTAATGATGAACTAGTCGCGACGTTTGAAGAAGAATATAACTGTGAAGTTAGTATTTCTATTGCCGATAGTAATGAATTATTCTATTCAAAAGTAAAAAGTGGAACAACAGTTTATGATTTAGTTGTTCCAAGTGATTACATGGTTAAAAAGATGTATGAAAGTGATTTACTTCAAAAAATAGATACTTCTAAATTATCTAATTTCTCACAAGATAAATTTCTTCCTGGGGTTAAAGGTATTGAAGAAGAATATTCTTCTAATTATGATTTTGAAGAATATTATTCTTATCAAATTCCTTATTTCTGGGGTACATTTGGCTTAATGTATAATAAACAAAGAGAAGGTCTTAAAGAAGCTTTAGAAACTTATTCTTGGGATGCTTTCTTTAATAAGGACTTATTACCAAAAGGCACAACTACTGGGATGTATAATGTTCCTCGTGATTCTTATGCGGCTAGTATGTTCCATTTAGGTTATTCACCAAATGAAATAGGTGATAAGTATCTACAAGAAGCTAAAGAAGATTTAACTAAAGCTAATTTTGATCAATGGGGAACTGATGAATTAAAAAAGCAAATTCAAAAAGGTGATTTAGATGTCGCTTTTGTTTATACTGGTGATTTCTTAGATATGTTCTATCAAGATACTTCTGATGGAGGAAAAAGTATTGATGAAGTTCCTTATGACATCTATATTCCTGATAATACAATTGCTTTTATGGATTCATTTGTTCTAACTAAAAATGCAAGAAATGTCGATTTAGCTTATAAATTTATGAATTATTTCTTAGATCCAGAAGTGGCTTATAATAACGCGTCAGTAGTTGGATATTGTACTACTTTACAATCTTCATATGAAGAAATAGTCGCTTTAAAATCTTCGAGTGAAGCTTCTGAACGTGCTTGGTCTTATGCAATGACTACATATTATCCAATCTTAGAAGGAGAAAAGAAATATAAAGGTACACCTTTAATTAATTTTGATAAGAATTATTTAACAAAAGTAACTTCAATGGTTAATGATGTTAAAACAAATTAATTAAAAATTAACTAATTATAAGTATAATAAAATTGAAAAGGAGCTAACTATATGGATATAAATGACTACATGAATTTAATGAAAAAACCTAACTATGTATTAATATCTTCTTATGCTAGTTTAGTTATTGGAGGAATTCTTGTCTTTGTTAGTTTATTTGTTGGGTATCCTACCTTTATCTATACTTTATCAATTGGTTTAGTCTTTATTCTTTATTTCTTAGTTTATTTTATTATTCGAAAGGTGAGAAATAGAGAAAATAAAATTAAAGTAAAAGATGTAAAAGAAAAGAAATTTAAGGTGCAAAGACCTACAAAAATTGATGGTGATGATACGCGAATTATTTCTATTTGTCCGGCTTGTCAAAAGAAGATTCGTCTACCAAATAAAAAAGGACTTCACGATGTAACGTGTCCAATTTGTCATCAAAAATATAAAATTAAAATAAAATAAAAATTATGTATAAACCTCCTTAAAAGTGTTAAACTATTGTGTAGTTTATAGGAGGTTTTTATTATGGTAAAAATTGATATTATATCTGGCTTCTTAGGCGCAGGTAAAACCACATTAATTAAAAAATTATTTGAATCAAAGAAACTTAAGGAAGAAAAAGTTGTTTTAATAGAAAATGAATTTGGAGAAATCGGTATTGATGGTACATTCTTAAAAGAATCTGGCATCAATATTAAAGAGATTAATTCTGGATGTATTTGCTGTTCTTTAGTTGGAGATTTTTCTTCTTCAATGAAAGAATTAATCGCACAATATAATCCTGATAGAATTATTATTGAACCATCAGGAGTTGGTAAACTTTCTGATATTATTGGCGCGGTAGGTAAAGTTGATGAAGATTTAAAAATTAATATTCTTGCAACTGTAGTCGACGGCGGTAAAACCAAAATGTATATTAAAAACTTTGGTGAATTCTTTATTAACCAAGTTTCTTCATGTGACTCTGTTGTCATCGGAAAGGTCGATAAAATTAGTGAAGATAAACTTGTTGAAGCAGTTAACGCAGTAAAAGAAATTAATGAAAAAGCAAATATTTTAACTACTGATATTCAAACTCTCGACGGTGATAAATTATTAGCTTTCTTAGAAGAAAAAGTTTCATTAAAAGATGATTTAATTAAAGAAACTCTTGCTTCTTTACACGATGAAGATGAATGTGATGATCCAAATTGTTCTTGCCATCATCACCACCATCATCACGATGAAGACGAAGGTGAAGAAGAACATGATCACGAATGTTGCTGCCATCACCATGATGAAGAAGATGAAGAGCATGAACATCATCACCACCATCATCACGATGAAGACGAAGATGAAGAAGAACATGATCATGAATGTTGTTGCTGTCACCACGATGAAGAAGTTGAAGAACATGAACATCATCACCACCATCATCACGATGAAGACGAAGACGAAGAAGAACATGATCACGAATGTTGCTGCTGCCACCACGATGATGAAGAAGAACATGAACATCATCACCATCATCACCACCACGGTCATGATGCTGATGAAGTATTTACTTCTTGGGGAGAAGAAACTCCTAGAGCCTATTCTCATGATGAACTAGAAGCGATTTTAAAAGCACTTTGTGATGAAAACGCTCCTTATGGAGTAATCCTTCGTTCAAAAGGTATCTTAAAAGCAAGCGATAATGAAAAATGGTATTATTTTGATTTAGTCGCAGGAGATTATGAAATTAGATTAGGTGAACTAGATTATACCGGTAGAATTGTTGTAATTGGTTCTCATATTGATGAAGATAAGATTTCATCATTATTTAAAAAGTAGGTGTCTATGAAGAAAATTCCAGTATTTTTTATAAATGGTATGCTTGATTCAGGTAAATCAACCTTTATTATTGATACATTAAAGAGTGATCAACCTGAAGACGGAAAGTTAATGAAAACTTTACTTGTTTGTTGTGAACAAGGAGAAATCGAATATTCTAAAGAAATATTAACAAGCACAAATACCGAAATTATTTATTTTGAAAACGAAAGTGATTTTGATTATAAAGTTCTCGATAAAGAAATTAAGAGAGTAAAACCAGATCGAATTGTCATTGAAATGAATGGTATGTGGGAATTAACTAAATTACAATTCCCAAGAAATATTGAAATTGTCCAAGTTGTTTCATTTATTGATGCAACTACATTTGGAGTTTATTTCAACAATATGAGACAAAAGTTCAATGATATGATTTCTAGAAGCCAAATTGTTTGCTTTACTAAACTTACTTCTAAAGATCAAATTGAACCTTATCAAACAGCTTTAAAATTAATTAATAATCGCTGCGCATATTATATTTTTGATGAAAATTTAAAAGCAAGCGATGCTTTTGAAGAACCTCTTCCATATGATATAGATGCACCAGTAATTAAGATTTCTGAAAAAGATTATCCAACTTTCTACGTTGATACTTTTGATCATAAAGAAAGATATGAAGGTAAAACTGTTGAATATGATGCGATGATTTTTATTACTGATAAATTACCTAGTAATCAATTTATCGCTGGAAGAATGATTATGAATTGCTGCGCGAATGATGTTCAACTTTATGGCTTTCTTGCAAGTGACAATTTAGGAGTCAAATTAAAAAATAAATGTTGGGCACATATTGTTGCCAAAATATCATATGAATTCTCTGAAGAATATAATGAAGAAGAATTAATTTTAAATCCAATATCAATTACTTTAATTGATGGAAAAGGAAAAGAAGAAATATTAAATATGACTGCATAGAAAGGAGATAACTTTGGCTAAAGACATTAACAAAATTCATGACTATAAAAAGATTAAAGAACAAAAAGATTTAACTTTTAATGGTATGAGCGCGACTGAATGGGCAAAGCATTCTAAGAGTGTTTATAAAGATATTCCTCCAATGAAGGAAAATGAACATTTTGATGAAATGAAAATCATTCCTTTAGAACTTATTGATCGTTTAATCAATATCTATTCTAAAGAAGAAGATAAGATTCTTGATCCATTTATGGGCTCTGGAACATCAATTATTTCTGGAATTAGAAATAATAGATTTTGTTATGGCTTTGAAATAAACGAAAAGTACTTTAAATATGCAGAAAATAATATTATGTCTTCTCTTAACTTACTTGTTAATGGAGAATATCATATCTTTAATGAAGATTGTTTAGAAGGTTTAAAAAGATTAAATGAAGATGAAATTCAACTTACATTATCTTCATTAAGTTTACCTATTCATAAAAGAAAAAAGAAATATGAATACGATTTAAGGATATTTGATAATTTAACTTATGAAGAATATTTATCTCGCCTAGAAAATGTTTTAAGCGAAGTTTATCGTGTGACGAGAAAAAATGGTTATGTCGCCTTAATCGTTGAAGATTATCGTAATGTTAAGGATAATATTCCTTATGTTGAATTCCATTCTGATGTTGCAAAAATTGGTCAAAAAGTTGGCTTACTTTATCAAGACGTCATCATTTATGATCATAATGACCAAAGAGGACTCTTACTTCAAGGATATCCTAATATCTTCTATGCAAATTTAAATCATGATTACATTGTGATTTTAAGAAAGGCTAAATAAAATGGCAGGAACAACTAAAGTTATTGAAATAAATGAAAATGTTTACGCATCTAATGATGCCTCCGCGGATTCATTAAGAAAATATTTAAAAGAACAAGGTGTTTACATGCTTAATTTTATGTCTTCACCTGGAAGCGGTAAAACTACTACATTAATAAAATTAATTAATGCTTTAAAAGATAAATATCATATCGCATTAATGAATGTTGATATTAAAACTAGTTTAGATGCGAATAAAATTGCGCTTAATACAGGTATTGATACCTTAAATATCAATAATGGAGGATTATGTCATATCGATGCAGATATGACTACTCGTGCGATAAAGAATATTGATTTAACTAATATTGATTTACTAATCTTAGAAAATATTGGTAATCTAGTTTGTCCGGCTGAATTTGATACAGGTGCGAATAAAAACGTCATGATTTTATCAATTCCAGAAGGTGATGATAAACCATTAAAATATCCTTTAATGTTTTCCAAATGTGATTTAATTTTAATTAATAAAATTGATGTAATCGATTATTTTAATTTTGATTTTAATAAAGTAGATAAATATATTCACGACATTAATAAGAATGCAAAATTATTAAAAATATCCGCGAAAACTAACGAAGGTATTAATGAACTAGCATCGTTAATAAGTGAAGAAATAGAAAAAAATAAACTTAATTAATCACTCGTAGGAGTGATTTTTTTCTACAAAAAAACCTCTAGAATGAACTAGAGGTTAATATGTTTTAACGATCTTCTCTAAAGTAAGATAAACCAAGTGAAGAAGGTGGTTGAACAGATTTTTTACCAATGATTGAAGTTACAATTAAGACGATAATGGTAACTAGATATGGTAATAAAGCAATGAGATTCTTTTCAACAGTTGAAATACCAGTAATATAAGTAGGAAGAACATATAATAAACCAAATAATATACTTCCTCCAATTGCGATAAGTGGTTTCCAACATGAGAAGATAACTAAGGCTAAGGCTAACCATCCAAATGCTTGAATGGTAGAAGAATTTTCCCAGCTTCCTCCAACATATCCCATGACGTAATATAAACCACCGATTCCTGCAATTGAAGAACCGATAATAATCGCGGCATATTTATATTTACTTGTAGGGATACCCGCGGCATCCGCGGTGGCTGGATTTTCTCCAACTGCACGTAAATTTAAACCAATACGAGATTTTTTGAGTAATAAATGCGCGGCAATGGATAGACCAATCGCGATAAATGCAACAAATGAATAATTGATGAAGATATTACCAAATGAAGATAAATAATCACCAAATGGTGGATGATAATTAAATACTTTTGAAGCATAGGAGAAATTTGTTTTATTAACTCGATCTGATAAGAAGAAATCGGTTACGCCAGCTCCAAATGTAGTTAAAGCTAAACCGGTAACATTTTGATTACCTTTAAGTGAAACACAAATAAAGGCATAAATTAATCCTCCAAATGCTGAAAAGATAACGCTGAAGAGGAGGGAGAATAAAATAATTAAGAACCAAGAAGCATTTTCTGGATTAGAAGTATACCAACTCATAACTATTGATATACCAATACATCCTCCGAGAGTACCCATACACATAATGCCAGGAATACCTAAATTTAAGTGACCAGCTTTTTCAGTGATAGTTTCACCTAAACAACCATATAAGAAGACAATAGCAATCGCGATTGCACTAGGTAAAATAGTATTAAAGAATTGCATATTATTTTACCTCCTTAGTTAATTCTTTGTTAGAAGGAACTTCATCAACTTTCTTTTCTTTTTTTCTAAAGATAACTTTATAATTTACAAAGAATTCAAAAGCGATAATTAAGAAATACATGACGCCGAGAACGATTTGACCACCGGCTGTTGAAGTAATACCAAATGTTGTTTGAACTTGTGACATACCTCTATTTAAGAAAGTAATTAAGAATGAGGTTAATAACATATATAATGGATTAAATTGACCTAACCAAGTCGCCATAATAGCTGTAAAACCTAAGTTATTCGCCGAATTTGTAGTAATAGAGAAATCAATACTACCTGCGATTAATAAACCGACTAGTCCTGAGATAGCCCCAGAAAGAATTAATGTTCTAATAATAACTTTTTTAACATTAATACCGACGTAACGCGCAGTATTTTTTGATTCACCAACAACCGCGAGTTCATAACCGTGTTTTGTATATTTTAAATAGACAAACATGATTCCTAACATGATTAAGCTAATGATGATAGGTAAGACATATTCATTACCGATAACAGGTAAATGACCATATTGAATTTGAGGAAGAGTTTGTGATCCGTTTTTAACAGCTATCGCTAAAAAGACTGAAACAAGTCCGACTGCAATATAATTTAACATTAATGTAAATAGAGATTCGTTTGTATTAAAATAAGCTTTAAAGATGGCAGGAATTACGGCCCATATGATTCCTAAACCAACAGAAGCAATAATCATACAAATAATAATGATTGGATTAGGAACGCCTGCTGCACCCATATAATACATACAAATAATCGCGCCTAGACAACTCATTAAGATTTGTCCGTTTCCTCCTAGATTCCAATACTTCATTTTAAATGCTGGAACTAAGCTTAATCCAACAAGTAATAATAAAGATAATTCTCTTAACATTCTCCAAACTCTTTTTGGAGTACCAAAGTTTCCAGCGAATAATTCACCAATTACTTCAATTGGATTCGCTCCACAAATACTTAACATGAATAAGCAACAAAAGAGAAAACCTAAAATGATGGATGTAGATTTAATAATTAATAACTTTTTAAAATTTAAATCTGTTCTTTTAATAACGTGGAACAAAGGTTCTTTTTTTTCAGCCATATTATTTTACCTCCTCACTTAAGTTAGTCATTAAATAACCAACTTTTTCTTTTGTTGTTGTTCTTGCATTGAGAATGCCATTTACTTTTCCTTGGCATAAGACGATAATTCGATCGCATAAAGCTAAGATAACATCAAGGTCTTCACCGACATAAATGACAGAAGCACCATTTCTTTTTTGTTCATCGAGTAAATTATAGATTAAATATGATGAATTAATATCTAGTCCTCTAACTGGATAAGCACACATTAAGACTTTTGGTGAAGAAGCAATTTCTCGACCAACTAATAATTTTTGTACATTACCTCCAGATAATTTTCTAATTGGTACATATTCATTTTCAGTTTTAACATCTAAATCATGAATAGTTTTTAAAGCAAGTTCTTGAGGATTATGACGGTTAACAAACCAGTTATGACCTTTTCTAAAACTTCTTAATAACATATTATCAATAATAGACATATTGCCAACTAACCCCATGCCTAAACGATCTTCTGGAACGAAAGATAATCTAACGCCTAGTTCACGAATTTGACGTGGTGATTTATTTCTTAAATCGACTTTTTCATCGTTTTTATCTGGGTCGAAATAAGCAATATCACCAGATTCAAGTTTTAATAATCCAGCGATTGATTCAAGAATTTCTTTTTGTCCTGAACCTGAAATTCCGGCGATACCAAGAATTTCGCCACTTTTCGCGACAAATGAGACATTATCTAAAACTAAACGACCTTCTGAATTTCGATAAGATAAATTATTGACTAATAAACGATTTGTAGCATTAGTTACTTCACTACGAGCAATATTGAGTTCAACTTTTTTACCAACCATCATTTCAGTTAATTCATCTTCAGTTGTTTCTTTAGTCTTGACAGTCGCGATATATTCACCTTTTCTTAAAACAATTACGCGAGAAGAGATTTCCATAACTTCATTTAATTTATGAGTAATGATAATAATAGATTTACCATCTTCTTTCATGTTTCTTAAAATTTGAAATAATTTAGTAATTTCTAATGGGGTTAATACCGCGGTAGGTTCATCTAAAATAAGAACATCCGCGCCTCGATAGAGAACTTTAATAATTTCTAAAGTTTGCTTTTCAGAAACTGACATATTATAGACTTTTTCATCCAAATCGAGAACAAAGCCGTATTTTTTTAATATTTCTTGTACGATTATTCTTGCGTTTTTTAATTTCGCTCTTTCTTTATCTTTAATACCTAAGACGATATTTTCTAAAGCAGTGAATGTATCAATTAATTTAAAGTGTTGATAAACCATACCAATACCATAATTAAATGCATCACGTGGTGAAAGGATGTTAACGACATTACCATGAACTAATATTTGGCCTTCATCTTGACGATAAATTCCGGAAAGGATATTCATTAATGTTGTTTTACCAGAACCATTTTCGCCTAGTAACGCGACAATTTCACCTTGATAAATATCAAAAGAGATGTTTTTATTCGCAACATTAGATCCAAATCTTTTAGTAATATTCATAAAAGAGATATTAACATTGTTTTTATTTTCTTCCATTGATAGACTCCTTTAAAAGTAAATACCCAAGAGCTTATTAAGCCCTTGGGCATAGATATTTAATTTAATTAGTTACCAGAACTTAATTCAGTAATACCATCGATTTTAACATCGAAATATGGTGCAGAACGATATTCTGATTCAGCAAAATATGTAACACCATTTTCTGTTTTAATAACTTCTGTATCAGGTGTATATTTGTCATCTGTATCAACATCAGCTTTATATGATGTTAAATGTTTTCCATCGACAGTGAATTTAGAACAATCGAATACTTTTAAAGAACCATCTTTAAGTTTTGTATGAACTTCATTTAATTTTGTTTCTGTGCCAGCTACTGCTGCTTTAGAACCAGGAGCAACTAAGCAAACAGAACCATCATAAATTGATGAACCTAATGTACCTGTGTAATCAGTAGGAATTTCTGTACCATTTTTAACTGCATCAATGCAAAGTTCAAAATATGGTTGCCAATTAATTTTACTTGAAATGACATATGTATTTGGGCCAGCACTTTCTGTTGAACCATTATATGAGATATTTGGAACACCTGCTTCTTCACAAGCTGTAGGAGCGCCTAATGAGTCTGCGTGTTGAGAAATGATAGAGCAACCTCTATTAATTAATGATTTAGCTGCGTTCTTTTCTGCAGTTTCATCATACCATGAGTTAGTATAAGAGACTTCCATTTTAACATCAGAAACAATTGATTGAACGCCTAAGAAATATGATGTATAACCAGATACGACTTCTGCATATGGGAAAGCACCAACATAACCAATTTTCTTAGATGTTGTTGCATCTTTAGAAATCATATCTTGTAATTTTAAACCAGCTGCGACACCTGCAAGATATCTACCTTCGTAAATAGATGCGAATGCGTTGTGGAAATTAGAAACTTTTTCTGTATGAGCCATTGTACCAGTTGCATGACCAAATTGGACATCACTAGCTTTTTTTGCTGATGCGAGTAAATGAGATTCATGACCAAATGAATCAGCAAAAATGAACTTACAACCTTGATCTACTAAATCATCTGCTTCTTCAGTAACTTTTGCACTTTCAGGAATACCTGTTTTGATGATTGCTGTGACACCCTTTGCGTCACATGCTGCATTAAATGCATCAATGAAGTTTTTATCATATGTAGAGTTTGAATCGTGTAAAGCGATTAAACCAACTTTGATATTGCCGTTACCTGAATTACAGCTAGCTAATGAGACTGCACCAGTAACAGAAAGTAATGAAACTAGTAAGATCGTTTTGAGCGTGTTTTTCATATATTATTTCTTTCTCCTTTTTTCCTAAAAGCAAAAAGAAAGTCTATTATAAAGACATATTCATACGATATATTGACTTTATTCGTAGTGCTGAATTATACGGTTCAGCGTAGAGACTTTCCCACCAATTAGGGTAATTATACGAAATTGCCGACTATCATCGACAAGTTAAATATAAGGTATTTTTTCTCTAAATAATAGACTTAAATTTATGAAAGCGATTTCACAATATTTTTAGTCAACAAAAACTGGTTTGTTGTCTTTAAATTCCTTAATAGAGGCAGTAGAGATAACTTTAATTCCTTTTTCTTCAATTCGAACTCTACCACCTTGGAATCTTTTTTCAACTACTACTCCAACTCCTTTAATAATACCTTTAGCTTGTAAGATAATATCGATTAAGCCTAAAGCAGCATTACCTTCTGCAAGGAAGTCATCAATAATTAAATAATTTCCTCCTTCAGTGATATATCTTTTATCAATAGTGATAGTAGAAGAAGTTTTTCTAGTAAAAGATTTTACTTCTGAAGTATATACATTAGTTCCTGTAATTAATGATTTTGATTTTTTGGCGAATACTACTGGAATATTACCTAAGTATTGAGCGACTCCGATCGCGTAAGCAATTCCTGAAGTTTCAATTGTAACAACTTTATCAATGTTAGAGAAATTAGATGCAATCTCTTTACAAATTTTATTTAAGAGCTCAACATCGATTTGATGATTAATAAATGAATCAATTTTTAAAATTTCATTATCAATAACAATACCATCTTTTAAAATCTTTTCTTCTAGTT
>CAVDMV010000018.1:0-31611 GCA_963610315.1 Acutalibacteraceae bacterium
TAATTGCATTTAATTTTTTATCCTTAAATTTTTGAAGTTAATAATTTAATCAAGCTATTTTACAATTATTTAGAGAATAATTCTTTAGCTAATTTAGGTAATTCTAGTAATGAATTTATTTTATATTGATCATCTTCAATAACACCAAATCCATAAGCGGCATGAATGAATTTAACATTAGCTTTAGTTGATTCTACTTTATCTTTTAATGTATCACCAACATAAATAACTTCATCAATACCTTCTTTTTCTTTTAAATACATGATATTTTGATATTTTTCAAGCCCTAAATCACCCGCGCATAACTTACCTTTAAAATATCTTTCTTTTGCGCATGCAGAAAGATAATTTTCAATATATCCTTTATCACAATTTGAGACGATATATAAAGAATAATCTTTCATTAATTCTTTTAATACTTCATCTTCATGTGGATAGATAGTTCCAGGTTTCGAACTAAGGAACTTAATTTCTCCTTTAACACATTCTTTAAATAACTTCATTGCTTTTTTTTCTTCTAAACCAGGAAAAGTAATAGGAAGAGTTTCTAATGGGGTTAATCCCATAGTCGACTTAATCATTTCGAAAGAAAATCTAAATGGTTCATTTAGTTCAATCATCGTTTCATTCCAACTTTCTTTAATTTGGTCGATTGCATCCCATAACGTTCCATCTAAATCAAAAAATATTGCTTGTTTCATAATAAATTCCTTCTTTCTTATTCATTATATTAGATTGTTTTACATTTGTAAATTTTCTTATTTGTTTACTAAATAGTTATTGATTTAACTTCAGTTTAGTTTAATATATTAAAGCGAAAGGAGAAATTTATGAAAAAATATTTAAAAGTTTGTGCTTTAGCTTTAAGTTTAACTACTTTATTTTCTTGTTCACAAGGTGAAGATAGTTCTTTAAAAGTTTATACTGATGCAAGTTATAGTTTTATGAATTTAAGTTGTGAAACTGGTGATTATAAACAAGTTTATGCGATTGGATTAAACGTTGATAATCGTAATGATAAAAACGTTACATTAACTAATACTGATTTTAAAGTTTCATCTAAATCTAAAGAATATACATGTTTATATTTCGTTATTGATTATGATATAACTTCACATGCAGTTAAAACATTTAAAACAACTGTTGATATCATTCCTTCAGATACTGGTGATACTGTTAAACAAAGTCAAATCTTTGTTGCTTTCTCAAACGAAATTGATACAACAAGTTATACTATTTCTTATAAAGGAACTACTTTAAAAGATATGGGAGCTTAACTCTTATTAGCTTAACCCTAAGTTAAACCAAAAATTAGAATAACTTAGGGCTTTTCTTTTGCTTTTATTATCTAATTTAAAAAAATCGCAGAGATTATTTCTGCGATTTTTATTTACGATTAATTAAGCTTTTACTTTTTGTGAATCAATAGCTTTTTGGACATCAAGGAATGGCTTAGAAACATCTTCAATTGGATCTTTACAATCGTTATCTAACCAATTAATCATGATATTAAATAACGCTCCTGCCATAAAATAAGCGACATATTTATCAAATTGGACTGGTAATACTTTTAAGAATTCAGTTGATAAGAAATCTAATAATTTCATATCTAAGTGTGCTTTTCTTAAGCATTTATTAGTTCTCATATTAGATTTAAAGAATAAGAATAATGATAGAATGGCAATTTCATTAGTTTCTGGTGCATTTAAATCATTATTACTTTTAAGTTGATTCATGAATTTATCTTTAGACATTTCAAAGAATCTAATTAATACATCTTCTTTAGTATCAAAATGACGATAATAAGTAACTCTACTTAAACCAGCTTTCGATGTGATATCAGTAATTGAGATGGAATTATAATCTTTTTCTTCCATTAAGGATATTAATGCATTGGTGATTCTCGAATCGATTTCTTCTTTCTTCATTTTGTGACCTCCGTATCTACGGTAACATAATAATACATATGATAAATAAAATCACTAAAAAATTACAAAGAAATGTAAATTGTTACAAAATAGTATTAAAAAAGTCCTTTTTACGGGACTAATTTAAAATCATATGTATTATTGTAAATATTGCAACTATATAACCGATAGATATAAATAACATATATAGTGACATTGTGAAGTAATCGACAATCTTTGATCTTTTTCCTAAATGAGGATGATAGAATAATAAGAATGGTACTAGATAAATAATTTGATAATATTGACCTAAACCTCTTACGTTAGTGGAAATATTACGGTTTAAATATTCTTCTAAGGCAATTAAAGAAATAATTACACATACTAAGATATTCTTAATAAAGAAATATCTATTACCAGTAAAGATTTTATTCGCGTTAGTTTCTCCATATTTATGTTTAATAAATAATCTAATAAAATATAAAGAAACTAAATAAGTAATACATAAGAAAGAGAATTGAGGTCTTTCAGTAGTGAAGAAATAATCAATCCAAATATTATTTTTAATACCTAATGCTTTAGCGTTTAAATGAATATATGTAGTAAATAATATCCAAATAATAGGAATGATTGATAGTAATCTAAAGATAACTTTTCTTTTCTTTGTATTAATAAAGTCTGGTGTATAGAATAAGAAGAACATAATACCAAAATAACAAGCGATAGAACCAAAGTTATTTGGCACATTAACAAAATTAGTAATTAAAGAAGTAATGCCACGCGTATTAGTTAAATAAGTAACTAAGGTTGTTTCAATAAAATATAAACCAAAGAAGATACAGAAGAACATAAAGAAGTTTCTAATACTTCTTTTATCACCCATGTAAATATCAAAATCAATAAAGTAGAGTAAGAACATCCCGACAGTAAAATAGATAAACATCTTTTTTGTTGCATCATTATACGTTACCTGGGTCATTCCAGTATTATAAAATAACATATTGACATTAATAATAACTCTAAATGATCCAAAGAGAATTAAGAAGATACCAACTATTTCAAATACCGTTTCAGGAATGAAAGGGAAGAAACGAATATCTTTTTTAGGCTCTTTATAAACCTTTGTTTTTGATGTTACTTCTTGAATAACTTCTTGCTGACGGAATTTATTTTTACCAAAGAAGATAGCGAATAGATATAAGAATAAGAAACCAACGATAAAGCAAATACCTAAATAGAATGCTCCAAGTGAACTTACTTCAGTAAATAAGTTTGCGTTAGCCCCTTTTTCATGATCAATAAGTAAAGTTTTAAATGAATAATCAATATTAAGCGTATTCTTTATCATCGAAGTAAAATCATTATAGACATCATTTACATGAGCGTTCATCTTTTCTTTTACTTTTGCTAAAGTAACTTCATCAATTTCTTCATTAGATTCAGTGGTGATATTATCATTTAAAATAAATTCATCATCTTTAATGGTAAAAGAAGAGATATATTTAGTTAAGGTAGCGTAATCAACATATTGTACGCTTAAGGTAGTTAATGATTCACTCGCGAGATTAGGAACAATATAATAAGTAGATCCTTTTTCTTCTTTATAATTAATATATGCATTTAGACTTCTTATCGCATAATCATTAGTTGAGGTGCTGATTGAAACAAATTTATCACTAGTTGATTCATGTATTTCAGGCCGTAATGATTCATGAAGAAGGGAGAAAGTAGGTGTACCTTTTTCTCTTACTTTATTAACAAAATCAACATATTGAGAAGTATAGAATTCACTCGCATGTTCCATTGTATAAGCGTAATTATTATATCCATAGAAAGCGAAGATACTAGAAAAAAGAATTGTTACGAGTAAAATGTATTTAGTAATCTTTTTTGATAAGAGATGACGATACCATCGAACAAAACGTGATTCAGTTTCATCTAATTCTTTAGGATAAGAAGATATTCCTTGTAGATAAATAGAATAATCGATATTTAAAGCTTCAGAAATTTTCTTAATCGATTTTTTTGAAGGTTTAACATATCCATTTTCATAATAACGATAAAATAAAGTAGGAATATGTAAAAGCTTTGCAAAAGCTCGTTTCGACATTTTCATTTCTTTACGTTTATTATAAAGATATTCGTTATATGACATCACTTCATCCATATCGAAACTTCCTTTCTTTTAAGTATTAATATTATAATGAAAAAGTTCATTAAAAGCATAGTAAAAAGGATTTTATTTTAAAAATGCTTTTATTATCTATTTATAATTATTAAAATAATTCTATTGAACGAAAGGAGAAATTTAAATTATGAAATTTAAAAAAAGTTTATTAGTACTTTTAATTTCTTCTTTTATACTTTCTTCCTGTGGAACAAGTGAAAAAGGATATACCTTTAGTTATGGAGCAGGAGAAAGTAAAACATATTCTTCAATTGCTTATTATGAAGATAGTTATTTTGATTATGGAGGAAGTACTTATAATCCTTCTTTATCAACTTGCTCGATGGCTTTATCTATGAGTGCATTCAACGGCGAAAATATTGAAGATGGATATGATAAACGTTCTATTAACGCCGAAAAGTTCTTAAAGAATTATGGCTTTAGTTCAATTTATGTTAATGATGGATTTAAAAATAAACCTACTTCTACTTCTGTCGGTATTATTATCGGTCAAAAAAAGATTGGTGAAAAAACTTTAATCGTGGTTGCTTTGCGAGGGAGAAACTACGAAACTGAATGGGTTAATAATATTACATTTGGAAGCGGAAAAGAAGTTCTTGGTCATCAAGGTTATTTTGAAATGAGCCAAATATATTTAAATACATTAGAAGATTATATTTTAAACAATGATATAACCGGTAATATCAAACTTTGGAGCGTAGGCTTTTCTCGAGGAGGGGCAATCAATAATGTCTCTTTAGGTCAAATTGATAAAATGATATCTAAGTCTACTTCATTATTTAATAATAAAGTTATTCTTGAAAAAGAAGATATTTATGGCTATTGTTTTGACGCTTTTAAAGGTGTTTCTACTAGTGAAGAAATTTCTCCTAAAGATACGATTTATTCAAATATTCATAACGTCATTAATCCTAATAATATCTTTAATAAAATTGGTTTTAGCATATTAGGTTTTACTAGTTATGGAGTTGATTATTATTTACCTGATTCAGTTAGAAATGTAAATTATAATCGCCTTATTAGCAATATGTTAAAACAATATAATTCATTAGAAGCCCGTAACGAACTCGGTGAATATACAATTGATAATTTTTCTTTAAATAATGATGAAGCTTCTTATTATAGTATCGAAGATGATAAGGCACGTATTAATTATAATGTTAGTTTATATTTAGATGAATTCTTAGAATTAATCGCTATATTTGGCGTTAAATCACAAGAAGCATACCATACTAATTATGAAGAAGGCTTAAGTGAACTTCTTAATGTTGTCTTTAAAAATGGTTCACTTAAATTTAGTCTAGAAACGCTTGGGATGAATTTAGTCCGTTATCTACTTTCATCAAGTAATATTGATTTATATTTAAATAATTTACTCCATGATCAAAATGCATTTATTAATGATTTCTTAGTATTACTTCGTTCTAATTTAGTTTCGCTCGGCTTAAATATTAATCCTGATATTTTACAAAATACCTTACATTCCTTTTTAGGAATGATTATGTCCATATTTCTTTTAGATAGTTCGTTTTTAACTAGCTTAATTAATTCCTCTAATATTAAAGCGATTATTAATGCGATGAATCCAGAAATTACTTTAGCCCATTTAATGGCTTTAGATCCTAATTATTCATCACCTATTTCTTATAATAGTGATGGATCATATTATTATTTAAGCGTTAATAATGTAACTAGTGAAACGAGTATTACTATTAAAGATAAGGATGGAGAGATTCAAGGTGAATTAACAAATAATTACTTATCTACTTTAGGAAGTTTAACAACTGGTAATTATTCAAAAATAGTTTATTTTTATATTCCAGTTGAAGAAAGTTATACAATTGAGATAAGTAATGCGACAACTTATTCACTTACTTATTTTGATCAAACTAGCTTTAATTATGATTTAGAACTTTATGAAAGTGGTGAAGTAGGTGAAGGAAAAGAAATTGTTACTACTACTTACCCGGAAAAGAAATAAATATGAAGAAGAATATTGAAATTAAAAGAATTATTCCTAATGTTAACGTAGGATTAAACGACGAACAAATTAAAGAAAGAATTAACGGGGGATTTATTAATAAAAGTAAATCTAATAACGAAAAATCTTATTTAAGAATTGTATTTGATAATTTCTTTAATTCTTTTAATGTTGTTTTAATATCGATTTGTTTAGTTTTTCTTTTCTTTGTCATCTATTTAAATGCTTCTGGACATAAAGAAGTCGCGGATACTTATTTTGGTTATTCTAAATTTACTTTTATTATTCCAGTTTTTATTAATTCAATTATTGGAAGCGTACAAGAAATTCATTCTAAAATTGTTCTTCATAAGATTAACATTGTTAATAAAGCGAAGGCTAAAGTTATTCGTAACGGTCAAGAAGAAATAATATATTCAGATGAAATTCTTCTTGATGACATCATTATTCTTAATGCCGGTGATCAAGTTCTATGTGATATTTCGATTTTAGAAGGTAATATTGAAATTGATGAATCTTTATTAACTGGTGAAGCAGACTTAATTAAAAAAGGTAAGGACGATAAGCTCTTATCAGGTTCAACTGTAATTGTTGGTTCATGTAAAGGAGTAGTAACTTCGGTTGGAGAAGATACTTATGCGAGTAAATTATCAAGTAAAGTTAAATCTATCGCGAAGAATAAATCAGAATTAATGGTATCAATCTTTACGTTAATTAAATTTTTAGCGTTAGTTTTAATTGGTATTGTTATTGTCGTTATTTCTACTTTAGTTTATAAAGTAGCTCGCTGGGGAAGTGATCCTAGCGTTTGGAGTGAAGATCTTTCGATTACTTATTCTTTATCTAGCGCCTCGACTTGGGCTAGAATTGTTCTAACTGCTGGAGCATTTGCGATTGGAGTAATTCCAACAGGCTTAGTACTTCTAACTTCCTTAACGCTAGCTTTATCTATCATTAAATTAGCGAAAGAAAATACTTTAATTCAAGATTTATATTCTTTAGAAAATTTATCACGTGTCGATACGATTTGTTTAGATAAAACAGGAACTTTAACTGATGGAACAATGGAAGTAACAAAAGAAATTATTTTTATTAATAAAGAAGAAGTCCTTTCTTATATTCAAGAATTTAATTTTGCTTCAACCGATAATAATTCAACCGCGTTAGCTATCAAAAATAAATATGGGACAAAAGAAATAAAGAATTATTCTTACGAACCTTTTTCTAGTAAAGATAAATGTTCTTCTTTGATTTATGTAGATAAAACTAAACTTACCTTAGGAGCACCTGATTATTTAATTTCTACTTCTTCAAAAGAATATGAAATAGTAAAGAAAGAATCTTCTTTAGGTAGTAGAGTTATTGCTTTAAAGAAAGATGATACATTGATTGCTTTATTTATTTTAAAAGATAATATTAGAAAATCGGCGAAAGATACGATTACTTATTTTTATGAAAATAATTTAGATATTAAGATTATTTCTGGTGATAATCCTTTAACAGTTAGTTATATAGCTTCTTTATGCGGAGTTAAAGATACAGATAAATATATCTCATTAGATAATGTTAAAGATGAAGAAATACCTTCGTTAGTTTCTTCTTATACGATATTCGCTCGTGTTTCACCTGAACAAAAGAAATTAATTATTGAAGCTTTACAAGCGAATAATAAAAAAGTCGGTATGACTGGAGATGGAGTAAATGATATCTTAGCTTTAAGAAAGGCTAATGCTTCAATTACATTTAAAAAAGCGACTGATGCGGCTAAAGCTTGTAGCGATGTCGTTTTAATGGATGACGATTTTGTCCATTTAAAAGAAGTTATTTCTCAAGGTAGAAGAGTAGTAAATAATATACAAAGATCAGCGACTCTTTTCTTAATGAAAACTACTTGCTTTGTTTTATTATCATTATTATTAATTCCATTTAAAAAAGGACAAATGTTCTTCAGTGTTGAAAATATTTACCTCATGCAGTTTAGCGTGATCGCTCTCGCGGGTTTCTTTCTTTCTTTAGAAAGTTCTAAAGAACCGATTAAGGGAACGTTTAAAGATAATGTCTTAATTAAAGCCTTAGTGAGCGGAACATTTATGACTTTCTCAGCTCTTTTACCAATATTAATTAATCAGATTTCTTTATTAACTACAGGTAAAGTTACATTTAATAATTCAAATGTTAGTACGATGATTTCTTTACTTACGACAATATCAGGATTAATCGTTTTAATTACGATGACTTATCCGCATAATAAATATCGTAAAGGAGTATTAATCATTACTTTCTTATCAGTAATTGTTGTTGGATTATTTTCTCCAACAAGTTTTATCGGAGGAAAAGCAACTACATTTTCAATGATTAGGTCGGATGATGGAAATATCTTCCATTCACAATTCTTTAAGGAAATGTTTCAGCCTTGGAACTGTCCTTCATTAATTTCTTTAAATGAACAAGCGTTACAAACTTATTTAACTTTAGGATTATTCATTCTTATTGGTTTACCTTTATATATCTTCTTATTGAATTTAATAACTAAAAAGAAAAGAAAATAATTTCGATAAAATCTAATTTAAATATATATTTTAAAAGAAAATTAAGAATTTGACGATTCTTAATTTTTTTACGTCCTTTTTCTTTTATTTTTTCTTTAGTACAATGAAAAAAAGGACGTACTAATATGAAAAACAAAAAGAAATTAATATTTTTAATTATTGGAATACTTTCCATAATTTGTTCTCTCGTTTTTACTATCATCTCATCACAACCAAGTTTTGGTAGTAAAGAAATATCATTTTCATCAACTTATAATGATGATGAAGTGACTTTAAAAGGTACATATTATGAAAAGAAAGAGGCTAAATATGCCGTTTTAATTTGTCCAGGATATTCTTGTGACCGCGCGAAGTGGCGAGTAATGGCGAATATTTTCTTAAAGAATAATATCTCAGTGATGACTTTTGATTATTCTGGTCAAGGAGGTAGCTACGGTCGAATTGGCTTTGATAACGCAAAAACTGATGCAATACCAAAAGAAATTGATGATGCTTTAAGTTATTTACATTCGATAAGTAATTTAGATTATGAAAATATTATTCTGATGGGTCATTCAATGGGAGGAAGATCAATTCTTCGCTTAATGTATGATTACAATATGGATGATGCGGTAACTAAATTAGAAAAGAAAAACATTAAAAATATTATTCTTTTTTCTCCTGAAGTAAATTATGAATCAAACGCTCAAGCAAGTTTATTTGCTTCAACTCATGATGAAGAAGAATATCCTTGGAAAAATTATTCTTCAAAAGCAATAAAAGATACTAATGTCTATTTATATGGTTCAACCGCGGATGATGTAGTTTCTTCTTATGATGTATTAAGAATATCAGAAAGATTACTAAATAAAAAAGTGGATTATGAAAGAGAAACATGTGCTTTTAGTGATTATAATGACTTTGGAGGAAAGATAACAGTTGGAGTAACTTCCTTAATCTTACATTCTTATGAGATGTATTCTTATCGTTTTGCAACTTATGTGAATGAAGCAATAAGTGATATAACTAATATTTCTTCGACTTATCCAAGTATCTATGTTAGCTTTATTTATTTTAGTTGGATTTTAGCTTTAGTTGGTATTTCATTTACTTTATATTCCTTAAATTATTTACCTAAGAATGAAGTAGAATCTTCTTTACAAATCGATGAAGAAAATATTCCTACTTTAGTTAATGAAAAAGATTTCTTATTAAGAAAATTATTATTATGGCTAATTGGTTTAGTTCTCGGAGTTCTTATTTGTTGTATATGCGTCGTTCTTCCTTTTGGTTCACCAGTTATGAATATTCCATATATGTGTTGTATTGCAGGATATGGTTTAACAATGTTAATCTTCTATAGTAAAAATAAAGTAAAAGGTGTAGAAGGTAAGTTACCTCGAATTAGTTTTAAAATTAAGACAAATAAAAAGGATGTTATTGAATGTGTTATCGTCATTTTAGGAATAACCTTATTTAGTTGGTTTATCTTTAAAATGAGTATGTATAATTTAATTCCTTGGAATATAAGAATATTTTGGTTAATCTTTTCTACTATCCTTATGAGCGTTGGTTATTATATTTCTGGTGTTGAAGTCGATATGCTTAAAAAAGCAAATGTAAAAAGAAGAACATATATTTTATATAATTTAATTCAATATGTCGCTTTATTCTTATTTGTCTTATTTTATTTAGCGATTAAGAGTTATTCAGGCTTTATTGGCCAGATGCAAAATATGATTTTAATGTATGTCATCTCTTTACCTTTAGGAAATTATTTATCTAGAAAACTAAATAATAGACTTTATGGAGCGTTATTATCATCTTTCTTATTCCAAGCGATGATGATTACTTCCGCGGCAATAATCGCGATATTTTAAAATAAAAAGAGCTTGAAATGTTTCAAGCTCTTTTTATTAGGCGTTAACTTCTTGATCTTGATATTGAAGTTTATAAAGGTTGTAATAATAACCATGCTTTTTTAATAATTCTTGGTGATTACCACTTTCAATAATTTTACCTTTTTGTAAACAGATAATATTATCTGAATGTTGAATGGTTGATAATCTATGCGCGACAATTAACATCGTTCCAATATTCATCATTTTAAGGAGTGAATCTTGAATAACTTTTTCAGTTTCAGTATCGATGTTCGCGGTTGCTTCATCAAGAATTAAGATTTGAGGATTATGAACAATCGTTCTAGCAAAACTTAATAATTGTCTTTCGCCACTAGAGAAGTTATTTCCGCCTTCTTTAACAGTTTCATTTATTCCGTTAGGTTGTTTATTAATGACTTGGTCAGCATTGACGTATTTTACTGCTTGATCAATTTGTTCATCAGTAATTTCATCATCTCTTAAATTGATATTAGATTTAATAGTTCCAGAGAAGAGGAAGACATCTTGTAACATTTGTCCAATACCTTTTCTTAATGATTCAATCTTAATATTTTTAATATCAATTCCATCGATTAAGATTTGACCTTTTGTTACGTCATAGTTTCTTACGATTAATTGTAAGATAGTTGATTTACCGGCGCCTGTCGCTCCAACAAAAGCGACTGTTTGTTTAGGTAAGATATGGAAAGAAACGTCTTGTAAGACCCATTCGCCTTCTTTATAAGCAAACCAAACATTCTTAAATTCGATTTCACCTTTAAATTTAGTTATTTCAAGTGCATCTTCTTTATCTTCAAAATTAGGTTTTGTATCTAATAAATTATATAATCTTTCACTCGAAGTAAAGGCACGTTGAAGTTCATTTAATCGATCGGCGAGATTTTGAATAGGGTTAAAGAATTTACTAGTTAAGGAATAAAACATTTGTACTCCTCCAACCATTGTTCCAATCGTGATTAAGTTCATTGAAACATCTTGAAGATAGAAATAACAACCAAAACCAAAGATACATGCTAAAGCAATATAATAAATTAAAGTGATTGTTGGTCGATAGAAAGCGAATATTTTAACATCAGTTTGTAAAGTAGAAACAATATCTTTATTTAAACGATTGAATTCTTCTTCTTTACGTTTTTCTTGGTTAAAGATTTGAGTGATCTTCATTCCAGAAATAGATTCATTTAAGAAAGCGTTCATAACTGAGAAAGAATATCTAACTTTACGATAATTCGCGCGTGAATATTTTCTAAAGACAATCGAGATAACAAATATAATTGGTAGGAAGAACATTAAGATAGTAGCAATCTTCCAGTTAATGACATACATGACAATAATAACACCGATGAGAGTTAATAATTCTTTAATTAAATTAACAATTGTCGTAGTAAATAAGTTACTTAATGCGTTAGTATCAGAAGCAACTCTAGTAACTAAAGAACCAACTGGTATTTCATTAATTTGTGAGATAGACATATTTTCAATATGATTAAAAACGACTAGACGAATATCATAAATAATTTGTTGACCGATACGTTGTAAACTAATCGAAGTAATATAAACAAATAGAGTATTTAACATGTAAGTAACAAAAGTTAAGCCACATAAGAAGAAAATATAAGGCATATTTAAATCTGAGGCAAGTTCCTTACTTAATTCAGAAGTAATCGTTCCTGGTAATACGGAGGCTAGTAAGTCTAGACCAATCATAATTAACATACCAAGAAGAACTAAAATTAATTTCCAAATGTAAGGTTTAATAAATACGTAAGTTCTTTTAATGATTTCAAGATCTGACATCTTACGATCATTTTTTTCATAAACATGTTCTTCTTGCATATTATTCGCCCTCCAATTCTTTTTCTAAAGTTTGAAGTTCTACCATCTTCTTATAAGTTGGTGAAGAAAGCATTAATTCTTCATTTGTACCAAAGGCTTCTACTTCACCATTATTCATAACGATAATCTTATCTAAACCTTTTACTGATGAAACTCTTGAAGCGATAAGAATAGTCGTTTTACCTTTTCTCGTTTTATGAATATTATCTAAGATTGTTTCTTCAGTTTTAACATCAACCGCGGAAACTGAATCATCTAAGATTAAGATTTTTGGATCTTTAACAATCGCTCGTGAAATCGAAATTCTTTGCTTTTGTCCGCCGGATAATGAGACACCTTTTTCACCTATGAGCGTTTCATATTTATCATTAAATTCTTCGATATTTTGTGATACAGAAGAAAAATCTGCCGCATCTTTAACTTGGTCTATATCAATCTCATTATTTGAAAAAGCAATGTTATTTTTAATAGAATCAGAGAAGAGGAAATTATCTTGAGGACAATAACCGATATTATCTCTAATAAATTTAATTGGTAGGTGCATAATGTCATAGCCATCAATAAATAAAGTATTTTCTTTGACATTATATAATCTAAATAACATATTGACTAGTGTTGATTTACCGGCACCAATTTTACCAACTATTCCAATAGTTTCACCTTCATTTATTTTAAAATTAAGATTCTTTAATACTAATTTTTCTGGTGCATCAGGATAAGCAAAAGAGAAATTCTTAAATTCAATTTCTCCTTTAATTTGATCAGGAGTAACAACTTGACCATCAATAATTTCTACTTCTTCATCAAGAAGAGAAGATACTCTTCTTAAAGATGTTCTACTTCTTGCCATAAGGTTAATAGTTCCCGCAAGAGCGAATACTGGCCAAATAATTGTATCAACATAACCTAAATAAGTAATTAACGTACCAACACTTAATCCTTGCGTCTTATTTGATGAGATATATAGATAAACTAAATAAGCTCCACCGGCTAAACAAATACAAATAATAGAATAGATGAATAAATCAAAGAGAATTTCTAGTAGTTGAGATTTTTTAACGAAGTTGACGTTAGTATCTTTATTTCTTGCCGCGACTTCTTTAAAAGCTTTAAGTTCTTTCTTTTCTTTAACGAAAGCTTTAATAACTCTTATACCAGTGAAGTTTTCTTGTGCAAAATCTGATAAATCATCATAAGCTTGTTGTCTTTTTTCATAAGCTTTTTCCATCATCTTATCAACAAAATAAGCGACTAATCCTAAACCGATAATAGGAATAAGAGTAATTGAAGTTAAGATTGGTTGAACCATAAACATCTTGATTAAAGAAATAATGAGTAAGAAAATACCATCGATTAATTGAACTACTCCAAAACCAAATGATTCTTCAATTGTTTCTAAGTCATTACTAAAATAAGATAGAATGGCTCCTGTCTTATTTTCTTTATAGTAACGTTGCGAAAGAATTTCTGTTTTCTTAAACATTTCATAACGTAAATCGGCTTGGATCTTTTTTGATTCACCAAAGATACATATTCTCCAGATGAATCTTCCGATGAATAATCCAACTCCAACGATTAAAATGTAAAATACATTTCTAATTAATGGTTCAAATGAATTAATGGTGACTACTCCATTTTCTAAGTCATCAATAATTTGACCGATGATTTCTGGAATGAAGAATTGAATATAATCAACGGTGATAACCGCGATTATACCAAAAAAGAAATACCAGAAATATTTTTTATAATATTTATTGACATGTTTGCCAAAAAGCATATAAACATCTCCCTTCAAAAATTAAATTTGTAACAATAACTATATTGTAAAGTAGTAAATTATTTAATTCAAACTATTAACTACTTTTTTAATATAATTATCTCTTGATAAAATATATATTATTCTCTCAAGTTAACTTGAGGTCAAGTGTTTTATTAAAAGTAATAATTTTTCTTGACTAAAGTTTTTTTTACCTTTATGATATTTACACCATATAGAGTACGCGAGGGACAGTCCTTAAGACCGTACAGCAACCTGCGATAGCAAGGTGCTAATGACTGAATGATGGGTTAATTAGTTTGTACGCCCATCTTTCGATGGGCTTTTTATTATTCTAATGGTAGCAAGGAGGATAAACCTTAATCGATATAATATTATCTTGTGACCCATGTTCATATTTTGATATAGACAAAAACGTCTTTAAGAGAGTATAATTATAAATGCTGAAATAAGCATTTTGTAATTAAAGAGGTATGAAATATTATGGCAAAATTTATTATTGAAACTAGTGCACGTCACGTACACGTCACACAAGAAACATTAGAAAAATTATTCGGTGAAGGTGCAGAATTAACTGTTAAGAAAGAATTATCACAACCTGGACAATTCGCATCAAATCAAAAAGTTGATTTAGTTGCTTATAAGAAAAACAAAGTTACAGGTGAACTCGTAGAATCAAGATTAAAAGGCGTTTCTATTTTAGGACCAGTTAGAAAAGCAGACCAAGTTGAATTATCTTTAACTGATGCAAGAACTTTAGGTGTTGTCGCTCCTGTTAGAGAATCAGGCGATGTTGCTGGCTCTGGTGTTTGTAAATTAGTTGGCCCTGCTGGTGAAGTAGAATTAAAAGAAGGCGTTATCGCAGCTAAACGTCATATTCATATGACTCCTGCAGATGCTGAAGAATTCGGCGTCAAGAATGGTGATATCGTATCTGTTAAAGTATTAAAAGATACAGGTAGAAGCGTAATCTTCGGTGATACAGTTATTAGAGTTTCTCCAACATATGCTTTAGCAATGCACATCGATACAGATGAAGCTAATGCTGGTGCATTAAGTGGCGAAGTATTCGGAGAAATCGTTAAATAATAATTTAGGTAATCTTTATGGAACATTTAACTTATACTCCTAAGGGTGTATGTTCTAGACAAATGGATATTGACTATGAAGATAACAAAATTGTATCTTTAAAAGTCACTGGTGGATGTAATGGTAATTTAAAAGGTATCGCTTCATTATTAGTCGGTATGGATATTGATGAAGCAATTAAAAGACTAGAAGGAATTACCTGTGGCATGAAACCTACATCTTGTCCAGATCAAATCGCTCAAGCTTTAAAAACAATAAAAAAATAAGTAGTATTATGGTTTGCTAATACTTCTTATTAAGTAAGCAAACCATGATGCTTTAATATGCTTAGATATTCTCTCTATCTATAATATTAAAGATAGAAAGGATATTTATGACAGAACAAAAAATATTATTTACATCTGAATCAGTTTCAGAAGGTCATCCTGATAAAGTATGTGACCAAATTTCTGATGCGATTCTTGACGCATGCTTAAAAGAAGATCCTTCTTCTCACGTTGCTTGCGAATGTTTTACAACGACTAATTTATTAGTTATCGGAGGAGAAATTACTACTTCTTCTCATGTCGATTATGAAAAAATCGCTCGTGATGTAATGGTTAAAATCGGTTATACATCTAATGAGTTAGGTATCGATGGAAGAAATTGTGAAATTATTAATCGTATTAAGAAACAATCTCCAGATATCAATATGGGTGTCGTAAGAGAAAAAGAAGAAGATCAAGGAGCAGGTGACCAAGGTATCATGTTTGGTTATGCATGTGATGAAACAGAAAATTATATGCCTTTAGCCATTGTTATCGCTCATAAGTTAGTTCGTTATGCTTCTAACTTAAGACATCAAGGTGAATTTAAAGGTGCACGTCCTGATATGAAGTCACAAGTTACTATTGACTATACTTCAGGTAGTCCAAAAATTGATACAGTATTAATGTCTATTCAACATGATCCAGATGTCAATATGGATGAATTTAAACAATTTGTCACGGAAAAGATTATGAAGGTTGTTATTAAATCATTTGGATTTAATGATGATTTCAAGGTATTAATTAATCCTACAGGTCGTTTCGTAATTGGTGGACCTGATGGCGATACTGGTTTAACTGGTAGAAAGATTATTGTTGATACTTACGGCGGAGTAGGCCGTCACGGTGGAGGAGCTTTCTCAGGTAAAGATCCTTCTAAAGTAGATAGATCAGCAGCATATGCAGCTAGATATGTTGCAAAAAATTTATGCGCGGCAGGAGTTGCTAAAAAGGTTGAAGTTCAATTATCTTACGCGATTGGTGAATCTCATCCAGTTTCTATCGCAGTAGAAACATTTAATACTGAAACTATTTCAAAAGAAAAGATTCTTGAAATTGTTAATAAATTATTTGATTTAAGACCAAATTCAATTATTAAGAAATTCTCTTTAACTAAACCTTCATTTAAATATCAAGATCTTGCGACTTATGGTCATTTTGGTAGACCAGATGTTGATTGTCCTTGGGAATATTTAGATAAAGTAGACCAAATTAAAGAATTAATGAAATAATATTGAGCCAATCAGTTGATTGGCTTTTTTAAAAGGAGAATAGCATGAAATTAGAACCTATAAGTTATTCAAAAGTACCAAATAAAGCTTTATTATCTAGTTTTATTGATGATATTAAAGATTATCTTTTTCCAAATTATTTTTCTGAAGTTAGTGATTTAGAAGCTAAATTAGAAGATAGTAAAAGATTATTTCTTCTTACTGTATCTAATGATGAAACTAAGAAAGAAAAATTCTTTTCTTCATTAGATGAAGTAAAAGAAAAATTATTAAAAGATTTAGAATTCTTTTATGAATCTGATCCAGCTAGTAAATCTTATGAAGAGATAGTTGTTACTTATCCAGGTTTTTATGCAATTATGGTATATCGAATCGCTCATTTATTAGTGAGTTTAGATATTCCTTTAATTCCTCGTTTTATTTCTGAAGTAGCTCATTCTAGAACTGGAATTGATATTCATCCAGGCGCGAGCATAGGCGAATATTTCTTTATAGATCATGGAACGGGTATTGTTATTGGTGAAACAACTATTATTGGTCACCATGTCAAGATGTATCAAGGAGTTACTTTAGGAGCTTTATCTTTAGGACGTGGTCGTGCGCTTAAAAACGATAAAAGACATCCTACTATTGGTAATTACGTTACCTTATATGCTGGGGCTAACGTATTAGGTGGAGAGACCGTTATTGGTGATAATGTGACCATTGGATCATGTGTTTTCTTAACTAAATCAATTCAAGATAATACATTAGTAGTTTGTTCTGATCCAAAGCTTATCATTAAGGATAAAACAAATATTTAAGAAGAACCTTGATGGTTCTTTTTCTTTACTAACTTACATTTATATAGGATATAAGAAAAGAAAATTTTATAATATATTGTAAATAAACGATTTTTTCGAATATAAATTTTTATATTCATAAAATATTCTTATTTTTCTCTTAAATAGTTAAAAATAGGTAAATTTTAACTTTGGGGTATTTTCATATTAGCGCTTTCATTGTATAATATAGTTGTAGTTACAGATAACTACAGAAAATCACATTTTGTGACGGAGGTACTTATATGAAATGTCAAATTGTTGGTAAGAATATTGTCGTTACAGATTCAATTCGTAATGCAATAGAAGAAAAATTACATCGTATGGACAAATACTTTGTAATTAATGATGATGTTGTTGCAAAGGTATTAGTAAGAACTTATAAAACATCCCAAAAGGTTGAAATTACCATTAATACAAAGATGATGGATTTCCGTGTTGAAGTTAAACACGATGACCTATATGCTGCAATTGATATTGCTATTGATAAATTAGAAGGTCAAATGAGAAAACTTAAAACTAAGTTAGATCGTAGACACAAATTAAGCTTAGGTGAATCTATTGCATTCGAAAACTTTGTTCAAGAAGAAGATGATGGCAATGATGAAATGGTTAGAGTAAAGGAAATTTACTTAAAAGCTATGGATTTAAACGAAGCTATTACAAGAATGGAATCTTTAGGTCATAATTTCTTCTTATTCAAAGATGAAGAAGATGACTGCGTATCAGTTGTTTATAAGAGAGAAGATGGAGGATATGGTGTCCTTCAAGGAAAAGAATAGATTTTTTTACTCCCTTTAAGAGTGGTTCGTTCTAAGAACTACTCTTTTTTTCCTATTTTATTGGCTTTAAATAAGAAATAATAATAAAAATAAATAGATTATTTATTTACTAAAATGTATAATTAATGAGGTGATGTGAATGATTAAAGTTATCGCAACCGATTTAGATGGAACATTGTTCTATCCAAAGCGCAAGTTACATTTAATTTCTAAGAAAAATAAGCAATTCCTCCAGAATGCTTTAGAATCTGGAAAAGAAATAATTCTAGTAACTGGAAGAAATTATCGTATCGCTACTAAAGTAGAAGAATGTCTTGAAAGAAAGAATCAATTATCAATTGTAGGTTGTAATGGAGCCTTTATGATTCATAAAGGTGAATTAGTTGAAGAAACCCCAATGGATAATGAAGAGGCTTTTGAACTTTACGAAAAGTTATCTGAACTTAAAATTGTTAAAGTTTGGATGATTTTTGGTAATGACAAAGTAATGTATGTCGATTCAAGTAATGTCGGACCATTTGTTCGCGCGTGTGGCTATCTTGGTTTCAATCTTCAAGGCGCTTATTATGAACCATTCGTTATTAGTAAATCTAAAACGGAAGAATTTATTAAGAATCCTTCAAACAAGATTTATAAGATGATGCCTTGGTTCGGTACTGGTAAAAAAGGTGTTGAAAAAGCACGTCTATTTACCGAAAAATGGAATGCAGAACATCAAGGAAATACATTTACATTTTCTTGGTCAGGAAACGCAATTGAAATAACTGATGGCAAAGTAACAAAAGCTGTTTCATTAGTTAAATTAATTGAAAAATTAGGTTATACTCGTGAAGAAGTCGCAGTAGTTGGTGATTCTGGTAACGACGTATCAATGTTTAAAGAATTTCCTAATTCGTTCTGTATGCAACATGCACCTAGCCAAGTAAAAAAGGAAGCTAAAACGATAATAAAATCATTCGATGATTTAAAGAATTATATTAAGTAAGGAGTATTTATGAATCAAAAAACACATTTTACATTAAGTTTCTATCATTTAAACTTATCAGTCAGAGATACATTAGAATATGTACAAAATAGAAAGTCATACCCTAAGAGTATGTACGAAGCTAAAAAGAATACATTCTTATTAGCTTTTAAAGAAAATTCTCCATTCAATGGTTTCTGTGATCACAATGGTAAAGATGGTGAATTAGTTAGAAGCCAATTAAAAGAAATGTTTGATACTTGCTATGGTGATGAACAAACATTCGTTTCATTCGAAGGTGAAGAAGTTAAACCAGATCATTCATTAAACTTAAAAGTATTAGATTATATCTTACCTTTAAGACAATCATTAACTAATATCATTAGAGCTTATTTAAATAACCAAAAACAAGAAGGTACATTAGAAGCAGGTGTTGAAGAATTAGTTCAAATCGATGATGATTTCTACAGAATTATTTGTTCAATGATTCTTGCAGATTTATTATTCAATGTTCACTTTGTTGAATTCAATAAAGCAATGCAAGAAACAGAAGGTAAAGAATCACCTCAATCAAATTTCTGTGTCAATGATATTAAGAAAGTTATTGGCATGTTCAATTTCGTTAAACAAAACGCACGTCCAGATTTTGTTGAATTCCAAGAATGCGCAAAACAAATGGAATTTGGTATCGATTTAATTTCTGCTCGTCAACCTGTTCCACAAGGAAGTTCATTCCGTGCAGAATTTGATAAGATTCTTCAAGGATGGTTCGCTCAAGTTGCTCGTTTAGAACCAATGTGGAGAGAAAAACATCAATTCATCTGGGGACAATTAGTTGAATTTGAAAGAAATATGCAAGCTCAAATGGCAAATGCTAAAGCAGAAAACAAATAATTAGTTGTATCTTAAATTATTTTATTGTATATTTAACCCGAGGTAGATTTAAATGAATATCGAAAAAGTTAAAAAAGCACAAGGCAAAAAAACTAACGGCAAAAAAGTCGCGGAAGTTATTTACTTATCTATCGGTGGAGTATTCTTAATTTGGGGAGTTGTTTGCTTAGTACTTGCGTTATTAATTCAACACATTGGTACAGAAACAACTTCAATGAAATTAAGTCCATTATATTTCTTAATTGAATTCCAAGCAAATTTTAAGACTTGGTGGGATTCATGGTTCTTTTGGAAAACTACATCTTTCTTAAGCATGGGTATTTGGTTTACCATTATCTTTGGTGCTTATGAATTAATTATTCTTAGCATCTATGCTTATAAAAGTGATGTTAACGAAAAGAAAATTAAAGCGAAGAAACTTCGTGAAAATAATGTTAAGAAGTTCTTAGAAGAACAAAAACTTAATGAAGAAAAACTTAATGAAGCTCAACCTAAAGAGCAAGTAGAACAAACTGCAATTTAAAAAGTGAGGTTAACCCTCACTTTTTTCTTACTTAATTAAATTATTTAAGATATTTATAACAATATCTTCTAGTTCTTCTAATGTAACATCAAGCTTTCCTCTTAAATAATCAATTACTAAATCAATCATTCCATTAGAAGCGAAAGAAATTTGAACTTTTTTAACTTTTTCATTACGAGATAAATTACTAATCTTAATATCTTTAGAAAATCTTACTAAAGATATTTTTTTTAGTCGATCAAGAACTTGAATAGGATATTCATTACTTAAGACTGCGCGATATAATTTTTCATGTTCTTTTAAGAAGATGAAGATCGCGTGAACATAAGGATAAATAATATCATTATGAGAAGAAATATAACTATCCATCGTTTCATCTAAAACATCAATAAGTTCACTCGCTAGAGAAGCACATAATTCATAAATATTATTATAATGACAATAGAATGTACTTTTTGAGATGTCTGCTTTTTCACAAATATCGATAACGCTAATCTTATTAATGTCACCTTTTTCTTCGAGCAAGGAAGTAAGTGCATCTCTAATTGCTGTCTCAGTTTTTAGATAATTTCGATTTTTAACCATATGTTAACCTTTCTTTTTGAACTGTTTTTTACAAAGTGTCCGAATTTGGACACATATAAAAAAACAGTGCTTTTTTCTTCTTTCTAATGATAGTATACTCAAACACGTTTAGAAAATCAAATTAGTTTTCTATATGAAAAGGAGTAAAGATAAATGAAAAAAGTAGCTAGATTTATTGTTAAATTTTCTAAAGCTATCATCATTCTCTTCATCGCTCTTATAGCTTATAGCGTTATCTCGATTCCTAAAGTTAATATCGAATATTCTGTTAATTCGTACTTACCAAATTCGACTGATACTAAAAGGGCTCTAGATATCATGGATGAAGAATTTGTGACTTATGGAACTTCAACAATTATCATTCGTAATATTTCTTATGAAGATGCTTCTTCATTAAGAGATGAAATTGTAGCCATTCCTGGAGTAAAAGATTTACCATTTGAAAATACAAGTAAGTATTATGCTTCTTCAAGTGCGTTATTTACTATTACTTATGATGGAACGGAAGATGATGAAGAATGCGTTGAAGCTTATAATAAAGTCATTTCATTAATGGATGGTTATGATGCTTTAGTTTCCGTGTCACTAGTTGATAATTATGCTTCACAACTAAAGAGTGATATTAATAGGATTTTAGTTCTCGCGGTGATAATTATTATTATCGTATTGTTGTTTACATCGAATTCATACGCGGAAGTTATTGTATTTATGATTGTTTTCGGTGTTTCGGCGTTATTAAATATGGGGACAAACTATTGGTTTGGAACAATCTCATTTATTTCTAATTCGGTCTGTGTCATTCTTCAACTTGCTTTAGCGATTGACTATGCGATTATCTTAAGTCATCGTTTCGCGGAAGAAAAATTAACCGCGCCAAATTCAGAAGAAGCAATGGTTGAAGCTTTATCAAAAGCGATTGTAGAAATTTCTTCCTCATCATTAACAACTATTTCAGGCTTATTAGCCTTATGTTGTATGAGTTTAAAATTAGGTCAAGACTTAGGCTTAGTACTTGCAAAAAGTATTATTTGTTCAATGTTTACAGTCTTCTTATTAATGCCTTCACTCATGTTAATGTTCTCTAAGATGATTGATAAATCATCTCATAAATCATTTGTTCCTAATATTAATATCTTTGGTAAAGGCGTTATTAAATTAAGATATGTTAATACTATTGCGTTTATTGCTTTAGTTTGTGGAGGAGCATATTTCTCTAATCAAATTAATTATGTCTATTCACAAAGTTCGATTGATACATCTTCACCAACTGAAGAAATGATTGCAAAACAAGAGATTAATGAAATATTTGGTAGTAAGAACCAATTCGTAGTCTTAGTTCCTAAAGGTGATTATGCGGTGGAAAGACATGTTGTAGATTTACTTGAAGACGAAGAATTAATTAATGAAGTAACGGGTATTTCTAACGTAAAACTAACATCTAATGGTATCTCACATTATTTAATCGATGAGCTTAATTATATCGATTTTGCTGATTTCTTAGGTGTTGATCAATCAATATCAAAATCTATTTATTATTCATATGCTTTCTTAAGTAAGGATGAAACAAATGATAGTATTGAAGAAGTGGCAGTATTTAAAGCTAATCCTGATAAATATACGATGTCAATTTTAGATTTATGTGATTGCGCGTTTAAATATGATGACTTCATTGAAGCTTATCTATCTGATGAACAAGAAACGCTCGATAATTATTACGATATTAAAGATCAAATTACTGATGCAGAAGACCAATTAATTGGTACGAATTATACACGTGTTGTTTGTAATATTACTTCGGAAGTTGAAGCAAAAGAAACTTTCGCTCTTATTGAAAGATTACAAAAATCAGTTAAAGGATATAATTCTGAATGTATTTTTGCTGGAGATAGTATGGCAAGTTATGATCTTAATGCTTCTTTTTCCACTGATAACTTATTAATATCATTATTAACGATAGGCTTTGTTTATATAATCTTAATCTTTACATTTAAAAACTGGGCTTTACCAATTTTACTTGTCGCGGTTATTCAAGGAGCAATCTTTATTAATTTCTCAATTCCATATCTATCCGGAAATAACTTATATTTCTTCGTTTATTTAATCGTTTCCTCAATCCAAATGGGTGCGACAATTGACTATGCGATTGTTATTACAAATAGATATCAAGAATTAGAAACAAGAATGAATAAAAAAGAGGCTCTTATCGCATCATTAAATGAATCATTCCCAACAATTATTACTTCAGGAACTATCTTAGTTTCTGCAGCATATTTAATTAATTTCTTAGTTAGTGATCCTCTTATTTCAACTTTAGGATTAAGCTTAGGAAGAGGAACATTAATTTCTATTGCTTCAGTTTTAATTGTCTTACCTTGTTTATTATATTTCTTCTATAAAGGCTTATCTAAAGCTAAAATTCCAGAAATAAATACAAAAAAATTAATTTTAAATATAAAGGAGAAAATGAAAGATGAAAATATCAAAAATAATGACTCTTCTTGCACTCAGTAGCGCATTTTGTATTACTTCTTCTAGCGCTGCTTTAGTAAGCTACGCAGAAGAAAACAATTATTATGTATGTTTTAAAAGTGATAATTATTCTTTATTAAATAAAAATAAGATGGATGAAAGTGGAGAAATCTACGTTTTAAAAGATGTCTCTTTATCATCAAGTAACGATTTCTATGTTCGTGATCAATATGGCTCAAGATATTATAATTCTAATAATAAAGAGATGAGTGTTGAAGATTCTTCTTTATTAGACTATAACATCTATTATTCTCAATCATATGTTTTTGATGAAGAACATGTCACTGGATCAATGTATGTATCTAATAGCCATATTACTTATGAAGTAGTTTATAAAGATGATATTAAAGGTGATATTAATGGTAGTGAAATTACATTAAGTTATAATCCTTATCAAAAGAAATATGACTCATTTGAATTAAATAATGTCGATATTTCTAAAGATCAAGTAATTACTTTATTTGATGAAAGTGGTAACACTTTATCAAGCTTAACTTGTTCATCAACTAATAAATACCATATTATCTATACGCCTGATAAAGTTATTGATGGAAATACCTATCGCTTTAATAAAGACGGCCAATATGGTTCAGGTGATGATTATGTATATAATATCTATTTAGAACAAGTAGAAGAATATTATATTTATTTCCGTGATATTACTTTTAGTCAATATGATGCAACTTATGATAATAAAGGTTTAACTCTTTTAGAAAGAGATTTAACTTCACCTAATATATATTTATATAAATCTCAAGATATTTATTTATCTAATGTCGATCAAAAAGTTGAATATATTATTTATCATAAAGAAGGTAATACATTCGAAGAAATTGATGATGATAACGATGAAGATAAGATTTCTTATAAGAATGGAACTTACGTCGGTAATTATTATCTAAGTTTAACTGTTACAAATAATACGTATGTTACATCTTTAAGCCAAGATGATCATAAATATGATGATTATTATCTTGCTGGTATTAATAATAGTTATCTTTATACTGAAGATGGTAAGATATCTTTAAATGATAAATTTAAATTCACATTAATCGATGAAGATGATTCTTTATATGACAAAGATTATAATCAATATTATTTAAAAATCTATATCTCAAAAGATGAAGTAGGTAAAGAATATTACATCACTAACGGTAAAGATTATTATAAGAATGGTACTAAATACATTAAATTTAATCAAGTGGGTTATTATGATGTATATTTCTCTAATACACATCTATATGGTGTTAATCAAAATTATAAATATACTTTAATTGATGAAACTAAAGATCTTGAATATATTAAAATTGAAACAGTTGATGACTTCTTAAAAATGATATCTAATTGTAATGAAAACGCAAGTTATTCATTTAATAAAGTATTCTATTTAACTTCATCTATCGATTTAAAAGGCATTAATGTAACTTCTATTAAAGCATTCTATGGTGAATTAAATGGTAATTATCATTCAATCAATAATTTAAGCTTAGAAAGTGATAATGATGAAACAAACTTTAATTTTATTGCTTATGTCGGTAAGAAAGGTTCAATTAAAAATTTATCGATTGAAAATCTTTCTATTAAAGCAGAAAATAGTTCTAATGTTGGCTTCATTGGTAAAAACTTAGGTTCCATTACTGATGTTAAGATAAACGGAATAGTAGAAGGGAAGAATGTTGTTGGAGGCTTAGTTGCTTATAATTCTAATTATGTTTTAGAAGAGGACGATATTGTCTCTGATTCAAGTGAAAATTACGGTTATGGTACATTAATTGGCATTGAATCTAATGTTAAAGTTAAAGGTGAAAATACTATCGGAGGAATCACTGGCTTTAACGGAGGTAAAATTTATGAATCCGTTTCCAAAGGTGAAGTAAATAATTATTCTTATTCATCAAAAAAGACCATTGAAAGAATCGGGGGAATTGCTGGTTATTCTACTGGTGTAATTGGCTTATGTTCTAATGAAGGTAACGTAGGTTATTATAATGAAGGAAATTACGTTGGAGGTATTGCAGGTCTTACAACTGGCATGTTCTTCTATAATACTAATAACGCGCTTATTAACGGTAAAAACAATGTTGGTGGTATCGCAGGTTTATTTGGTACTTTAAAAAATGAATCTTCTTCTAATGAAGATGTTAACGAAGAAACAGATTTAAATAAACATTATTTAACTTATTGCATTAATAAAGGTGAAGTAAAAGGTAGCACTAATGTAGGAGGCATTATCGGAAGAGTTAATGCAACCGGAATTGAACTAGAAAATTCTATTTCTATTGGAAATATTACTTCTCATTCAGGCTCTTACGGAGGCGGTATTGTCGGGTATTTAACTTCTGGAAGTATTACTTCATGTATTTCAAGTGGTAACCTCTTTACCAGCGGAACTGCCGCGGGTAAATATGAAGGAGGTATTGCTGGTTATTCAAATGGCAATATTACTTATTGTTACGCGACTAATAATATTTCAGGAAATGATTATCTTGGAGGAATAGTAGGTTATGGAAGTGCGACATCTACATTAAAGAGTAATGTATCTTCTTCTTTAATCGCAAAATTAAATTCATCTACTTTAAGAGTAGGTTATATTGCAGGAGAAATTGAAAATATCCTTACCGATGACGTTAAAAATGATAATGTTAAATACAATTATTATGTCGATGATAATTCTGATATTGGAGGTATTAATTCTCGTGTATTAGGAAGTGAATTTGATGATGCAGCTTCTAGAAAAGATAATAGAGAATTATATTCTTATGAAGAAATAAATGCTTCTTTAAATAAAAACTTCGCAGGAGATGGTTTTATTGGAGGAAGTAAAGAAACTAGCTATCCTTATTTAAGAAATTTCACATTCTTTAAAGAAAATGAAACTTATTCTCTCGATTATGATCAAGAAACTTTATTTAATAAATACCAAGAAAATTTCTTAGAACTAGAAGAAGAATATGATCAATCATCTTTACAATTTAATTTCTATGAATGGGATGAAGATGCTGGTGATATCGATGAATTAAATTCATATAAATTAATCGCTTCAAAAAGATATTATGGCGAACAAGAAATTGATTATCCTTCATTTGTTCTCGCTCATTTAAATAGTAATAATGAATATGTTTATGAAGCAACTGATGGAGTATATTATGCATATTTTGAACATGTTGAATATACTTCTTCATCAACAAACATTTATGCAAAATATATTAAACAAGTAAAGACATTAAAAGATGGTGATTACTTAATTGAAGGTGAATTTAAAGAAGGAACAACTGCGAAGGTAACTCAAATTGGTGATACAATTAATGTTAAATTATTCTACAATGAAGAAGAAATTGAGGCTAATAATATCACTTTAAAGATTAAGACGAGTGAAAATTATAATTATGAAGTTTCTCATAATAATGAAATTAGTTCTAAAAATGTTACAACATTCGGCGAATATAAAGTAATTAAACTCGATTCTTCAAAAGATGTTGTCATCCTAAATGAAGTTCATGAAACACCAATTCCTAATTACGTCATTATTATTTTAAGTGTTGTAGGTACTATTGGAGTTCTTTGGCTTACTAAATTAATTGTTGACGGCATTAAAAATAAGAAGAAAAAGACTTCTAATAAATAAAAGAAGAAAAGACTATCACGGCGATAGTCTTTTTATCTTAGAACTTAATTTGTTTTAATAATTTTTTAATTTCTTCTTCACTTAATAAAGAATGAATTTCGTTATAAGAAGAAATTTTTAAATCTTTTGTTACTCTATATAATTCATTTATAATATGATCATCATAATTTTCTTCATGGAGGTAGTTTGTTTCGTCTGCGTTATCAGCTTGTTCATCAATCAAAGTTAATAAATTTCTTCTTATATAAGCGATAAAGCTAGGTTCAATCCAATATGAATAAGTAATATTTTCTTTTTCTTCTTGTAAAGAATGGATATAAAGAGAAATACCATCATCAACATTATGCCATAAATCAATAAAGGCATAATTAATATTGTAGTCAGTAATGTTTTTCATAAAAGAAAAAGCATCATCATGAATAATTTCAATTTTATCTTTAAATTTAAATTGAGGTAAAATATGCTTTTTAAATAAATTAATGACGTTTATATCTTTTTCAATAATATAAATCTTGGTGACTTCTTCTTTTAAAGAAATCATATATGGATAATATCCTAGTCCTAAACCAAAGACGGCTACTCTTCCGTGAGCGAACGAAATAGATTCTTCCATTGTTTCAATTTCATGAGGAGTGATACTCATCCATATTTCATTATTTTGTGAAATAGTTAAATATTTAAAATTTTCTTTAAAGAATCCAAAATGAGTAATTTCTGCATAATTATCATTATTAAAAGATATATCTTTATACATGAATCCTTCATATGGTTTAAAAATATCATATTTAAATTCAAGGTTCTTTTCTTTTAGTTCAGGTGCCTTAATGTTTTGATAATATGGATTATTAAGATATTTTTTAGTATCTAAAAGTACCATATTATCAATATGATTAATCTTTTCAATATAATGAAGTTCATTATCTATATCAATTTCCATCACATTTAAGAAAGCATAATAAAATGCCTTATTTAAATTATTATTCTTTAAGTAACGAGAAATTAATTTTTCATTAATTGAAGAAGATTCATTTAATAAGTAATATAAATACATACTAGAGACGTTAATGTTATTCTCTCTAACTTGTAAAAGGTTAATAAGTTTTTCAAAGTCTAATTTTGTTAAGTTAATTTTCATACTTCATCATTTTACTTTTAAAGATAAACTTTTTCAATAAATAATAAAACTATTATTTATTAATTAAATGCTTAATTAGATTATAAGACTTAATTTTGTATTTAACACTAAATACATTTAGTGTACTGTATTGTTAACAATTGTAAAAAAATATTTTAAATTTAATACTCAAAGGCGAAAATAGTCTTATTTTTTCTATCAAATATTTATATAAATCTAGAAAATTTATATTTAGCATAAGTATTAATATAAAGATCATATGTTTTTTATTTAAAATTTCTCAATTTTTATAGGATTAATAGTAATGATTTTAATCATCCTGTTACCAATAGATTTTTAATTGCTCTAAACAAAAATCTTTCCCTATATATAATATCCATCATTTAATATAAATTTTTGTGCAAACGCATATTTTTAAGTATTAAATAGACTATAAGCTTTAAATGAATACATAAAATATATGAGACTAAAACAATTTTAAGAAATATGATACAAATGAAAAACATCCTATTAAGTCAAATTCATTTATGAAATGACGAAATTAGGATGCTAATAAATTATGTTGATAAATACTATAGATAAATTAGTCTATAAATAATTACTATTTTTTAAATTTGTTTATTACTTAGTATATGTACATGATATTGTAGTTGTACCAGAAGTAACATTTGTTTCACTATTATAAGTTACTTTATTTTCATAATTAACTACATAGCTTGTTATATAACCATTAATATCATATTCAATTGTATTAGTACTCTTCAAATAAGTTGAACCACCAGTTATTGGTGTATTACTTTCTACTAATCCTTCACATCTAAATCCAACATTACTTGTGTAGAATTTATAAGTAACTTCACTTGATGAACCTGTTTCAATCAATTTACTTAAAGAATACTCATTTATACCATATACGAGTGCGACAGCTTTTGGATCTGCATCAGCTTTAGCAACAAATGTTCTTCCACTCATATTAGCATCAGCTGTTATTTCTTCTTCATGTAATGTACCATTTGAAGTAGATTTTACATCTTCTACTATTTTACAAGATGAATAAGCTGTTTCTGATTTTAAAGCTTCTGTAGCTTTTGCTTTAAATGTAGCAAAATCTGCTTCTACAAAACCATCTCCACTACTAGAATCACTACTAGCGCTACAACTACAGCCAACTAAGCTAACTAAGCCTAAAGATAATACTGCAGCCTTTTTTAAGAATTTTAATTGCATATTTTTTCTCCTTTTTTGGCATCTATACGACAATAAATCAATACATGCAATCCCATTATACCATATATAGATTATATAAATGCAATTTTTTTTCTCTTTATTAGTTTTACTTTCACAAGCATGTTACTTATTAATTAAACGACGAGACTTAATATTATATTTAGCCTTGAATAAATCAAGTGTACTTTATTGTTAACAATTGTAA
The DNA here is from genome assembly GCA_963610315.1 of Acutalibacteraceae bacterium. Lineage (GTDB taxonomy): Bacteria > Bacillota_I > Bacilli_A > RFN20 > CAG-449 > UBA3210. Next base: position 30,035 of record CAVDMV010000018.1, read on the forward strand.
AAAATATAATTAATCAATTATTTTGCGCGTTAAAAAAAACTGTACTTCTCTAAAACGAATCTTTACATTCCAATTTGGAAACTCTACAATAATAGTAGGTAAGAAAAGTGTACATTATTCTTAACTGAAGAGAATGGGATATTGTAATGGAAATTATAGGAGAAAATATTAAGCATGAATTAGAAAGGAGAAAGATTAGTCAAAAAGAATTATGTAAAATGACAGGCATTTCCTAAGCTAATATGTCTAAATATTTATCAAGAGTAAAATCTCTTGAAATTTATTACAACGATGTAATATATCCATTTAAAAAAATAAGTTTACAATTACGCATGAAATAGGACATATAGTGTTAAATCACAACTTATAATTTAAAAATGAAACGCAAAGATAAAAAAACAAGCTAATATATTTGCTTTAGAGTTTTATTGCCCTTTAGCTTTAATTGAACATTATAATCTTAGTACAAAATCAGACTTAATATCGACATTTGGAATAACGAGTGGGTATGCTAACGTAATAATTGATAAACTTAAGAAAAGATCAAAAATGTTATCTAAAAATGAAAAAAAGATTAATTGAAATTTTTCAAGATAACAAACAAAAGAAAAATAAATAAAAATACGCCACTTTGGCGAGTGACGTATTTATAGATAATACATGTTAAATGTACAACCTAAGCACTTGTATTTTAACATAAATTATCAAATTTTCAACATTGTAAGACCTATATGGTCGGAAAAGGAGAGAAAATATTATGTTGAAATACAAAGAAAATAATCTTACTTCATCTTTTAAGATTGAAGGTGAAGAAGATTTAAAAGACAAATTAAATCTTAAATTTATGGATTTAATCAATAAAACTATATGTTGTGGAATATATGATGTACCAAAAGTATTATCTCCAAAACATGTTAGTATTGATTATCTAGCATTATTTTCAGATAAATATGTATATAAATAAAACTAATAACACTTGTGTATGTTTCTATGAATATGACAATTGTATTTGTTTCTAATAAGTGTTTACTTAACAAACTAGTAATACCTAATAATTTACTAAAAGAAAGAAATATTATTCTTGGAGGTAAATTATATGGGTAGATATAAGAACTCTTGTATTGGTAAAGGTATAGGCACATCACCTCAATTATCATTAGAAAATCAAGAATATGAAAATAAAATTTTTGAGATAGAAGAAAAGAAATCACTTAGTGATTATAAAAATGTTAATAATATCAGTAATAATGGATTTGATATAAAATTAATGACTTTTGAAGAAAACAAGAATAAAATCGAAAATTATTTATTAACTTTAAATAACGAAAATGGTAAATCTAAAGCTAAATTTTTTATTGAAGTTTTAGGATTAAGCAATTTTATGATAATTTAATTGTTTCAATAACAAATAAAAGTCCTATTAAAATAGTAAAAACAAAATATGGAGAGGTAAGAGAATTTCATGAAAAGATTAAATCTATAAGTGGCAAATATGAATATGCAAATATAGTTATAGTTGTACAAAAAGATAATGTTAAAACTTCATATAGATTTATTACGGCATATCCAGACAAGAA
>CAVDMV010000019.1:0-25445 GCA_963610315.1 Acutalibacteraceae bacterium
TAACATTATACATATCTGACATTTCTAATAAATCTCTCGCGAGCGTTTCAGGGTCGCAGGAGATATAAATAACATTTTTAATTTTTCTTGATTTAATCGAATTTAAGAACTTAGAATCGCTACCCTTTCTAGGAGGATCCATAATAACTACATCAATTTGACCTTCATAGTTATAAATAAATTCACCGGCGTCACCTTGATAGAACTCAATATTAGTTACATGGTTTCTTTTTGCGTTCTCTATCGCGTTTTTATGTGCTGATTCATTAATTTCTACTGAGATAACTTGTTTCGCGTTCTTTGAAGCGATAAGGCCAATAGTTCCTACTCCAGAATAAGCATCTAAAACTATTTGGTTATCTTTAATATCAATTAAATCTAAAGCTTTTTGATATAGAACTTCTACTTGTACAGGATTAACTTGGTAGAAAGAAGACGCGGATATTTCAAAAGTTAAACCTAAGATTGAATCTTTAATCTTACCTTTACCATATAATACTTTTTCTTTTGTTCCTAAGATAACATTTGTATTTCTCTTATTTTCATTCGCAACAATTGTAGTAATTTCAGGATGTAACTTAATTAGTTCATCAATGAAGTTTCTTTGTCCCCCGAAATTAAGTTGACTAACAACTAAAACGATCATTAATTCATCGAAATGGTAACTAGTTCTCACTAATACATAACGTAAGATACCTTGAGAGGAATTCTCATTATATACAGAGATATTATGTTTCTTAACTAATTCTTTAATATCCCAAAGAATAGATGCAGCTCTTTTATCTTCAATGACACATTCTTTTACAGGGATAATTTCATGCGTATTTTGACGATAAAACCCATAATATACGTTACCTTTTTTATCTTTACCGTAAGGCATTTGAATCTTATTACGGTAATAATAAGGATCATCCATGCCTAAGCATGGTTTAACATTAACATTAAGCTTACCAATTCTTTCAAGTGCGTTTTTAACTCTATTAGTTTTTAATTTTAATTGAGCGTTATAATTTAATTGTTGATATTGACAACCTCCGCAGGAAGAACAAATCTTACATTTAGGTTGGATACGATCTTTAGATAAAGAATATAATTTTCTTACCTTACCAAAATCAACTCCTGCACGATGATACATAATTTCAATATCAGCTTCTTCACCAATAAAGATACCATCCGCGAAAATGACGTTGTTATTAGCTTTAACAACACCTTTTCCTTCATGAGATATATCAATACATTTACCTCTTACTATCATCTTATTTACCTTGCATTAAATTCTTAATGTATTCAACTTCGATAGTTGCATCAAGTCTTGGGAAAAGAGGTTCACCTTTAGTTACGTGTTGGCCACCTAAAGCATCAAAATTATTTAATGAAGTATATTCTCTTAAAGAAGCTTCAATACCTAATTGATCAAATAATTTAGTTGGTGCTTCAAGTAATGTAGGGCTTAACATAATCGCGCATTGTCTTAACGCGTTAGCTAAATGATTCATACATGACTTTAATTCTTCAGTCTTAGTTTCATCTTTTGCTAGAGCCCAAGGTTTACTTTCTTCAATATATTTATTCGCTCTTGAGATGTAACTAAATACTGCCGCATATGCTTCATTAATCTTTAAAGCATCCATCTTTTGATGATATTCGCTTATTGCATGTCTTCCGACTGCTTCTAAGTCTTTATCTAAGTCTGTTAATGCGCCTTTATATTCAGGAATAACACCATCAAAATATTTAGAAATCATACCGACAGTTCTATTTAAAAGATTGCCGAAGTCATTTGCGAGATCAATATTAATTCTTTCAACAAATTGTTCAGGAGTAAATGATCCATCTTGACCAAAGACAACTTCAGAAACGTAATAATATCTTAAAGCATCAATGCCATATCTTTCAATTAATGATTCAGGTGCGATGACATTACCTTTAGATTTACTCATCTTACCATCTTTCATCATGATTAAACCTGTAACATAAAGTTTATCTGGGCATCTTAAACCTAAGCTCATTAAGAAGATAGGCCAATAGATTGCATGGAATCTAGTAATATCATTACCGATTAAATGTAAGATATAAGAATCTTCTCCCCAGAACTTATCATATTTAGAAGTATCATCACTTAAATAACCTAATGCAGAGATATAGTTAAATAATGCATCTAACCAAACATAAACTACGTGTTTAGGATTAGATAATACTGGAATACCCCAATCAAAAGTAGTTCTAGAAACACATAAATCTTCTAGACCAGGTTCAATGAAGTTCTTAATCATTTCATTCTTTCTTGATTCAGGAGTAATGAAATCAGGATGTTTTTCATAGAAGTCTAATAATTTAGAAGAATATTTACTCATTCTAAAAAAATAAGATTCTTCTTTTGCTTTATGAACAGGACGTCCGCAGTCAGGGCAAAGTTTTTCTTCACCCACTTGAGTATCAGTCCAGAATGATTCACAAGGAGTACAATACCATCCTTCATATTCACCTAAATAGATATCATCATTCGCGAGCATATGTTCAAATACTTGTTGAATAACCTTAACATGTCTTTCATCAGTAGTTCTAATAAAATCATTGTTAGAGATTTTCATTGTAGACCATAATTTCTTAATATCTGCGACGATATCATCAACAAATTGTTGAGGTGTTTTATTAGCTTTTTCTGCATTCTTTTGAATTTTTTCACCATGTTCATCAGTACCAGTTAAAAAATAAGTATCAGTACCTTGTAATCTATTATATCGAGCAATAACATCTGCGATAGTGGTACAATACGCATGTCCAATATGTAATTTAGCGCTTGGATAGTAAATTGGTGTTGTTACATAAAAATATTTCTTTGCCATAATCTCTCCTTAAAATATTAAAAAACCGCCCTCAAGTAATGGGCGGTCAAATTCTTACTTAATTCCGTATTTCTTATTGAATTTATCAACACGGCCATCTGCTTGTGTAAATCTTTGTTTACCTGTGTAGAATGGGTGGCAATTTGAACATGTATCAACACGAATTTCTTTAACTGTTGAACCAGTTGTGAAAGTTGTACCACATGTGATGCAAGTTACTTTTGCTTCATAATAATTTGGATGAATTCCGTTTTTCATTTTGCTTACTCCTTTAATTTGCCTAGGTTTTACCCTAAGTCAGCACAAAAATAATATCAAAGATATTGTTATTATTCAACAACTTTTTATTTAATCTCTTATTTATTTAACTGATAGTTTTGATAAATCTATTTTATCTAATTTCTCCATGTGAATTATATTATTTAAAAACATAATCATATAAACAGGATAATAGATAATATTATCTTTTTTAGAAATATTAAAAGAAGAAAATACAAAAGCTTTAGAAAAATATTTTGTCGTCATAAAATATGATAAAGCTGAATGAGTTTGATAATCTTTACCCGATTTAACCTCAATAGGTAATAGATTTTCATCGTGTTCAATTAAAAAATCTACTTCACCATGTTTTTTATTGTTAAAATAATATGTTTTAAATCCATGAGCTTTTAATTCTTGTGCGACAAAGTTTTCAAATATAGCCCCGCAGTTAATGCTTTCTTTTTGTGTTAAAAGTTTAATGACAGTTGCTTGACCATATAAAGAAGTTAATAAGCCAACATCAGATAAAAATAATTTAAATAAATTACTTTTTTTACTAGCTTCTAAAGGTAGTTGAAATTCAGTGACATTATATACAGGGATACTTACTCCAGCATCAATTAGCCAATTAAAACTATTTTCATATCGTGCAAATTTTAAATTTGAATCTAAATCTGTAAATAAATATCTTTTGTTTTTAGAATCAAGTTCACTAGGAATTAAATCATATGTTTTTAGTAATTTAAGCTTAGATTTAGACTCAATTTCGTACTTTGTAAAATCATTCTTGTAATTTCTAATTATCGACATATGTATTTTGTAAACTTTATTTAAATCTTGGCTAGTAACATATTCTTGAACTGCTTCAGGCATCCCTCCAACAATTAGATAACGATAAAAAGATTCTGTTAATACATTGTGTATATTTTCACTTACTTCATTGATATTAACGAATTTATTTTTAAGGTATTCAATTATATCTTCTTGAAGGCCATTCGCGATAAAAAATTCTTCTAAATCCATTGGATACATATCAATAATATCAAGATAACCAACAGGTGCACTTTTAATATTATTAAGTTCTACGCCTAGTAACGATCCACTTAGAATATATTTATAATCGCCTTGTTCAACTAAAAATTTAATTATTGTTACTATTTCTTTTACTTCTTGGACTTCATCTAAGAAAATAACACTTCCTTTTTTTAATTCCTTCTCGCTTAATAATTTTAAAGTTAGTAAAAAATTATTGGTGTCACCTTTAACAAAAGAGTCAAACAGTTCTTTCGCTTTTTTATTTTCAATAAAATTTATCTCGACATAAGGACTATTATTCTGTTTTAAAGTTTCTCTAACTAAATAAGATTTACCTACTTGTCTAGCTCCAGTAACTAACAAAGCTTTCTTTCCTTCACGTAGCCAATTATTAATATCTTTTTGTACTTTACGATAAAGCATTATATCACCTTCTACATGTATTTTAACATACTCTGCCCCGTTTTCCAATGCAAATTTATTCATATTTGCCCCGTTTTCCAATAGAAAATTGCCTATTTTCGCCCCGTTTTCCAAAAATAAAAATTTTTAGTGATTCCTTATTAACGATTATCCTAATTAACGTAATATCTTTTACAAATAAAAAACAATGGTTTCCCATTGCTTATAAGATATTTAAACAGGTGATAACAATAATCGCGATTCCTAATACTACTTTAATTAATTCTAGTTTTACTTCTTCAATGATAAGAGATTTCTTTTTATCGTTAAGCATCTTGGTTATCTTCTTAACATCGATGTTTTCTCCGTCACCTTGTAAACCCATCTGAGAAGCTAGTTCTTTAACTTCTTCTTCATCTTCTAAATTAAATTTAGGAAATTGTTTATTGATATAATTCGCTCTATAAATTGTTTTAAATACAACATAGATTAAAAATGCCACTGTTATTAATATTACATACTTTTGTATTTCACTCATACTTACCTCACGTTCAATGTTAGTAGTATACTACAAATAATCATAATCAACATTAATAATTACATCAATTTTAGGATTTATTTCTTGTAGTTTAGTTTTAATAATATTTTTAATTTCTTTTTCTGTGTATTTGTAATTAAATGGAATGACTATATCAAAGATATAATTTATCTTATTCGTACCATTAACCATTCTAAAATCATGAAATTTAATTTCTTTATCAATTGAAGATAATACATTAGTTAATATTTCTTCTTGTTTATTTAATTCTTCATTATCTTTTTCAATTGGATCCATATGCATAACTATTTCTACATGGTATTTATTATGTATTTGTAGTTCTAATTCATCAATTAATTCATGCGCGGATAAAAATCCCATATTCGCATCTAATTCCACATGCATTGATAAGAATATCTTACTCACTCCATATTCATGAAAGATCATATCGTGAATTCCTAATACTTGAGGATTAGATAAGACTTCATCTTTAATGTTCTTAATTAATTCTTTATTAGGTCTTTCACCAATTAAAGGTGATATCGATTCTTTAACAAGTCCTAAAGAAGAAATAATGATAAATACTGATACTAATGAACCCAAGATACCATCAAGGTTATAATTAATAAGTTTAGAAATTAAGCTACCAATTAAAACAATACTAGTTGATATACAATCAAATAACGAATCTTTAAAGCTAGCTTTTAAAGAAACAGAATTAATTTTCTTTCCTGCCGAATAATAGAATAACCCTTGGATTAATTTAATAAAGATTGATATACCTAAAATGATATAAGTAATTAAATCTACCTTTATCTCATTAGGAGTAATAATACCTTGAATAGAGGTAGAAAGTAATTCAATACCAACAAAGATGATAATCAACGATATAATTAAACTAATAACATATTCCATTCTTTGATGACCAAATGGATGTTCTTTATCCGCGGGTTTAGAAGCAACTTTAAATCCAATTAAAGTGAGTAAACTACTAAAGAAATCAGATAAGTTATTAATCGCGTCAGCGATAATTGAAATTGACATTGATAAAATACCAATGAAGACTTTGATAATAACTAAAATTACATTTGAGACAATACCAAAAATTCCGCACATGACGCCATAGGCTGTACGGACTTTTTCTTTTTCTATATCTTGGTAGTCTTTAATAAAGATTCTTGCAAGTAAATTTACCATAATTAAAATGTAATCTTAATAATTTCCTTTTGTAATTTACGATAATCTAATGTTTCATAGATATCTAATAATTTATTTAAACGATTAATCTTATCATCACGATCAGTTTCTAATTCATCGTTAATGTAATAATCATTAGTTCTTCCACAAGGAGAAGCACATACTAAACAATTAGGAAGATGTTTTTTCTTATCTTCAATTAATTTATTTACCATTTCATCAACCCCGGTACTAGTTTTTAATGCTTTTAATGAATCTAAGATATCTTGATGAAGAATTTCCATCACATCTTCTTCATCATATAGGCCATTAATTAAACCGACTAATTTACCAAATAAAAGATTTTTATTATCTTCTAATAACATTCTAAAATATCTCCTTCAATCGATATAACCCTAATTGAATAATGAATGTCTTTACCAGAAGCCTTAATAGCTTCTATAAGATATTCATCCATATGTGAACAACATGGTACTTCCATTCTCACTAATGTAATAGATTTAATATTATTGTTTTCAATGATATCTTGTAATTTTTCACTATAATCAGTTCGATCTAATTTAGGGCAACCAATTAAAGTAACTCTTTTGTTCATAAAATCATGATGAAAAGAAGCATAAGAATAAGCGACACAATCACAAGCAATTAATAAATGAGCATTTTCAAAAGCTTTTGATTTTATCGGGGCAAGTCTAATTTGAATAGGCCAGTTTCTTAATGCACTTTCCTTATGTTCCATATGTCCAATGGTATCGCCTAATTCTTCTTGGCGTTTACTAACTGCTTCTTCGTCATATGAAGAAGCTTCTCTAGTAGTAATTCTAATCGCATCACTTGGACAATGTGGTAAACAATCACCTAAGCCATCACAATAATCATCTTTAACAAGTTTTGCTTTACCATTCACTAAAGCAATCGCTCCTTCATGGCAACCTTTTACGCATAGTCCACATCCTGTGCACTTTGCTTCATCAATTTCGACAATCTTTCTTTTCATTAATCAAAAGTCACCACCAATAACATCTTAAATTGTTCTAACGCAAATAAGGCATGTGGGTGGTCTTTAGGCATGACGATAGTTTCTCCTGCCGTAAGAATATATTTTTCTTCATCAATAGTAATTTCTGCTTTACCATCAAGAATATAAACAAAAGCATCTCCACCTGCTCTATGAGAAGAGATTTCTTCATTCTTATCAAATGAAAATAAAGTAACTGAATGATGTGAATTTTGTTCTAATGTTTTTGAAACTACTTGTCCTTCACAATAACTAACTTCGTCTTTTAAAACTAATACTTTTTTCTTTTCAATGTTCTTCATATATTTTCCTTAACACTTTCTAATTTTTCCATCTAAGCCATGTAACATGACAATAGATCCATCGTTTTTGTTTTCACATAATTGTTTTGCATAATCTAATGCTTCTTTTTGAGTCTTAAATAATTTAATGACTTTATCAGATCCTTGGATAAATACTTTCCATTCTCTTCCATCGTTATCTCTTTTTGTAACATGATAAATTGTTTTTGCCATAAAAAATCTCCTTAATTACTATTTCATTTTAGTATAAATTCTACTAGTTAGACAATTATAATCTTTATTTAATGCTTTCAGTTATCTTATTATTTATAATTTTTGAGCACTACACATGTAAAAAACCAATATATTTATTTTAAATATATTTTAAAATTGTCTATAATGGAATTGGTACAAGATACCAAACATGTTTAAGGAAGAATTTTATATGAAAAAGAAATTATTTATTACATCGGCATTACTATTAAGTTCTATATTAACAATGAGTGGTTGTGCTTCTACACCTAGTTCAGATACATCATCAAGTGCGAAAACTTCTTCTTCACAAACTAGCGGAAGTTCACAAGCATCATCTTCTTCAGAAGGAAGTAGTAGTTCTTCATCTAGTTCAGAAGTAAAAGTTAACGCAAAAAAAGAATTAAAAGAAGTTTTAAAAGCATCTGATGAAAAATTAGAAGAAGAAATTAAAAAAGATACATTTAAATTAACAGTTAATGGATCTGAAGAAGCTTCGGTTAAAGGCACAGTAAACAATTATTCTAATACCACTGTTTACAAAAAAAATGAAGATGGTACAAAAGAAACTACAAGCCAAACTCAATCAGAAAAAGTCGCGATTTCTCTTAACGAAAAAGCTAGCTCTACTCAAAAAGCTATCTTATCTTTAGATGGAGCATATTACAGAAGTTTAGGAACTGAAACTCCTAAAGAAACTAATGATTCTTATGCTTACGCAGAAGCAAATATTACTACTAACTTATCTTCAGTTTTCCAAGGAGTAGCTCCAAAAGAAATTAAAGCACAAACTATTTTAAAAGATGGTGAAGGTTATGTTTATACAAAACAAGTTCCTTATGAAGGTGATGCTTTAGAAAATGGGCTTCCATTTGAATATAGTTCAGTAGATTCTTATATTAACGTCGGATTAAGTTATTTAGATGGATTCCTCGCTCAAGAAGGAGTAACTAATAGACTTAACTATATTAAAACATCAATTAAAGCATTACTTCCTGAAGATGATGAAGGTACTGCCGTTATTATTGATAAAGTATTCGCAGTAATTAATGACTTATATACTTATGCATCCGTTGGAGGTGAATTAAGTTTAGATTCTGCATTAAATTTATTTGAAACACTAGCAGGAACTACTACTTTAGATGAACAAACAAAAGTATTCATCCAAAAAACAGTTAATGCATTATTAAAAGTATTTGATTTAGACAAAGTTATCACATATGAAAAAGTTAATGATACATATAAGATGGATGTAGATTATAAAATTCTACTTTCACAAGTTAAATTAGCTTTAACTACATTTAAAACATTAGTAAGTGTACAATTCGCGAACAATGAAGAAGTTGTTGCTCAAGTAAATGAAATCTATACAATGATTAATGGGGCTATTGACACTTATGCACCAACTAATGTAGATTCAGTTACTACATTCACTGTTAAAGATGGTTTATTAACAGGCGTTGAAGAAGAATTAAAATTAGAAGGTTTAACAGTTAATGAATTCGTTACCGGCGGATCTATCAATGTTGAAGGTGACACATACACTGATGTAACAAATTTAGTTGATGTCTCTATTAGTGAATTATCATTAACAACTAAATATTCATTCTCTTATGAAGCTTTAAGTAAAGATGAATTACCAGAAGTAACTAAAATCACTACTGAAGTTACACCTGCATAATAATTACTTAACTATTAGAGGTCGAATAATGAACTAAACAATTCATTATTCACCTCTTTTTATTAAGAAAAATAAATTAAATATAGATTTATAAATCATTTTCAGTTTATACTTATTAAGCATTTACTTACAAATGCTTATTTGGGCCTGTAGCTCACTTGGGAGAGCGTTTGACTGGCAGTCAAGAGGTAGCGAGTTCGATCCTCGTCAGGTCCACCATCGAATTAGAAGATGAACACTAGTCATAAAGTTAAATATATTATGTACTAGTTGTTACGTTATAAGGGCTAAGATTAACGAAGCCCATAATATAAAGATGAAGTAACGGTATTACTATCGTTATTTTTTTCTTGTAACAACATTCCATTTCCACTTAGTTATCACAAATGTGTTCAGTGAAACACCACAAATATGTTCAGTGAAATGTCACAAATCTATCCGGCGCACATTTAATAAACCTAACATTAAAATAATATTTCTAATAAATATAAACAATAATCCTTTATAATAAAGAGTAAAGAAAAATCATTTATGTATTGGAGGAATTTACATGAAAAAGAAATTATTTTTATCATCAAGTTTAGTTCTTACTTCTTTAATTAGTCTTGTTGGATGTTCTTCAGCTGAAGAACAACAAAAAGCATATAAAAAAGAAGTAAAAGATATTAATGAAAGAACAGAAAATAAATTTGAAGAAGAATATAAGAAAGATAAATTTGCTTTTACATTCAAAGGTGATCTTGATGGAGGAATAAAAGGTAACTTAACTAGTTATACTTCTACTATAGATTCTTCAACTGGTAACGTCACTAAAACCGAACCAAAAACTACTCCATTCGATGCAAAACTAACTAGTGAAGAAAATGCTATCTTATCACTTGATACAGCTTATTATCGATCATTAAATACATCTTCTAAAAAGGAAAATAATGAATCTTATGCATATGTTTCAGAAGATACAAAGCTTGAATATTTTGATGAACAATCTAAAAATAATGGAATAACATCTTATTCAAATAAAGCCCAAGTCTTATTAAAAGATGGTCTTGGAACATATTATACAAATAATGGAACAAAAGAAAATGGAGGAACATTTTCTTATGCAACATACGATAATTATGTTTCTTTAGGAATATCTACTCTTGATCAAGTCTTATTAAAAGAAACTACTTCTTCAAGAATTGAAGAATTAAGAAAATTATTAAAAAGTTATGTCGCTCTTAACGAGCAAGGACAAAGTTCAACTACTCAAACATTAAGTTATATCGATTTAATTTGTGATATTCTTCAAAGTGTTACTTCTCTATCTACTAAAGAAGAAATTACTAGTGATGATATTATGTCATTACTAGAAGATGGTCTTCATATTAATATGAACAAAGAACACGAAACTAACATAAGAGAAATACTTACTAAGCTTCTTCCAATAATTAAAGAAACTAATTTAATCACTATTTCAAAAGAAGATCAAAATGGATTAACAAATTATAAATATACATTAAATTATGAAAATTTATTACCAGTCCTAAAAGAAACTCTCACAATCATAAAACCATATTATGAACAAGAAGCGATAGATGAAATAGAAGTTATTTCAATAGAAAATAGATTTAAATTCCTTAATTCAATTATTGATGATACTTTAAAAAACGCAAAAGTAGAACAAGTTTTAACTTTCACTATTAAAGATAATCTATTATCATCTGTAAGCGAAGAATTTAAAGTCGCTAACTTCGTTCTTAATGATGTTGCAGTCACTTCTATTTATGATTCTAATACCGGAATGTTTAGCATTATGTTTATGTCATTAGAGGTTAGTGAATTATCCTTTACAACATCATATTCATTTAGTTTTGATGCCGTTAATAAAAATAATCTTCCTGAAGTTAAAGTTATAGCTACTACTAAATAATTAGCCAAATTAAAACGAGGATAAACCTCGTTTTTAATTGTTTAATTTTCCTTTTTAGTAAATAAATCCACTTCTTTTAACCCATGTTTTTTTAATAATAAGCATCCAGCAAAGTAAACACCTTGATAACATAAGTTACATGATATTTGATACCAAGCTCCATCATAACCTCTTTTTGTTGATAAATACCCCATACCAACCATAAAGATAATGGCAAGAATAAATAAAATAGTTTCAACTTTACATTTCATCTTGATAGAGATAATAACTAACATCACTAAGAAACCTGCCGCGCCTAAAATCATAATTGATAAAAATGGCCATAAGTTATTAAAAGCAGGTAAACCTGAATCACCATATTTAATTTCATCTGTTAAGAAGATAAATAAAGGTAAACTTAACGCTCCTAGTTTAGTAGTTTTAGAAATATGATTAGTATTATATGAAGTAAACATACCTAGTAAGGCGAGAAAAAGTAATAAGAAACCAATTGATTGAGTAGTCGTAAATTGTTTATCTAATATCACATAATCAACTCTAAATATTCCCATAATGATTTTATGGAAAGCTTTTAACACACCTCCTGAAAAAACCATTACGCTTCCTGCACATAATAAGCAATAACAACCTTTAACCATCTTATCATATAAGGTTTTTAAGAGAATCACGCTGCCAAGCATGAATAAGATAACTGGTATTAAATCGTAAATACCTTGAAAAATCATTCCTAGTTGTGGTGCATCTTTAAATTCTGTTAATAAATTAATCATAACTATTTAATCCAATTTATATTTTGTAATGATTTAAGAGGAATTAAATGCATTAAAATAGGTGTTTTCTTAACATATTCTTGATATTTAGGATCATTACCATAATTCTTATTTTGACGTTTTTCTAATCTCTTCGCACCACTTACCATGACATATACAATTAAGATATATCCTAAGATTGAAATTAACCAACTTACCCAAGAATAACCATAAATATCAATTCCAGAAACAAATATACCAGTCCAGAAAATGATTTCACCTAAATAATTAGGACATCTAACATATTTATATAATCCAGTAGAAACAAATGTATTAGAAACTTTCTTTGCCGCGCTTTTTTGTAAGTCCGCGATAGTTTCCATTAATAAACCAATTAAACTAATTCCTGCACCTACGAGTGGAGCGATCATCCCAATTGTTTTAGAAGTATAAGATCCACCTACTCTTAAAATAACCGGATAAGTTTGCATGACATATAGAACACCAACTGATAACCAAATTATTACTTTAACAAATACTGGCATACCTTTTTCTTGTTTACTAGTAGCACTAGCAAGTGTTTTACGATAGCTTAAACTCTTAATTTCGCGATAAAGTAAGAAACCGGCAAGTCGACATCCATATAAAATTAATAAAGCACCGAGAATATAATTAGTAAATCCATCACCATTTATATTAAATAAATCAAATTTACCAATAGAACAAATGATTAAGAAGACTCCAATACCTAAGACCGCTAGGCCATAGCCTACTGAAAGGAAATAAACAAATTTCTTAAATCCAATTGAACATAAGATTAAAGAAATAACAAAGCAAAAGCCTACTAAAATCCAAAATGCACCTGTTGCTTCTAACATCGTTATTCTCCTTTCTTATAAAGAGAATATATATACTCTTTAAAAGATTTTTCACCGAATTTTGTCTCGCCTTCCATCGCATGAGTTAAAGTCCATTTACTAAAACGAATAATTGCTTCTGAACCATCATTCTTCTTTTTAGCTTTATTAATGATTAAATCAAATAAGAAGACTGGAGCCCTAGAAATCTTAACTTTCTTACCAGCAGCATCAAAGAACATTGTGGCAATTTCTTTATATGTATAAACTTCTTTTCCGCCGATTTCATTAAATGAATTGCCCTCTTCACCTACTTTTTCAATAATAAAAGCAGCTAGATCTGGTGTATCAATAACATTGACTGGATAATCTTTTTTACCAAGTAAAGTGACCTTACCTTTTTCAATCATTGGCATAAATACATGTGCAATATCATAGAAATATCCTGTAGGTCTAACTATCGCATAATTAAGCCCAGATTCTTTTAATTTTTCTTCAAATTTAGCTTTTGCATCGAGCATTGGTACATCAGGAGCTGTTTCGGCGTGAATGACAGAAACATAAACAAACTTCTTTACTCCACTTGCCTTAGCTTCATTTAATAAATTTAAATTACCATTTAAGTCAATATCGTAGTTAGTTAATTTTGCTGATTTAGAAACTAAACCAACAGTAGAAACAACGGCGTCTACTCCTTTAAGAGTACCTACTAAAGTATCTTTATTAGTTACATCGATTTTATGAAATTCATATTTACCTTTTTCAGGTACATCTTTTTCATTTAAATCTAATGCAACTACTTCATAACCTTTCTCGATTGCTTTCTTTAATACATCATAACCAAGGTGACCAAATGCACCTCCAATAGCGATTTTCATGTTATATCTCCCCTCTATTTTTGTTTTTCTTTTGCACGTTTATCATTAATAATATCCATTTCTTTTTCAGTGATTAACTTGCAATTATTTTCTTCTGCCCATTTAATACAACCCTTTAAAGCAGTAGGTAAGAAGATTCTAGGCACTTTAACAAGTCTTGCTAAAGCTTCATCAGTAAACTTAACATCAGTTTGAATTCTTTCTGCTGCATATCTAACTGAAGAAACACTAGTTTCTCTCATTGGTAACATTTCACCTTTTGGTCTTTTAAATTTAGAACACCAGAAGTTCTTGCTATCACGATATCCATAATCAACTGGTACACGTGGGAAATTACGTGAAGTAACTCCGTTAACAATTGAATTCCAATATTTTTCCTTCATATCAATATGATCAATACGTAAGATAAAATGTGCACCAAATTTAGAAGTAATACCATTAAAATCATGATATGGTCCTTCATAACCATCTAATTGACCTGGTTTATCATCTTGAGCGTTATCTAATTCTTTCATCCATGTACATTCAACTACTTGGAATGCTTCAGAAACTATTTGAGGATATTTTTCTTCAGGATGTTCTTCTTGCGATTGACTATCTTCTAAATGGAAGAGACAATTCTTCATTTTTTCTTCAGGCTTATCTCCTGGCCAGCCCATACGGACTGCTTCTTTAAATAGTTTTGAATCATCAGGAATGAAATTTAAAGTACATTTACCTGTTCTTAAAAGATTTTGGGCGGTATTAGATGAATTTCTACATTCAAGTAACATCGCGTAATATCCTTTACCGGCAATATAATAAGGTGCGAGTAAAGAATAAGGACCTAAGGTTGTTTTACCATCTTCAGTAAGTGTTCCAACCATTACTACTGGCATCGGAAAAAATAAAGATGTTTGATAAAAATTATCTTTTGGGTCCAAGTTTTTAAAACCACTTTTCATATGTGTTATCCCTCCTAAGTGTATTTTAAAATATGCTAAAGAGTCATTATTATTAATTCTTTGACATGTTTACATATGTAATTGTAAATTTAAAAATAAATTTTAGCAAGTAAAAGAAAAGAATATCGATAAAGAATTATCAATATTCTTAACATTTATTTATGTTTGTAAATTATTTATTTACTCTTACAATATCAACTAAATGAGTAGAAGCACCTAATAAATCTTTTCTTTCGCATGTTGAAAGTTGATATTCAATGAAGAGTTTATATTCTTCTTCACTTAAAGCATTTAGTTCTCTTCTTAAATAATTACTTGGTCCATCACTCGCGATAATTTTAATTCTTTCTAAATTAGTAACTAAATTAAATTCATCAATATCTTCTATTCTCACCATTGAATAAAGATCGCCTTCTAAATTTAACATATGGAAAGTATCATCAATTTGCTTATTTTCTTTAGCTTCTAAAATATGTTTTTTTACTATGCCATAGGTAATAATTGCGTATTCATTCATATAATAAGAAGTAATGATTATTCCATCTTTCTTAGTCACTCTTTTAGCTTCGTTTAATGCTTTAATCTTTTCTTCTTTAGTTAATAAATGATACATTGGTCCAAATAAGAGAGTCACATCAAAAGAATTATCTTCAATAAAAGATAAATCTAAAGCATTACCTTGAATAACATTGGCATTAGGACAATTCTTTTTAAATACATCGATATTATGTTGAACTAATTCAACGCTAGTAACGGAATAACCTTTATTAAGTAAATAGATACTATAAGCACCTGTTCCTGCCCCAATATCAAGAACTTTTTTAGTTAAATCATTATTTAACATTTGTTCAATATATTTCATTGAAACAATGAATTCAACTTGCCCGTGTCTTGTCTTTAAACGATGGTCTTCATCAAAATGAGAATAATAATCTTCAAGTAATGATAATTTAGTATTTGTTCTTTGAAAATTCATATTTCACCTCTTAACAATGTAATTTAACCATATTTAATAGTCTAAGAAAACAAATCTTAAAATTTTTAACATGTTTTTAGTAATGTAAAATAACTATTTTTTAATAAAAACCCTATTGTTTTAATATATTTAAATTGATAAAATAAACTTACAAAGGAGATATAAAATATGGCAAAAAAGAAAAGTATTAAAGGCTATTTAAAATTCATTCCATTCTGTTTAGTATTTTTAGCAGCAGTCATTATCGGTATGGGTTTTATTCAAGCAGTCGGTGGAGATACATATATTAATATGTACACATGTGCTTTCGGCGGAAACCTTGCAAGTTTCGGTAGCTTTGGTAGTATTGATGTTACTTTCTGTTTCTGGTTAGTACTTGCATTATTCTTACCTATCGTTGGTGCATTAGTTTCAGTATTCGTCAAAGGTAAGATCGGTGGCATTGTTGCAACAGTATGTTTCTTATACACAGCAATTTTCGCTTGGTTCACTCCATCAGTCGCAGGTGGAAAAGTAAGCACTATTGTTGGTAATACTAAATGGGCATCTTTTGCTGATTCAGGTTTAGCAGCAGGTTCAATCTTAGTTGCAGTATTCGCAATTATCGGTACATTAGTTTCTTGTTACTACACATACGAAGCATAATTTCATAAAGACGTCTTATTACAAGACGTTTTTATTATGCTTAAATTAAGTTTTGCTAAATTTAAATAATATTAAATATTATTTTGCGTAAAAAAAACTATTGATTTACATTAATAAATGATAGAATATACTAGCAAAGGAGTTTATATCATGGAAAATAACAATAAAGTTTCAAAATTTATTCCAATTTGTTTAATAGTTTTAGCAATAGCAATTATCGGATGTGCTTTCCTACCAGCTATCGGAGGAACATCATTCGTCAATATGTTTACATGTGCTTTCGGCGGCACATTAAGCGGAGATAACCCATTAGAATTAAAAGCAGTATTCTCATTTTGGGTTACATTAAGTATCTTCTTACCATTAGTTGGTGCTTTATTAGCTTTCTTCATTAAAGGTAAGTTTGGTGGTATCTTATGTTTCATCTCTTTCCTCTATACTGCAATATTTACTTGGTTTACTCCATCAGTTGCAGGTTATATCGCAGGTAAATCTACTTTACATGAAACATGGGCATCTTTCTCAAATGCTGGTTTAGGAATTGGATCAATTGTAATTGCAATTATTGCGATTGCTGGTTCACTCTTCTCATTATACCGTGCATCAGTAAAATAATTTTATTAATACTAACATCTAGTACTCTAGATGTTTTTATTTAGCTTAAAACGAACAAAAGCCACCCGTAGGTGGCTTAATTTAGTTTAAATAACTATTTATATGCAATAGATGAAATTGCTCCTACAAAAGTCTTATTTTCGTCCCAATCTTGGTTAGATAAAGTTAAACTTACTGTCGCGCCGTTACTTGATGAATTTCCCCATTGGTCAGTGGATTCCGCGACTAAAAGATAATCTGAAGAACTCGCTTGAGTAAAAGTATTTCCACTTAATGAGATATCAGCCGTAATATTAGTTAAATAAAACATTGGTACATCTTCACTAGTTACATTAAAAGAACAATTTGTCGCTTTAAAGTAATCAGTTCCAACACTTGAATCACCTGAGAAAGATTGATAAATAAAGATTCCTCCTTCATCAATAGTATGACTTGAGGTATTTATTTCACTTGTTCCTGTTCTATTACCTTTACCGGTGCAAGAAAAGGAACAATCTTCTAGTGTCGCGCTTGATCCACCTTCAACAACAATCATTTGGGCGTTATTAGAAACTCCGGTTGAAGAACTAACACTTATAGAATCAGTTGAATAAACTAAAGGTGAACCATTAGAATTAGTTTCTAATGTCATATTTGTCGCGGTAATAGTTCCTCCTCCACGGTCGTTCGCGAGAGTTGCGCAAGAAACTCCTTTAGTAACAATTGAAGTGTCACTCGCGGTAATATTACCTCCATACGTTGTATGTAAACCTCTTGAACCAGCAGAACCCGAAGTTGCAATAACTGAATTTGTGATAGTTATTTCACTATCATTTGTTGCGACTACCGCATTAGAACCCTTACTTGAAGTAACGATATTGGCATATTTAATATTAGCTGTTGAAGTTGAACCAGATACAACAATACCTGAATTAATACCATAGAAATTATAATCATCATCTACTTGACCGGAACTTGCTTCACTACCAGATTTAACAATATTTACATAGTTAGTTGAAGTTCCTTCGATAGTAAGACTACCTCCATTAATAACTAAGAAAACTACTTCGTTTTCTGAAGAAGAATTACTTTCAAAATCTCCTTCTTCAATAGTTACATTAACTCCATCAATTAAATATTTAGCTTGGATAGTTTTAGTAGTTGTTTGTTTACCATAGACAAAAGAAACATTTGCATTACCACTTGTTATTTCATTTCCTGATGTATCATACAATTTTGTTTCACTAGTAGAAGCAACACTTTTTACTGAACTAGAAGATAAACCACAAGAAGAACTAATTAAGGCTAATCCGACGACTGGTATTATAAACTTAATTTTCATAAATCTTATCTCCTTATATATTTACTTTAATGAGTGAACTTTAAAATTAACTTAATAAGTAAAGAAAATAAGATAAACATTTTTATTAATTAAAAAGAAAACCACCCGAGGGTGGTACGTATCATTATTTTTTGAAGAAATGGAAATCACATGAATCTCCATCATATCCTAAGGTTTTTGTTCTAGAAAAATCTATTTTCTTTAAACTACCATAAGTTACATAATCAACATCACAAAATAATTTACATAGTTCAGGGCATGAATTTTCAACACAAGCTGTATGCCATAAACATTTTTTAATTGTGATATTAAAATAATCTTTTCCACATTCTTGTGAACTTTCCTGCAAATCAGTTGTTCTCATTATCTTAAGGAAAATAGTACTATAAATCTTATAAAAACCTGGAACTTTTTCCATTTTCCTAGTTGATTTATGTTTTTTTAACGCGACAATATCAAGCATATATTTACGCATGTAATTATCAATATCTTCTTTAGATAAATCACTTTCTAAAAAAGTTTTATATAAAGCAACACGGGGAAGAATAGTATTTTTAAGTGTTTTCATTTGGTTATTAGTTTTATCTTTAGTATTACTAATAATCTCATTAAGCTTATGCTCTTCCTTAATAAAAAATTCATTTCCTTTATCTTTACCTAATTCTTTAATAAGGAACTTTTTAATTTGTTTTTGTTGTTTTATCTTCATGTTAATCGCCTTCAATTCAATTATTACTTTATCACAAAAATAAAGAGTGGGCAATGTGCCCACTCAATATATAAATTATTAAATTAGTTTCTATCCTTCATATGAGGGAATAATAATACTTCTCTAATAGAAGTTTGTTCAGTGATAAACATGACAAGTCTATCAATACCGATACCAATACCTCCACATGGTGGCATACCATATTCAAGAGATTCTAAGAAGTCAACATCCATTTCGTTAGCTTCATCATTACCTAATTCTTTTTCTTTTAATTGTTCAACAAATCTTTCTTTTTGATCGATTGGATCATTTAATTCAGTATAAGCATTCGCGAATTCATGTCCCCCAATATAAAGTTCAAATCTTTCAACAAAACGAGGATCTTTAGGATCTTTCTTAGTTAAAGGAGAAATTTCAATTGGATGACCACATAAGAATGTTGGTTGAATTAATTTTTCTTCACAGAATTTTTCAAAGAATGCATTGATAATATGACCGACTGTGAAGTGTTTTTCTACTTCAACGCCATGCTTCTTTGCAAGTTCAGTTGCTTCTTCTAATGTGTAGTTATTGTTTTTAAAATCAACACCTGTTTCTTCTTTAATCATGTCGCACATAGTAACTTTCTTAAATGGTTTAGAAACATCAATCTTTTCTCCTTCTGGATTAAAGATATTCATAAGTTCAGTTTTACCTGCAACACGTGTTGCACATTCTCTAATAACACCTTCTGCAATATCCATCATTGATGATAAATCACCATAAGCTTGATATAATTCAACAGTTGTAAATTCAGGGTTATGAGTTAAATCCATACCTTCATTACGGAATAAACGGCCAATTTCATAGACTTTTTCAAGTCCTCCGACAATTAAACGTTTAAGTGGTAATTCAGTTGCAATTCTTAAATAGAAGTCTTTATCTAATGCGTTATGATGTGTGACGAATGGTCTAGCAGTCGCGCCACCTTGAACTGGTGAAAGAACTGGAGTTTCTACTTCTACGAAACCTAATGAATCAAAATAATGTTGAACAGTTCTAATAACCTTTGGTCTAGCAAGCGCGACTTTTTTCGCTTCTTCGTTCATAATTAAATCGACGTATCTTCTTCTATAACGTTCTTCTTTATCAGTTAAGCCATGGAATTTTTCAGGTAATGGTCTTAAAGCTTTTGTTAAGTGAGTATATTCTAAACATTTAACAGTTGCTGCACCTGTTTGAGTTAACATAACTTTACCTTTAACTCCGACGATATCACCGATATCAGCCATTTTAAATAAGTTATATGTGTCTTCCCCAACATCGTTAATTGAAATATAAACTTGTTGTTTTCCTTTAACATCTTGTAAAGAGAAGAAGCTTGCTTTACCCATCTTACGAATGAACATAATTCTACCTGCGATAGAAACGTGATAATTCATCGCATCAATTTCATCATGAAGATGAGCCATATAAGCTTTATGTTCTTCACTCTTATCATTAGGATCAATAGTTGTAACACCTAATTCTTTTAATTTTGCTTGTACTTTATCTTGTATATCTTGAGACCAATCTGTTTGATCATATTTTTGACCAAATGGATCTAGACCTAATTCTTTTAATTTTTCTACTTTTTGACGTCTAACTAATTCTTGGTCTGTTAATTTTTCTTCCATATTATACCTCCGAGTCACGAATATTTTACATAATTTAATATGTATTAACAACTAATTGAAGAGTTTCTTTCTTTAAATCTTCCATTATGTCTAAAAATTCTTGTTTAGATTTCATTTGTGATAATCTTACTTTAAATTTTCTAGAAGCGATAATTCCTTTTAAATAATGAGTAGATATCCCTCTAAATTCTTGGCAAGCTTTAAATTCACCTTTTAATTTTTCTAGTAAATTAAAGTGATCATACATATAGTTAATTCTTTCTTCAATTGATGCATCAGGAATTTTATTTCCTGTTTTTAAATATGTATCGATTTGAGTGATTAATTTAGGATTACCTAGTGCACCTCGTCCGAGCATTAAACCATCAGCGTGAGTATATTCTAATACTTCTATAGCTTCATCAAGAGAATTAATATCACCATTTGCGATAATAGGTATATTTACTGCTTCTTTGGCTAATTTAATTTGTTCGTATTCAGCATGCCCTAAATAAAATTCACTACGCGTTCTCCCATGAATCGCGATTAGTGAAACACCTGCTTTTTCAAGTATCTTACAAGTATTGACGCAGTTAATTGAATCATTATCCCAGCCGAGTCTAATCTTACAAGTAACAGGTTTAGAAGAGACATTCACAATCTCTTTAATCGTTTCATATAATTCTTCTTCTCTACCTAGTTTTAACCAACTAGAACCAGCATTTTCTTTAACTACTTTAGGGACTGGACAACCTAAATTAATATCTAAAATTTCAAAATCACCAATTTCTAAAAGTTTCTTTGCTCCATTAACTAAACTTTCTTTACTACCTCCAAAAAGTTGTACACTTAATGGACGTTCTATTTCATTAGTTTGAAGCATATTAATTGTTTCTTTGTTTCCATATATAAGAGCGTAATCAGAAACCATTTCACTTACTACTAATCCACATCCAAATGGTTTCATCATCGTTCGATAGGCCAAATTAGTAATTCCTGCCATCGGAGCGAGAATGATATTTGATTCTAACTCTATATTTCCTATTTTTAATTTGTTCATAAAGGTCAAAAAAGAAAGAGGAATTAGTCCTCTTTCTTTGTATCTTTAGTTTCTTCTACTTCAGTAGTAGTTTCTTTTGAAGAAGAATCTTCTGTGGATTTAAGACTTTCTTCACTTGGAGGAACTACATCGAGAGTTTCTTCAACACTTGGTTCTTTAGGTAAATCTTCTTCACCTGGGAAGAATACTTTAGCTTCAGGAGAAATTACTTTTGTAGTATCATCTTTTTTTACTTCGTCCTTTTTAACTTCTTCCTTAGCTGGTTTAGAATAATCGATGTTTTCTTTTGAATAAGCTGGCATTGTACCATTCTTCATTAAGTAATCAATTTCTTCTGCATTAATTGTTTCATTTTCAAGTAATGCTTCAGCGATTAAAGTGACTTTATCGATGTTTTCTTTAATGATCTTAATTGCGTTTTCATGCGCTTCATCAATAATCTTTCTAACTTCTTTGTCGACTTCGTTAGCTACTGCACCTGAGAAATTCTTTGTTGTAGAAGTATAATCTCTACCTAAGAAGACGTTACCTCCAGCTGTTTCATATTGGATAGGTCCTAATGAACTCATACCATATTCAACAACCATCGCACGAGCGAGTTTAGTCGCTTGTTCAATATCATTAGAAGCACCAGTAGAAACATCATCGAAGAAGACTTCTTCCGAAGCTCTACCACCTAAATAACCTGTAATACGAGCGATTAATTCACCTTTAGTGAGTAAGAAACGATCATCTTCTGGAGAAGATAATACGTAACCTCCTGCCATACCACGAGGAACAATTGTAACTTTTTGAACCTTATCAGATTCAGGAAGTAATAAACCAATAATCGCGTGACCTGCTTCGTGATACGCAACAGTTCTTCTTTCGTTTTCGGTTAAGTGTTTTGACTTCTTTGCAGGACCTGCGATACGTCTATCAATTGCTTCATCAATTTCTTTAATTGAAATTGTATCTTTCTTCATTCTAACAGCAAGAATTGCTGCATCGTTAAGAATTGAAGCTAAATCAGCACCTGAGAAACCAACTGTTCTTTTTGCAACACGTGCCCAATCAACAGTGTTATCAAATTTCTTATTACGTGCATGAACTTTTAAGATTGCTTCTCTACCAGTCTTATCTGGTAAACCAACAGTAATTTGTCTATCAAATCTACCTGCACGAGTTAAAGCTGGGTCAAGAACGTCACTTCTGTTAGTCGCAGCGATAACGATAATACCAATGTTATCTTGGAAACCATCCATTTCAACAAGTAATTGGTTAAGAGTTTGTTCTCTTTCGTCGTTACCTCCACCTAAGCCTGCGCCTCTTTGTCTACCAACTGCATCAATTTCATCAATGAAGATTAAACATGGTGCGGTTTGTTTTGCTTTTCTAAACATATCTCTAACTCTACCAGCACCGACACCGACGAACATTTCAACGAAGTCAGAGCCAGAAATTGAGTAGAATGGAACTTTTGCTTCACCTGCAACAGCTTTTGCAAGTAAAGTTTTACCAGTTCCTGGAGGGCCAACTAATAATAAACCTTTTGGTAATTTAGCACCTGCAAGTGCGTATTTTTGAGGATTCTTTAAATAGTCGACAAGTTCCTTCATTTCTTCTTTTTCTTCGTCGCAACCTGCAACATCATCGAATCTAATATTAGAATTATCTTCTCTTCTCGCTCTTGATTTATTGAAATCCATCGCTTGATTATTAGATTTAGAAATACCAGAACTCATTCTGCTAAATAAGAATATTAATAATCCAATACCGATTAATCCCATTGCAATAGATGGGAAATAATCACTCCAGAAGTTCTTCGCATTAGGATCACTAATCGCGTAGATATTGTTGTTATAATATGTGCTATCTTTAGCATAGCCATTAATTTGTAATACATCGCCTTCTTTAACAACTCTAGTTTGGATGATGTATTGTATAACTTCTTCATTAAAATGAGTCGCGATTAAGTTAACACTGAATGAGAATGCTTCATTTGCGTCAGTAGATGTACCTCTAGAAGTACCACTTACTGTAATGTAGTTACCATTATTATTTTGATAAACTAAACGAGTAATATTATCAGTCCATAAGACTGAGCTTTCAGCGCTTGCTTTAATATCATCCGGATTAGTACTTACTTCACCGCTTACAATATCTTTTGCAGTATAGTTTTTAGTTGAACCTGTATTACTTCTACCAAGGATTAAAGTAACACCGACAATAATCGCTAAAATAATTAAATATGGAGCGACATAACTGATCCAGGAAAATTTCTTTTTATTTTTATTCATAAAATAAACCTATGCCTCCTTTTCTATACATAAATAATATAATTATTTAACGTCTAGACTATTTTAACACAAATTTTAATTTGTCCGCTATAAGTTTTTGTCTAGAACTCTTAAATAATGGGATATAGACTATCTTACCTTTTTTATCTAAAACGACAGGGTAATGCTTTCTATGGATATATGGTATCTTTTCATCGATTAAAATTCGGTTAACTTTCTTAACTTGTTCACCAATCTTTACTTCATCACCATCTTTAACATTTCTAAAAGTTAATGGATATGAATCATTAGTTATCTTTAAAAATGAAGTATCAATAGAAAAATCACATGAGAATTCTTTAGTATCTAATACGCCAGGTTCTTCTAAAATATAAGAATAATCTTCATTATCTTCATATTTTCTAATTGTAAAATAATCATATTCTTTAGAAAAATAATATTCATCATTAAGTTGAGCTTGGCTACTTGCTTTTGAGCAGAATAAGATTCTAATTAATTCATTAATACGATAATATGATATTTTATTAATTAACGAAGGTATCTTCTTCACAATAAGGTTAAAGATAATTACTTGTCTTTGAAATTCATTTAAGAATAGGAATTCATTAATATCAATTCTTTCCAAAGAGAAGAATTTATCAATTTGCTTTAGTTTTTCTTGATAATATGCATTTTCTTTATTAATTTCTTCAATAAGTTTTTCTTTGTCTTCTTTAGACATATTCTTTAAATTATGATTTCTAATTTTATTTCTAAGATGAACATCAAGTAAATTAGTTACATCAATTGAATAAGGTATTTTATTCTCTTCACAATAAGAAACTAATTCTTCTTTACTGTATTTTAATAAAGGACGATATACTGTGATAGAAAAGATATTAGATTCTTCTTTTAAGCCAAAATAAGAGACGATACTTCCTCTTTGTTTTTGCATTAAATACGTCTCTAAAAGATCATCTACGTGATGTGCGATAAATACTCCTTGCGCATTATATTTTTCAAACATTTCTCTAAAGAATGTATATCTTTCTACTCTAGCCCAAGCTTCAAAATTACCTTTAGATTCATCATAAAAACAAGAATGAACTTCAAATTTAACATTGTATTTTTTACAAAAATTTCTTACTAGAACTTCCTCAGTATCTGATTCAATTCTCGTATGATAATTACAATGACATACCACTAAATTTAATTTCTTTTTAATTAATAAATCTAATAAAGCCATTGAATCAGGTCCACCTGAGACGCCGATTAAATAAGTTTTTGATAAATCATAATTCTTAATCTGTATCATATCTCCACCATTTATTTTTTATTATGTTACTCTTTTAAAAAGTAAAATTAAAGAATTATAT
>CAVDMV010000020.1:0-25032 GCA_963610315.1 Acutalibacteraceae bacterium
TTCTACGATTGATAGAATATGGGTTATTAAATAAATATTTATAATAAAAATGAATGAGATTATCACTAAAATCATAATACATTTTCTTTGCATTATTTTTTTGATTAATCGGAGTTACTTTTCTTATTATATTCATTTCTATTAATTTATTTAAAAGATAATCAGGTCGTGAATTTTCATATTAATTCATTTTAGTAACAATATCTCTATATTTTGTCGTTCCTGTTCCAATCATATAAATTAAATCATTAAGCAAAGTAATTTTATTTGTTTCTAATAAAATCATTTCGGTTATTTCATGTTCTAATATTGAATCTTCTTTTACAATTAAATCAATGATATTTTCATCCGCGGATTTATTTACATCATTTAAAGAATTAAAATATGGTATTCCTCCAAAAACCGAATATATTTTAATTTTATCTTCGGCTGTTTAATTACTATAAAACAATGATGAAGTAAAATAATCAAAAGGTCTAATTAACAAGATATGATTAAATCTACCATAGCAATGAGAACCATATTCGATCATTTTAGTCATTAAAGTAACGTATGAACCTGACACAATTAATTTTAAATTTGCTTCATTTTTATATTTATCAATCGCGGGGGGCTAAAGATGATTCGATATTAAAATCATTTTCTAGTAGAAAGGAGAATTCATCAATAACTTAGATATATTTTTTATCTAATGAAAATTTGAATGCATAAGAAAAGAAATCATCAAATGACTCAAAATGTAAATTTGACAAATTAAAGGTATGTTCAAAAGATATAGTAATATTTTCTAAATTAATTTTAGAAGAAGTTCTTTTACATTCAAAATTAACAATAGGTAAGGAACAATCTTCTAATGATTTACGAATGATTTCTGATTTTCCTACTCTTCTTCTACCATATAAAAGAATAGTTTCTGCTCGACTAGTTTTATATGCATCACGTATTTCTTTTAATTCTTCGCTTCTACCAACAAACATAATATAGTTCACCTCTATTAAAATAATCACACTTATAATATTTTTGTGCAAATTGTTTTGCATGAAATATTTTGCTAAAAAAAAGAATCACCTTGTTAAAAGTGATTCTTTTAATATTAAAATTAATCTTCGTAACGAGCTCTTGCTTCTGCTTTCTTTCTTTCAGAAGTATTTAAGATTTTCTTTCTCATTCTAATGAAGTTTGGAGTAATTTCTACTAATTCATCAGTGTTAATATAATCTAAGCAAGCTTCAAGAGACATCTTTTTCGCACCTTTTAATGTAACTGTTGTATCTTTATTAGAAGAACGTTGGTTAGTTAAGTTCTTTTCTTTAACTGGTGTAACAGCTAAATCAGTATCGTATTTATTTTCTCCGACGATCATACCTTCATAAATTTGATCACCTGGTTCAATAAATAATGTACCTCTTTCTTCAATATGTTGAATTGCATATGGAGTAGCTTGGCCAGTATCAGTTGAAACTAAGACGCCAATCTTTCTTTCACCAACTGCAAGTTTTAAAATTGGACGATATTCTTTAAATGTATGGTTAATAATACCATAACCTTTTGTTAAAGTCATAAAGTTAGTCATAAAACCAAGTAATCCTCTTGAAGGGACAACATAATTAATTCTAACTTGATTTTCATCGTAGTTCATATGAACTAGTTCAGCACCTCTAGAGCCTAAAGATTCCATAATTGAACCCATAAATTCTTCTGGGACATCAATTTGAACATCTTCATATGGTTCACATTTAACGCCGTCAATTTCTTTAACGATAACTTTTGGTTTACTTACTTCTAGTTCGAAACCAGTTCTACGCATATTTTCAATAAGAATTGATAAATGTAATTCACCTCTACCAGAAACAATCCATGATTCTGAGTTAGGGATTCTTTCAACTTTTAAAGAAACGTCTCTTTGAGTTTCTCTAAATAATCTATCTTCAATTTTTCTTGCCGTTAATTCCTTACCATCTTGACCAGAGAAAGGAGAAGAGTTAGTACCGAATGTCATTTGTAATGTAGGTTCATCAATTCTTAAGATTGGTAAAGGTAAAATGTTATTTGGTTCACAAATAGTTTCACCAACACTTAAATCTGGTAAACCAGCGATTGCGATAATATCACCTGCATCAGCTTCATTAACTTCAATTCTCTTTAAGCCAAAGAAACCATATAATTTTTGAATTCTAAAGTTCTTAACTGAACCATCAATTCTACAGCAAGCAACTGTATCATTAACTTTAATCTTACCTTGTGCGACTCGACCAATACCGATTCTACCAACGAAATCATTATAGTCTAATAATGCAGGTTGGAATTGTAAAGGTAATGTTTCATCAGTACATGGAGCTGGAATTTCTGAAATAATAGTATCAAAGATTGGATCCATACCTTCTTTTTGAGTATTGATATCTGGATCATAACTTGATGTACCTTTAAGAGCAGAAGCATAAACTGTCTTAAATTCTAACATTTCATCATCCGCGCCGAGTTCAATAAATAAGTCTAATACTTCATCAAGAACTCTTTTTGGATCTGCGTTTGGTCGATCAATTTTGTTAACGACAACAACAGGTTTAACATGAGCTTCGAATGCTTTCTTTAAAACGAAACGTGTTTGAGGCATTGTTCCTTCTAAAGCGTCAACGACGAGTAAGCAGCCATCAACCATGTGCATAATTCTTTCAACTTCACCACCGAAATCAGCATGACCCGGAGTGTCAATAATGTTAATTCTATAGTCTTTATAATTAATCGCAGTTGGTTTCGCTAGAATTGTAATTCCACGTTCTCTTTCGATATCGTTATTGTCCATCATTCTATCTTGGACTTCTTCATTTTCTCTAAAAGTACCACTCGCTAATAAGAGTTGGTTAACTAATGTTGTTTTACCATGGTCAACGTGAGCGATAATTGCGATATTTCTAATATTTTTCATCTCAAATGTCTCCTTAAAAAAACCTAAAATATAATATCAAATCTGATATCATTGTTAAATAAAAATATTGTTAAAAATATAAATAAGTAAAAAAAGTACAATATTCTAAAGAATATGTACTTAGTGATTTATTTATCTAAATCAACAATTGCTGGAATGATAACAGGACATTTTCCTGTTTCCTTACGGATGTAACGAGCGATTCGATCAACAATTTTATCTTCAATTGGTGTATCTTCATAATAACCAGTTAAATATACATCAACTTGATCTAAGAATAATTGAGTGATGGTATGAAGAATATTTTCTGAATCTTTTAAGAAGACAAATCCTCTCATTTGTACGTCAGGTCCAGCGATAATTGCTTTTTGTTTACTTGAAACAGTAACTCCCATAATAACTACTCCATCACCAGAAAGACGATTTCTTTCTTCGATGACGTTATTACCGACATTACCGATATCACTACCATCAATTAAGACGTCACCTGTATCAATTTTGTTCTTATAATCAACCTTTAATGTTCCATTTTCACCAAAAATGAACATTCCATTATCAAGAACAAAAATGTTTGAATAATTAAGCTTTTTATTAATATTTAACGCAATTTTCGCATTTGCCATCATGTTAGAATATAGTCCATTAATTGGCATATAATACTTAGGTTTAAACAGCGTTAACAATGTCTTAATATCTTCTTGGCAAGGATGCATTGTAATAATATCTTTTCTTGAGAATTTTATTACTTGGCAACCTGTTTTATATACTTCATCAATACTTGAAACATATGTAGTTTCATTATTAGGAACAGGAGGGCAATCAAGAACGAATGTATCTTGTTCATTAAATTTTAATGAAATAGATGAGAAAGAGCCATTCGCAAAATCAACTACTTGTTTATAAAGTTCGCTACCTTCTCCGACTAAAAGAACAACTAAATCTTTTTCACTTACACGGTTAATGTTTTCAAATTTTTCAAACTTAACTTTATTTTCGAATCCTTGTTCTTTAAATTCATTAAATAATTTAATGTAATCTTCTCCTGCATTAGTTTTTGCAAATATTACTGTTTTATTATTCTTTATGCATAAAGACATAATTTCATTAATATGCATGACGTTTTGGCCATAACACGCGATAAAGATTCTTCCTTTACTCATTTCAAATAAATCATGAATATGAGGAGTTAACATATATCGAGGAGTAGCATATCCCATAACATTCGCGTTAGAAGAATCAGAAAGTAATAATAAAGTTTCATAATTAGTTGATTTTAATAATTCTTTAGTATTCATCTTAAATGCATCAGGAATATTATTAAAATCAATAATAAAATCAGAAGTATAAACAATTTGTCCTTGATCAGTCACTAAAGAAAAAGCATATGAAAAAGGAACAGAATGAGTTACGCTTGAGAAAATAAATTTTCTTCCCCCAACTTTCTTTTCTCCTGATTTGAGAACATAATCGAATTTATAATTTACTTTTAAACCTAATTTCTTTGTATATAATTCAATTCTTCTCGCGGTAAATGGTGAAGTAACTACTGGAGCTGGTGCTTCCATATAAACATAAGGTAATGCACCCATATTATCATCATGAGCGTGAGAAATGATATAAGCTTTAATTCTTTTTTTGTTTTTATATAGATAATCGCAATTAGGAATAATCGCGTCAACCCCTGGAATAGATTTATGTGGATAAGAAAGTCCGCAGTCAAAAACGAAGATATCGTCGTTAACTTCAACAACATATAAATTCTTGCCTCTTTCATCAAGTCCACCCAGAGCAAATACTTTAATTTTGTCTGCCATGTATTATAATCTCCTTAATTTGAGCAACATCAGTATACCATAAAGGTAGAATTTTAAAAACAAAAATTGAATATTTAAATATTTTTCTTTACAAACAGTTTTATTCTCGGTAGAATTAATAACGCATATGGCGAATATGGTGAAGTGGTTAACACATCTGGCTGTGAACCAGACATGCGTCAGTTCGATTCTGATTATTCGCCCCATTATAGTAGAATAGGTCTGATACAATGCTATCAGGCTTTTTTATTGCATAAATAGCAGAATTTATGTTTAAAATGCGATATTTTAGCTTAAAAAATGAATTTTATTTGCTTTATAGGCTGTTAGTGGGCTTCATTTAGAGGTTCTATTAGCAGCTTTTTATTTTGACTTTACACGATTTAAACTCAAGGGTGCTAAAATTCTACACGATTTGACTGGGGGTGCTAAAAAATTACACGATTTAACACGATTTGAATTTCGAGACAATTTTGAGAAAAATCCAAGCTCCATATAGATAAAAAGGCAAAAAAATGTTATAATTCTTACAAGATTATCGAAAATGTGGATGAGGAGTATTTATGACTTATAAAGAGGCAGTCAAAAAATTAAGACTTAAAATGTTGATGACTCAGGAGGAGTTTGCAAAACTTCTAGATGTTTCTTTTGCAACTATAAATAGATGGGAAACTGGTAAATATGTTCCAACTATTAAAGCTAGAAGAAAATTACAACCATATTTAAAAAAATATAATATTGAGGTGGATGAATAATGGAGATTGTAAACCTAGTTATATCAATTCTTTCTTTAATAGCTACAATTGCTATATCTTTTGTTATTTATTTTTTAGAACAACATAATCAAAAAGTGTCCAAAGAAAAAGAAGTTAAAGAGGAAGCAAAAAGATTTATTATTGATAATGCAGATGAACTTGATTATTTACATTGGGCTACTATTGCTGTGGGATGTTATCCGCAAAATAAACATGTCAGAAAAATATATAATAATTTTGCATTTTTAGATGATGAAGTTAAACAAGAAGTTTTGAAACAAAGAGAACTTAATTGTGAATTGATTAATAATGATAAATGGATTTATAAAAAAATAGGTATGATTCAAAATGCAATTCAAGAGTTAGATATCGGTGATGATTTTTTATATGATGGTGGTAAGTATCTTACTAGAGCCTATGATTATAAAAATGAACCTGTTGAATCACTAGAAAATGATAAATATGAACGTGATAAATATAATGATTATTTTAATCTTAGGGGAATGTTTCAAAAGCATAGTGGAAAATTGACATACGAACAGTATTTAGAAGATTATTTATACTGTAAATTTGATAAACCAGATTTGATGTCAACAGATATTGAAGTTCCACTTCCTAATGATTATTTGATATCAGTGGAGAATTTAAGAGAATGCGATGAAGATTATTTGTGCTATTGGATAATGATTATGGTCGAAAATGTTATTTCTTTTGCGATTAGATATTTGCAATATAAAGAAGATGAACATACAGAAACTGATGCACAAGTTGAAACATTTGAAGATAAATATTTTTCAGTTTTATATGAATTATATTATATGAAAAACAATAATGTAAATAAAAATGTAAATAAAGAGACAGAAATGGAGAAATAAAATGGAACAAAATATTAATGAAAATATAAAAAATGTTTCTAAGGAAGTAGGTATAGTAATGTCAATTGCTAATACTCTTAGAGGACCATACAAAGCTGATAAATATAAGGATGTTATTATCCCTATGCTTATCATCAGAAGAATTGAATGTGCTTTGGAAAAAAACTAAAGATGCTGTTGTTGCCGAGTATAAAAAAAATCCAAATACGCCAGTCAAAATTTTAAAGAATAAATCTAAATATGAATTCTATAACACAAGTGAATTGAATTTGGCAAAACTTACTAAAAGTGGTGCTTTGTTGGTTAAAGATTTTCAATTCTATTTAGATTCGTTTTCACCTAATATACAGGATATTATTAATAGCCTTGAATTCTCTAAACAAATAGAGAAAATGGATAAAAACAATCGTCTTCTTAATGTAATCAAAAAATTTTCAGAATTAGACCTTGATCCAGAAAGAGTTCCTAATATTAAAATGGGATATATTTTTGAGGAGATTATCAGACGATTCTCTGAAAAAGCTGGTGAAGCTGGTGACCACTATACACCAAGAGAGGTCATCAGACTACTTGTTAAAATTATGACTGCAGAAGGATGTGAAGATATTCTTGAGCCTCAAAAAGAAATTACCGTTCTAGATATGGCATGCGGAACAGGTGGTATGTGCTCAACTACATATGACGAAATTGTAAACAATATTAATCCTACCGCAAATGTTCAATTATTCGGTCAAGAAAACAACCCTGAATCATATGCTATTTGTTTAGCAGATATGTTAATAAAAGGACAAAAAGCTGATCATATTTGTTTTCAAGATACAATGAAGGCTGATAGATTTCCTAATACTCAAATGCGATTTGTAATTACTAACCCTCCATTCGGTCAACCTTGGGGTGGTAAGGATGCTGGTGATGGTGTAGAAAAAGCCGTAAACGATGAATATAAGAACAATGGAAAAAATGGTAGATTTTTTGCGGGACTTCCTGGAACAGGAGATATGCAATTATTATTTATGCAACACGCTATTTATAAGATGAAAAAAGGAATAGGTAGGGCATGTGTTATTTCTAATGGTTCACCATTATTCTCAGGAGGTACAACAAGTGGTGAAGCACAAATAAGAAGATATATGATTGAACATGATCTGATTGAAGCAGTTATCGCACTTACAAGTGACTTATTTTATAATACTAACATAGCTATTTATGTTTTTGTTTTATCAAAGAATAAGAGAAAAGAAAGAAAAGGAAAGATTCAGTTGATTAATGCTACTGATATTTATAAGCCTCTTCAAAAATCTCTTGGAAAGAAACGTAGAGAAATTACTCCTAAGCAAATTGAAGAAATACTACAAATTTATAAAGATTTCGATAAATATGTTGATAATCCCACAAAACAATGCAAGATTTTTGATAATGAAGAATTTTTATATAAAGAATGGACTGTTCATCAGCCATTACAGAGAACTTGTTTATTAAATAAAGAGTGGGTTGATAAATTAGAGAATAGTGAGTTATTTACTAATAGCATTTTTAATGAAGTTGAATTTGAGGAATTATCAGAAACAGATCCAAGAGATTCTAAACAAGAGAAGAAATATCAAGGATATATAGTTGGTAAAGCTTTTTGCGAACAAGTATTAAGTGTTTTAAGAGAAAATTTATCTGATGAAATTGAGAAAGATTATTCAAAATTCACTAAAAAGATTAAGTCTCTTATTAAAGAAATTAATGGCTATTCTGATAGTAGATTAAATTCTATTTGTATGGAATTATCTTATATGGATAAAACTGCTGTTATTCAAAAAGATAGGAATGGAAAAATCATTGTTGATCCATCCACAAAAGATTCTGAAATAGTGAAGTTATCTGAAGATGTAAAAGAGTATTTCAAGAGAGAAGTTTATCCTTACATACCAGATGCAATTTATTCATATGATTACGATCCTAATAAAAAAGGAAGTAAGGAAAAAATCGGTGCAGAAATTCCATTCACTAAGTATTTCTATGAATATAAGGCTCCTGAAAAATCAGAAGATTTGTTGACTGCATTTTATGAACTTGAAAAAGATATAACTGATAGAGTTAAGAAAATATAGGTGAAAGTTATGGAAAATTACATTGAAAGTGGCATCACCTGGATTGGAAAAATTCCAAGCGAATGGAAAATAAATAAAATAAAAGCAATGGCTTCTTTAAGTGGAAGAATTGGATGGCAAGGTTTAACTTCTGAAGAATATACAGATGAAGGGGCTTATTTAATTACTGGTGTTGATTTTGAAAATGGAGTAATTAATTGGGATTCATGTGTGCATGTTCCAATTAAAAGATGGAGAGAAGCTGTAGGAGTACAAATTAAAGAAAATGATCTTTTAATAACAAAAGATGGTACTGTTGGCAAAGTTGCATTAGCTAAAAACATGCCGTATGAAACATCATTAAATAGTGGTGTATTATTAATTAGACCAAATAAAGATTTTGATAATAAATTTTTATTTTACGTATTACGATCTGATGTTTTTTGGACTTGGTTTAATTTAGATAATTCTGGAAATAGCACAATCACACATTTGTATCAGCACAATTTCAATAACTTTTCATTTGCTCATCCAAATTTGAAAGAACAAATTCGTATTGTATCTTTCCTTGATGATAAGGTTTCTAACATAGAAAGCATAATAAATGAATATAAGCAACAAAATATAATTCTAAAAAAATATAAACGTTCGCTAATAAAAGAATGTGTTACTTGTGGTATTAGAAAAAACTATAAAATTATAAAAACAGGAAATAAGTATATCCCTGAGATACCAGAAGGATGGAAATTAATGCGATTAAAATATTTAGCAGATATTAAAACAGGAAACACTCCGTCAATGGATTATGAAGAATATTATTCATTTGATGATGGTATTGATTGGATAAAAGCGGACAATTTATTTTATGAACAACCAATTAGTGACAGTGAACAAAAATTGACAAAAAAAGGTATTAAGTATGGAAGAATTGCGAAAAAACATTCTATCATTGTCTGTTGTATCGGTTCGATTGGAAAATATGGTTGTCTAGAAAAAGATTCTGCATTCAATCAGCAGC
The DNA here is from genome assembly GCA_963610315.1 of Acutalibacteraceae bacterium. GTDB lineage: Bacteria > Bacillota_I > Bacilli_A > RFN20 > CAG-449 > UBA3210. The sequence continues at coordinate 9,467 of CAVDMV010000020.1, forward strand.
TTAATGCAGTATATTTTAATGACAAAATAATGAATTATAGATTTGGAATGTATGCGATTGATTCTCAGGAAGAACAACATATTAATATAGCCAATCCAAATGTGCTATTGATTATAAACAACCTTCAACATGGCTCAGTTGTGCTACCTGTTCCTTCTTTACATGAACAAGAAGAAATAGCAAATTATCTTGATGAAAAATGTAAAAAAGTTAATGAATGCATACAAAACAATGAAAAAAAAATTGAAAGATTAGAAGCTTATAAAAAATCGCTTATCTATGAATATGTCACAGGTAAGAAAAGAGTGGAGGTAAAGTAATATGCCTGTAAGAGCAGATCAATTAAAAGAAACTACGGATTATCAAAAACTTATTTTAGATGAATTGGTAAAAAAGAATGGTTATATTTTAAGAAAATCCGATACTTGCTATAACCAAGCATTTGCAATGGATACAGAATTAGTCTTTAAATTTTTGTATTCAACACAAGCTGATAAGATGGATAAACTTAAGAAAATCTACAAAACTAACTTTGAGAGTACTGTTTTGAATGTTATCAATAATGATATTTGTGCTAAGAATGGTTCATTAATAGATTCTTTTAAGAATGGCGTTGAATTCGACAATGGGACAACACTAGATTTGTATTATCCAAAACCTGAAACGACGTTAAATCCTATAACAATTGAAAACTATAATAATAATATTTTTTCTGTAATGGAGGAAGTATATCATAAGGATAAAGAAAGAATCGATTTAGTAATTTTCTTGAATGGAATTGCAATTTTTGCTTTTGAATTAAAGTGCAATACAACAAATCAAGATTACAAGGATGCGATAATTCAGTATAAGAATACTCGTGATGCAACTACTAGACTTTTCTTATATAAAAAAGGTGTTTTTGCTGCATTTGCAATGGATTTAAATGAAGCTTGGTTTACTACAAAACTTAATGGTAAATCTTCTTATTTTATGCCTTTTAATAAAGGTGATAATTATGGAGCTGGAAACCCTCACAATAAAAACGGAATCAATGTTTCGTATATTTGGGAAGATATTTTAACTAAGGAGACAATCAGTTTACTTATAACCCATTTTATATTTGTCCAATATTCAGAAGAAATAGATGCTGATACTGGTAACAAAATTAAAAAGGAAAGTCTTATCTTCCCACGTTATCATCAATTAAGAGCGATAAGAAGAATATGTGCTGATGTCAAAGAAAATTTATCTGAAAGAAATTATTTGATTGAGCATAGTGCAGGAAGTGGAAAGACTAACACTATTGCTTGGTTGGCGCATATTCTTAGCCAAGTTCACGATGCAAACAATAATGGTGTATTTGATACTGTTCTTATTATTACTGATAGAATTGTTGTTGATAGACAGCTACAAGATGCAGTTCTTGGTGTAAAACATAAATTAGGAACTGTTAAGGTAATGGATGATAAATGTGATTCAGGTGATTTAGAACAAGCCTTAAAGGGGAATACTCGCATTATTGTTACGACAATTCATAAATTTTTCTATATTTTAGGAAGCAAATTGTTGCAAAATCTTGGTTCAAAGAGATTTGCAGTTTTAATTGATGAAGCCCATCAGTCTACAGAAGGTTCTTTAATGCAAGCTGTTACTACTGTTTTAGCAGGAGATGAAGATGATGATATCACTGTGGAAGACAAAATCGTGGAAGAAATCAATAAAACAGGTAAGCAATCTAACGTTTCAATGATTGCCTTTACTGCAACTCCTAAAGGAGATACTTTGCAGCTTTTTGGAACATTGAATGCCGAAGGCAAAAAAGAAGCATTTGATATTTACTCAATGAAACAAGCTATTGAAGAAGGTTATATTTTGAATGTCTTAAATAACTACACTACATATAAAACATTCTTTGAATTAAATAAAAATATTGCTGATGATCCAGAATTAAAATCTTTAGCTGCAAAAAGAAAAATTTTACAATTTATTGATGAACATCCAACAAATATTGCTCAGAAAGTTAGAATTATTGTTGAACATTTCAGAGAGAATATTGCTTACAGACTTGACGGAAAAGCAAAGGCGATGGTTGTCACTTCAAGTATTAAAGCAGCAATAGAATATAGACAAGAATTTGACAGATATATTGCTGAAAATAACTATGATGATATAAAAGCTTTAGTTGCTTTTTCTGGTAGTAAAACAATTGGCGGTGAAACTTTTACAGAAGTGTCAATGAATGGTGGAATCCCTGAAGATCAATTAAGATTAGAATTTGATAAGAGTTGTTATCAAGTTTTATTGGTTGCAAACAAATATCAAACAGGTTTTGATCAAAAGAAATTATGTGCAATGTATATTGATAAAAAGCTTAGAGGAGTTGCTGCGGTTCAAACATTATCAAGATTGAATAGAATATATCCTCCATATCAAAAAGAAACTTTTATTTTAGACTTCAAAAATGATTATGAAGATATTAAAAGTGCTTTCGATAAATACTACAAGGATAATGTTTTAAGAGAACCTATCAGACCAGCAGACATCAGATCTCTTTATAGTGCAATTGAAAAATATGACATCTTGGACGATGATGATATTGAAAAGTTCAATGAGTATTTATATAAGGAAAAAAGAAATAATAACGATAAACAAGCTATGTGGTCATTGTTAGATAATGCATTAAGGAAGATAATGAAAAGACCTGAGAAAAATCGTGCTGAAATTAAATCAACAATTAGAAAATTCTTAAAGGGGTATTCTTTCTTAATTCAGGCTACATGTTATGAAAATGTCGAACTTCATAAAAAATATAATTATTTATCATATTTAATTAAAGAAATAGAAATAGGTAGTGGCAATGACTTTGATGTTGCTGATAAAATTACAGTTAGTGATTTTAGACAAGAGAAGAGTGGCGAGATAACAGTTACTACATTAGATGGTAACTCAGAAATTACTATTAAAAAACCTGTTCCTACATCTATAATTGAAGATACAAAAAAGAAATTATCTGTAATTCTTGAGGAATTAAATGCTCAATATGGTAAGGATTTTACTTTGGATGTTGCATCACAGGCTTTATTACAAATAAGATCACAACTTATAAATGATGAGACATTAAGGCAAAGTGCTGTAAGTAATTCGTTCGATGACTTTAAATTTAGTTTTGATGATCATGTTGACGATGCACTTACAGAAGGTTATGAGAGTAACAAGGATTTCTTTGAGTTCTTATTAAATAATGAGAATGAAAAAAACAGACTGCTTCATGTTTTTATGAGAGAAATATATGACTCGTTAAGAAATAAAAAATGATTAAGTACAATTCTACAAATTTAATGCCTTTTATAGATAAAAGTCTTGTTGAAAGTGCTGCTACTGAGTTTCTTGAAAAGTATTGTCCAGAAGCATTGGTAATTCCAATGGCAATACCAATCGAAGAGATTATTCAAAAGAAGATGAATTTAAAAATCATCTATAAAAATAAAATATCAAGTGATGGGAAAATTTTTGGATTGATAGCGTTCAATGGTGGTGTAATTCCTTTATATGATATTGAAAATGATGAGTATGTTGATTACATTATTGAACCTAGAACAATTGTTGTGGATGTTTCTAGTAATAATGCTGGGCAGATAAATAACACATTAGCACACGAAGCAGTACATTACTTTTATCATCGTAAATATTTTATTAGAAACTATAATGATACAGCAGCTATACAGTGTGCCAAGGATGAAATTGAAGATAAATACCTTGGATTAATAGAATGGCAAGCTAAAAATTTGGCTCCAGCGATTTTAATGCCATTAGAAATGGTAAAGAAAAAGGCTGATGAAGCATTTTCTCAAAAGATGTCTATAACTATTGGTGATACTATAATTGATTATACCACACAGGCTGCGATAGAAAAGGTTGCTGAATTTTTTCACGTTTCAAAACTTTCGGCATATTATCGTTTGTCTTATCTCGGATACGATGTTGAGCAATTTGATAAAGATGCTAAACAAATTTATTCATATTATGCTGAATCTAAATTAGATATGGTTACGAGAACAAATATTTCACCACAAGAAATTTTTGAATTAGCTTTAAAGGATAAAACTTTTAGAGAAGTTATTGATTCTGGATTATTTACATACAACAATGGAAGTTTTTCTAGAATTGATGAAGAAGGACATGTGCAGTTTTTAAATTTTTGTTATTCAGAAAAAGATGTATTTACTGGGACAGCGTTTTGTAAATCAGTTCAAAGTCAAGGTTTATCTTTTGTTAACGAATATAATGTAAAAAATGCTATTAAAAATTATAAATCTGAAGTTAAAGTTTCAAAGTTTACTAAAAATACTTTTAATATTAAATGTAGAAAAATAATTGAGAAGAGAGAGTGGGATAGCACAGACTTTTGGGAATATACATTATTATCTCGTAATATATTCTCACAAATAAAAAATGAAGATGAATCAAATTTTAAGCTTCCAATTATAATTGCTATACTTGTTGGCTTGCAGTTATCATACGATGAAAGTATCGACATGTTAAAACGTGAAGGATACGCATTAAATGATAGTTCAGAACATATTGCGTATAAAATTATTTTACATACTCATTTAAATATAGATGATGCTAATGAATTTCTGAATTCTCAAGGCTTTAAAAAATTAGGAACTCAAAAAAGAAAAAAATAATTTCATAAAATACAAATAATTTTATTAACTAAAATAGAGTGATTTTCAATAAGAAAATCGCTTTTTTTTTGCGCTTTTCATTGCTTTATCACATTACAATTTGATTTGTATTTTGGCAAAAGACGCCCGTGTAAGTAGTTGCTTTATAATGTAAGCAAATGAAAGATTAGTTTTAGAAATTTAACTTTAATCAATCATTTAATATATTTATGAATTATTCATGGCTTAAAAGAACATTGATAAAAAGTTGAAAAATAAGATGATTCATTTGATTTATATGGCTATGAATAACAATTAAAAAAAATAGAAGACTAGCTACCTTCTATCGATGCTGATACTAGTTATTACGCAGCATCAAATTATATAAAATTTCAAACCTTCGTAATTGGTGCGAAACAAAACGAAATGGAAAAAATAGTACGTCCATATTCTTTTGCTGCGCCCATTTTTTGAGTTGCCATTAGGTATCAAAGCTCCATTTCGTCAAAGGACGTCGATGACAAATGGAGAAAATAAATGGCTAAGAATTAACATCATCAATGAAAGAACTTACTGAACTTGAAAATCCTAACTCTGTATCACAATTAAAGGCATGGCTTCAAGAGCAAGGAGTAAATGTTGCATCACTTGGTAAAAAAGATGTAGAGAAGTTTGCATTGGATTATGAAGGAACACAAATAGGTCAAATGATGGAGTTTCGTAAAATGCTAGCTAAGTCATCGGTTAAGAAAGCAAAAGTCCCAGAGAAAGTAAAACGGAAGCATCAAGCGACTAGTAATATCATATTTAATTTATCTCAAATGGGCATCTCACTATCGGATGCCTTTTTGATTGAGATTGATACTTATTTTGAGCTTGTTGATTTATTTATGGAGTCAATGGGAAGAAGTGAAAGCTCATCAAGAGAGGCAACACAAACTGACATTGACAATTTTTTACTATAGGAGGTTAAGTAAATGGCTGAAACAATAAAAGGTTTAAACATTAAATTAGGACTTGATGCTACTGAACTTAACGAGTCCTTAGGTAAAGTAAGAGCAGAATTAAAAGAACAACAAGCTGACCTTAAAGCTATTAATCAAAAACTTAAATATGATTCATCAAATGTCGAACTTTGGAAGAGCAAGCAAACTAAATTAAATGAGGTTTTAGATTCTACAAAGAGGAAATTAGAACTTCAAAAACAAAAATTAGAAGAAGCTAAGGAAGCAGTCAAAGTTGGTGCAATAAGTGAATCTGAATTTAAGAAACTTGAAAGAGCGGTAGAGTATGCTGAAGCTGATGTTTCAAAGCTAAATACCGAGCTTAAAAATACTAGTACAAAGATACAAGAACTTGGTAATGCTAAATGGGATAAGCTAGCAGGAGTTGGTAATAAATTAACAAAGTATGTAACGGCTCCTATTGTTGCAGCAGGCACAGCTTTATCCGCTCTTTCTTATAAGTCACTTGTTGCATCAGATGACTTAGCTGATACAGCCTCTAAAGTGTATCTATCTGCTGAGGCATTCCAGGAGTGGAGCTATGCTGCAGAGATTTTAGCAGTAGATCAAAACCAATTACAAAAAGCATTTGTTAAGGTTAATGCTCTTTTAGGAGATATAGCAAATGGAAGTGCTGATAGTGTTAATGAAAAGCTAAAACTTATCGGATTAACTAGTGAGGATTTAACTGGACTTAATACTGATGAGGCTTTCATGAAAATTAGAGATGCTCTATCTTCAGTAGGTGATGAAGCCTCAAGAACTGCAGTAGCTAACGAAATATTTGGTGATAAACTAGGTGCTGAGCTTACTCAAGTAATATCTGCTTCAACAAGTCAAGTAGAAGACCTAAGAAATGAATGTAGAGAACTTGGAATTGTATCAAATGAAGATGCTGAAAAAGCTGGAGAATTTACTGATGCCATCTCAAGATTACAACAAGCATTAACAGGTCTTAAAAATGAGCTTGCTCAAGCCTTACTTCCAGTAATGAATAGTCTTGTTTTAATGATCACAAATAAGATCGTACCAGCTCTTAAAAAGATGCTTAATTGGTGGAATAATCTATCAAAAGGTATGAAGGTGTTTATTGGGACACTACTTGGAATTGTAACGGCAACAGGGCCAGTCTTAGCTATCATTGGTAAACTGATACCTTTGATTTCAAAAATTAAGGTAGGACTCACTGCTTTAAAAGGAGCAATTACAATAGCTGGTGGAGCAATTAAGGCTTCGACACTTGGTATAGTAGGTCTTGTTGCAGTTTTAGCTGTTATTTTGCTTCAAAATGAGAAGTTTAGAGAACTGCTTGGGAAAATAATAAATATCATTTCAAAACTACTTAATAAAGTAATGGGTTTTATTCAAAAAATAGTTAATTCTTTAATGCCAGTTATTAAGACAATAATGGATTTAATAAATAAAGTAATTGATATGTTGGTTGAGGTTATAGATAAAATATTACCTCCGCTTGAATCAATTATTAATGTGGTTATCGGCTTGCTTGAAAAATTAATGCCTTTAATTAAAAGAATTCTTGAAGTAATAGCTTCATTAATTGGTAAAGTAGTAGATTTAATTACGACAATATTAGAACCAATTATGGAGGTTCTAGGTGTAGTTATTGATTTAATTGCTAATCTAGTTGATGCTATTTTAGAATTAATAAATGCAGTTTTAGATCCTATCACGGATGTTTTAAACGTCTTAGTCGATATTATTGAAGTAGTGGTTTCTTTAGTTGGTGATGTAGTTAAGATAATATCTTCAATTTTAAAGCCAATTTTAAAAGTTATCGTTACTTTATTACAACCAATTATTAAGGTTTTGAAAATTGTTATTGAGCTTGTTTCAAGCATTATAAAACTACTAGAACCTTTAATTAAAGTATTACTTACACCTTTAGAGTTACAGCTTCAGTTAATTAGTTCAGCTTTATCAGCTTTTGAACCAATTTTAGAGACAATAGGTGATGTCATTGAAACAGTTATATCTCCTGCATTAGAACTTTTAAACACACTATTAAAACCTATTTTAGATATTTTAAATTGGATAATTGATGCAATTAAATGGCTTGCAGATAATCTATCAAATATCTTTGAAGGAATAAGCGATGGTGTTTCTAATTTTGCTGGTGGAATAGTTGATAAGGTATCTGGTGTAGTTAGAAGTATAACTGAAAAATTTAGCGGAATGTTTGGTTGGCTTAAAGATAAATTTAAAGGCTTTACTGGTTGGCTTGGTGAGGTTGGAGAGAACATTGGAAACTTCTTTAAAGGAGCAGTTGATGGTGTGAAGGGAACTATTCAAAAGGCAACTGATGCTGTGTCAGGCTGGGCTAAAAAAGCATGGGGTAATGTAAAAGGATGGTTTAGTTCAGTTGGAGATTGGTTTAGTGATACTTTCAATCTTAATGGAAATAAAACATCAAATTATTCAACTACAAATAATAACCAAACAACAAACAATGTAACAGTAAATACTACATCATCAGAATTTGATGTTGATTCAATAAATAAAGCGTTAGGAGGTGCCTATTTATAATGAGAAAGTTATATCTTGTAAATGAAATAGGCACTACCTATTTTTTTGATTATAGGTCATCTTCATTGATTTCTAGCATTGGTAATCTTGGAGTTGAAAAGCAAAATACTTATGTAGCTTATTCAAATAAATACACCTGTGTTGAAATTAAAAATCCTCAAACATCACTTGATTTTGAAGTCGTATTTTTAAATGGTTATAATGGTTATTCAAAGTTCCTTGATTTTATTAGAAGTTCTAATGAATTAAGGCTTTTTTATAGCAATGGCAAAGATACAAAATATGCTTATGTTTCATTTAAATCAATAACCAAAACTGAGCTTCAAAGTAATACAATTCAAAGCTCTTTATCTTTGGATAAATTATCTTTATGGCTTAATAAGGTTAATTATCAAATATCAGTTAATGAAGATGTAAAAGGTAAAACATTTCCATTTGGTTATCCTCATATTTATAGCTCATCATATAATGGTGAAATTTATGTGAAAAATAATGGAGAAGTAAAAGCACCTTTAAATATCATAATTGCAGGTGCAGTTAATAATCCTAGAGTTGATATTCTTGATGGAGATACGATTATATCTTCGTTAAAGATTATGGTTAAATCTGATGATTGCATTATAACTGTTAATTCAGATGAATCAGATCAATTTATAACTATTACTGAAAATGGAGTAACTAAAAATGCTTATCAATTGCAGGATTTTTCATGTGATAATTTTTTATTCATTGATAAGGGTGAAAAGAAGATAAGATTTAGTCCTGGAGTCAATGCTAAAACGACTTGTAATATTCAGCTTCTTGAAGGGTATGGTGGCAATTAATGGAAGTTATATTTTTAGATTATTTAACTTTATCTGTACTTGATTATGGATACGCTAATGATAATTTTACGATTATTATTGATAATGTCATACCTCAAAGTTCATCGTTTGAAATTAATAAAGAAGCAGTTAATGCTAGTGTAGGCGATTACTTTATCGTCAAAGATAAGAAGATAAACTACATAGGAATTATCACTTCAATTGATTTAAAAAATCATGTTACAGAGGTTAAAACAAAAGATTTTATATCAATTTTGGATTATAAGATGAAGTTAACATCATATTCTGGAAACTTATCAATTTATCTTTTGAATTTAATAAAAAAGGCTTTTATTTCTAATTCTGATTCACTTCAAAATATGAGTTATTTAACAATCAGTAGAGATGCTGAAGTAGTGAATGGAGCATTAACATTTGAAGAAGATACAGTAGATTCTATTTCAAGTGTTGTTTCAACTCTAAATAAAGCCTACTCAATTGGTTTAGTTTATAGCCTTGTTTATGATAATGGAAAGATATCAGGAATTGACCTTCATATTACAAAATGTAAAAAAGGAGTGACCTTAAAATCTAGCATTGCCTGTATTAGTAATTTAGTGATTACTGATAATAACACGCAAGCAGTAAATAAGGTCACTTTTTATCCTAAAGATTCAAATGTTACATACAAAAATACAATCAATTATTATCTTTTCACTGATGGCACAATTTCAAATCAAAATGATAATACAAAGCGTTATAAATCGATTAATTCACTAGCTAAAACTTACTCTGATAGTGACTATAATTCTTTATACACAACCGCTCAAAAAGAGATGTTAACATCATCACTTGAGCATTCAATTACATTCGATTATTTGGCAAATAACAAAATCGCACCATTGTTTGATGTCTTAAATGTTGGTGATTTTATTGAGTTTATTACACCAAATAAAACATATCAAACCATGATTACAAAGATCACATTTAAAGGAAATATACACACTGCAAATGTAACTCTTGGTGAATATCGAGTTAGTTTAACAGAAAAAATTAAGCTACTAAGCAAAAAATAAGGAGGTCTTAAGATGGCTTTAGTAAAAATAACATTCGATGGTAGTAGCGTGTCTTCAAAACAAGATGCCGATATCAATTATCATTTAACAGGTCTAAAAGCTGATGGAGTAATTAGAGGCTTAGGTGGAGAGCTTGCCGTATCAGCTTCTAACAATTACATAACATTTAAAAGTGGCTATGTTCAAATTTATGGAAGAAGATTATATGTTGAAGAAGGTAGTCAGGTTTATATTTCTTTAGATTCAACTAAGAATGGATATGTAATTATTCAGATAAATTTATCCAATAATACGGCAACATTAACAAAGGTCGAAAGTGCATCATTTCCAACACTTACACAGCAAAACCTCCATAATAATGGTACGATTTATCAAATGGCCATAGCAAAATACTCAAAAACAACCACATCCTTGACTCTTGATTCAACTTTTAAACCTAACTATATTGAAACACCTTTATCAGTAGCAAGTCGCGGTTATCAAGATGCAGTAAAGTATGTTGATAGTCGTTATGGTTTTTATACAAAAAAGAACTATGGCACTTCAAACAAATGTACAATTTATCTTTATGATGATGAGTATAATACCTATAATTCGACAATTTTCTTTGTGAAATTAAGTGTAGGTATCATGGTTGCAATTCCAGGTAATGGATCAAGTGGAATGTCAAATGTCACGATTGATTATGTTTATGGTGGAACAAATCATACTCTTGTACTTGGTGCCTCATCAAGTGAAAAGGCATTGATTTTTACCTGCAATACAACATCCCATTACGTCAAAATGGTTTACGCATATAGATAGGAGGATTTAGAAATGGAGTTTATTAAAAATGAATTTATAGATGATGAAGTGCTCTTAATGTATAGATGTGGTTCATACGCTTTTGGAACTTCAAATGAAAATAGCGATGAAGATTACATTGTTGTTTTAAAGGACTTCAAAGGAATGACTCATAGGAATAATGGAAAGAAGGAATACTTCATTTATGGTCTTAGAGCATGGAAAAGTAAGATGGAATTTAGTGATTCTTATGATGAGTATAATGAAATCTTTAATGATGAAATTATGGCATTTCCAGATAATCTTGTGTATATGTCTGAAACTATAAGACCAGATGTAGAAAAGTATATACGTGTATTTCCTTCTAAAATAAAGATCTGGTGCAAGAAAATATATTCTTACTATGATTTCTTTTACTCTAATAATTTTATTGAAAAGAATATGTATCACTTAATTAGAATCAGAAGCATTGTTGAAAGATACAAAGCGACTGGTTCTTTTTCTTTAGAGCTTTCAAATGAGGTAAAAGAATGGATAGCCAAGTTTAAAGCTGCACCAGATAAGAAACTTTATAAGAATGAATTAAAAGCAGCACTAGATTATTTTAAAAAGGAGGCTGAGGCTTAATGGATGCAACAAATATCGTTTTATCAATTATAAGCATTGTAGGAACAATGTCATCAATTCTTTTTGCTTTCCTAGCTTTCCATAGAAACAACAAAGGAGACCATAAACAAGAAGGAAAGAATGAGGGTGTCCTTATTTCTGATGTTGGCTATATCAAATCATCAATTGACCGAATTGAAAAAACACTTGATAAGCTAGAAGAAAAATATGATGACTTACATTCAAGAATTATTAAGATTGAGCAAAAGGTCGATGACCACATTAAAAATGATTCAATTCATGTGAAAGGAGACAAATAACTATGAACGAAATTTTAATCAATATTATAAGTGTAGTAGTAACATCAATTGTGCTTCCTTTACTTTCAATAGCAGGAGCAAAATTAGTACAATTAATCAATTCAAAAATTAACAATAACAAAGCTGCTAATTTCTTATCCACAGCAACTACAATAATCATTAATGCTGTTAGATCTGTATTTCAAACTTATGTTGAAGCCTTGAAGAAAGAAGATAAGTTTGATGAAGCAAGTCAAAAGCTCGCTTTACTTAAAGCTAGAGATATTGCACTTAATCAAATGACTGATGATGTTAAGAATTATATTACCTCAACTTATGGTGATTTGGAAACGTGGATCACTACTCAAATTGAATCTACTATTAACATTTTAAAGAATAAATAAGCAAAAAGAATTCTGACTTTTCAATTAAATACATTCATTTTTATACATTTATTTGCATGTATTGGAGATAAATTTGATTTTTAGGTGTATTTATGTTAGAATATTATCGAAAAGAAATGCTATAAGAAATGCTATCTAAACTCTAAAAAAATTAAATGAACTTTAACATTTTCAAGTCGATTCAACGTATTGGGGGCGCATATATGGAAAGAATGAAAAATACATATTATTTGAAAATAATTAAGGCAACTTTAATTATGCTCAAATTATCTATTGATTTAATGCTATAACAACTATGCTTTTTAATTATGTGGAGGAAAAAATGAAAGGAAGAATTTTTGCTTTATTAAGTTTAACTGTTTTACTTTTTGCACACTTAAGTGTTAGTTCAGAATCTCACAATACTATTTATTCAAATGATGCTCCTAGACTAGAAAAAATAAATCAAAGTTATTATATAGATGGGCAAGAAGCATTGGAAGTTGATACAATTATAAATAATGATAGTAGTAATTACCCAAAAAGTATAATCGAAAGTGATGCACAAGAATGGAATATCGCAACTAAAAATTATACTAACAACACTTTACAATTTATTAATTTTGATCAAAATCATTATTCATTTAGACAATTTGCATTTGATTCAAATAATGCTAGCAATTCAAAAAAATCTATAGTTAAAAATGTTCATTCGAATAATCAAACAAAAATAATAAGCGCTGATGAATCATCTTCTGCTACTTCAGATAACATTGTTGGAACGGAAAAATATAATCATTCGATGAAATCAATAATAGGTTCTGATGATAGAAAATTAATTTCTAACCCTAATTCATGGCCATATAAAGCCGCTGAACAATTAGTTATAAAATATGTTGTTCAAAATAATGTCACTGGAAATCAAGATAATATGTATTTCATTGGAACAGGATTTTTAGAAGGACCTGATTTGTTGGTTACTGCTGGCCATTGTTTATATGGTGATGTAACAAATAGTGGTGATTACGAAGACCATATAAATAATCCACGTTTCGCTGATGAAATCTATTATTATCCAGCTCGAAATGGAAATGTAGATCCATATGGTGGAGTCAAAATTGAACGTTCATATATTGAAAAAGAATATTATTTAAATCAACAAAAAGATTGGGGATGTTGTAAATTATCTAATCCTATAGGTAATCAAACCGGTTGGTTTGGTAAAATAAGCAATTTTTACGAAAAAAATTATGAAATTACAACATTTGGATATCCAGGTAGTAAAAGTGGTTTTATGTATAGTTCTACAGGAATTATGACTAAATTTGAAGATAATGGTTGGTACTATAGAACAAATTTAGATACAGAAGGTGGACAAAGTGGTTCACCATATAGAGTGACAATAAATGGTAACACATATGTTTGTGGGATTCATACTTATTCTGTAGGAAATTCTTATACTGGTGGCATTAGAATTGACAGTTTTATGTTTGCTTTTTTCAATAGTTTTGTAACTGGAGATAAAGTTTACCAGATTAAACCTACAGATTATAACTATGCTGATGCTTATCCAGTTGATTCATATACTGAAAACACTTTTGTAAGCCATAGCCTTGATAATGGCTTGGATTTTAGAACAAGAAGATATAGGACAGGATATATTCACAACGAGTATATTGTTATGTCATCTATTCGCAAGGGAATTCCTAAAAACGAAGCAATGATTGAATATTCATTTAATTCACCTGTTACACGTATTGAAGTAGATTTAGCTTATTGGCGTTCGGTTTCTAATGAATGGTTATCCAGTTCAAATGGATCGGCTGTATTGCAAATTAAAAATGGTGAAGGGTGGTCTAATAAATTTGATTTGCTATCAAAAGAAACAGCCTTACCAACTAATAGAAGCAATCCTACAACATACACAATTGATTTTGACCATCCTGTTTATGTTTTTAGATTTTTTTGTCATTATAATGGTACGTCAACTCTAGATTCTAACCGTGGTAGGATATGTATCGGCAATATGAATGTATGGATGCAATCAGAAAATTATATGCCTCTAAATGGTTCTGAGTTGGAATATAAACCAAGCGAATGGAATAATAATAGTATGAGTAACTACAATTGCTATGCATATGCTCTAAATACAAAACTTCATGGTTTTATGCAACCAGGAGCAAGTGATTCAAGCTATAATCCGTATGATTCAAACTATTTAACAGGCTCAAAACTGTATGAATATGTGCTACTTGATGGACAAAACTACAATTTTTCATTTAAACCCATTGGTAAATATGATGCTTGTGACATAGGATATTATAAGGTAGCTTTAGTAATAGCTCCAAATCGAGATTATCATTGGTATAGGCAAAATTATGATGGAACATGGTCGCATAAGCCAGGTGGAACAGCTGTTACAGATCTTGATCGAAAAGGTAATCTTATTTATGATCCTGAATCCTGTGATAGAACAACTGGTTTTCCATCGTATTCTGAATTTGTAGGTTTTTATCAAGTTAATGTGAGTAATATGATTTAATGAGGAGAATAAGTATGAGAGTAATAAAAAAATGTCTATTCTTAATTATAGGATTATTATCAATTTCTTCTTGTGGAAATAATATGGAGGGTAATACATTGAAAAATCCTGAAATAATTGAAAAATATAAAGAGTATTATCAATATGGAGAAGCTGCGAAAGGCATAGAAGTTTATGCTTGGAAAGAGTCTTCCGATTGGTTTTGCGTCTTAACTGGTGGTACCAATATGCTAAAAACCACTTATGAAATAAAAAAACTACAAGACGATTTACCATGTCCAATCAACACTATGAAAGAAATATTGAAATCTTATAATAAGACTTTTGCTATTCCTTATGTTGCTAGGGTATCAAATCCTCCAAAAGAAGAAGAATTAACTCATAATTTTGATGTCGATACGTTAAAATCGGATAATGAATTTCTCGAAATTCTTATGAAACTTGGTATATCTTCTAAAGACTATTTTAATCAGAATTCTAATTATGAAAACAATAGTAATGAATCAAGTGACAATAAAAGTGAAACAGATGAAACATTTTTGGTTAAAACTATACCTAATAGTTTCACCTTTCATGACTCCGTGTATGTTGATAAAAATATAAGAGTTGATAATAATCGAATAGGACAACTACTTGGTTATATTATCCGTCAGGATGACATTGATGATTTTTTAAAGATGTATCCAAATAATGAATATGTGATTTATGATAGTGTATTCGATTATTACAACAAGAATAGGGTTCCATTCTTTAGCATTAAAGATGATGATGACTTGAAATATATTTGTTGTAATAATGAACTGTATGTAAAAGAAGAAATATATGTAGAATAAGAAAATTATGTAGTTTATAAAAGATTTATTAAAACAAATTTTGG
>CAVDMV010000021.1:0-24951 GCA_963610315.1 Acutalibacteraceae bacterium
AAGATGATGTTCTCCAAAAAAATATTAAAAACTAAAAAAAGTTGTTGACATTAATTTTAACTAGTAGTAGAATGTATTCACTATCGTGTTTGATAGTTCCTGGGTATTTAGCTCAGCTGGGAGAGCATCTGTTTGACGTACAGAAGGTCGGGGGTTCGATCCCCTCAGTACCCACCATTTTAAAAAGATATGAAGAACTATATGTTCTTTTTATCCCCCAAAAAACTTTTCCCAATATAAAAAAACACTCTCCCCCGGGTGTTTTTTTCATTTTATAATTTCTTTTTTAGTTTTGTTAGTAACGAAGAAGAAAAGCAATTCTTACTTAAAGGAGTAATTGAAACGTAACCTTGATTTACTTCATAAACATCAGTTCCTCTTTTCGCGCTTTCAAAAATATTATTTCGATAATCAACTAATGAATATTCTAAATGTTCTAAGCTATATTCAATGAGAGGTTCATGAAGAGAAGTTAATTTAATTCCTTTAATCTTTAAAACAGGAGGAAAATTAACATTTAATGAATAATCACAAGAATATAATTTATGTTCTAATATAAAAGAAAATACTTCATCAAAATTATTTTCTACTTCTAAAAAATGATTAACTTTAGTAGAAAAACTAATCGCAGGAACTTTAGAAAATAAAGCTTGAGTGCAAGCTCCAATCGTTCCTGAATACATTGTATCTAAGCTCATATTATATCCATCGTTACAACCGGAAATTACTATGTCAATATGTTTACCGATGCCAAATAGACCAGTGATGACGCAGTTGACCGGTGTTCCATCAACAATAAAATGATGATCATCAATACATTCAAAATTAATTTCTCTTCCATATATTAAAGAAGTAGATTTTCCACTTTGTTGTTCTTTAGGTGCAACAACATATACTTCTCCATATTTTTTTAATTTGCTTTCTAAAAGTGTAATGCCTTTTGAACCAAAGCCATCATCATTAACTAATAAAAAATTCATATTTACCTCCTAAAAAAAAGATTGTGTGAAACACTAATCTTTTGCGTTCATACAATCTTTAAAGTCGTTTAAGAATTCATCTGGGGTAGTATGTTGTAAGCTTGATTTATAAGCGATTGAGATACGACCAGTTTCTTCTGAAACTACAACAGTTACTGCATCAGAAATTTCTGATATACCAACTGCTGCACGGTGACGAGAACCGTATTTTCCTGCAAGAGCTCTTGTTGTAGGTACGTAATAAACGCTCGCGGCAACAATATTTGTTCCAGAAATTACAACTGCTCCATCATGAAGTCTAGTTCCAGGATAGAAGATAGTAACTAATAATTCTTGTGATACTGGTGCGTTAATTCTTACACCATTTTTAATATCGATTTCTTCGTTTTTTTCAAATGTCATTAATGCGCCTGTCTTAGTTCTTGATAAAGTCTTAACAGTTTCAGCAATAATTTTATAGCAATCATCAATTGATTGTTTGTCTTTTGAAGAATCTTTCTTTTTGTTTTTTAAATTTGGATCTCTTTGAATAAAATAACGATATTCACTTGCGTTAACAAATAAACTAATGATAGTTCCAATAACAAAGATACATAATGAAACATACATTAATAATCTTAGTTCAAAGATAAAGCCTAAGATTGTAATTATTAATACAGTTGGATAAAAAATGAGTGCGAATAATTTTTTTGTCTTTCTAAGAGCGAGAACAAAAATGATCGCATAAACTAAAACTGCGAATACAATATCTAATATACAATTTAGATCAAAATTGATAGTTAAGAAATTCATTTTTTACTTACTCCCCAAGTAATTCGTGTCAATGCATAAATATAATATCACACTAAATTGTTCTCTTAAAGATAATATCTTTAAATTTATTGTAATTTTTTAAGATAATCGATTAAAAGTGCGCTTGCTTGACCTCGATGTGAGATCGAATTCTTTTCTTCGTCACTCATCATTGAGAAAGAAACATCTTTTCCATTTGGTTTAAAGATTGGATCATAACCAAAGCCGTGTTCACCGTATTCTGGTTCAATAATTGTTCCTTCACAACGACCAACAAATAATTCTTTCTTATTATTAGGTAAATTTACTAAAGATATCGCGCAGACAAAATATGCGCTTTTATCTTCCTTATCTTTAAGCATTTCTAAGATTGCTTTATGTTTTTCTTCATATGGTTGACCTTCCATAAAACGCGCCGATTTTATTCCAGGAAAATCATTTAATGCATTAATGCATAAACCTGAATCATCTGCGATAACAATTTTAGAAGTATGAGATGCAACTGCAGTAGCTTTAATCATTGAATTTTCTTGAAAAGTTAAACCATTTTCATCAATTTCAATATCAATTCCTTCGTCTTTCATCGAAGTAACTTCAATATCTAATCCTTCAAATAATTCTTTATATTCACGAACTTTATTATTGTTTCCTGTCGCGATAACAATATTTAATTTTGCCATATAACTCCTTAAATTTCTTGAACGAAATCTACATATTCTAATTTAGAGATTTCACTAATAAAATCTTTTCTATCTTTGTATTTAGAATCTTTATTCATAACCATAACAATTGTATAAACTGATAAACCTGAATTCGCGTAAGCTGGATTATGTTCAACAGAAATAATTTCAAGTTTATTTTCTCTCGCTAAATGAATAAATGATTTTAAATTGCTACGAGTTTCAAATTCGATATGTATTTCAAAACATCCATTTTTAGAAACTCTAAATTTCTCTACTTTTGGTAAGAAAGCAAGAACTAAACAAATAACAATAAATGATAAAATAGAAATAGTATAGAATCCACATCCTAAACAAATTCCTAAGCAAGCCGCGACCCAAAGTCCAGCCGCGGTAGTTAAGCCTTTAATTTGTCCTCTTGAAGTAAATAGGATAGTTCCAGCACCTAAAAATCCAATCCCAGATAAAACAGCCGCGCCAAGACGTGCCGCATCACCAGTACCAAATTGTTCAATTAAGTATTGGTCTGCCATCATGACCATCGTCGCGCCTAAACAAACTAAGATGTACGTTCTTAAACCTGCCGCATGTTTCTTTTTAGATCTTTCCATCCCGATAAAACCGGCCATAATAATGGCTAGTAGAACTCTTAAAATTACGGAAAGAAAATTAATTTCTGTTAAAAATTTACCCGCGTTTCCATTAGAGATATTATCGAGCCACACGCAGATTGGATCTATAACTTTTGGTGTCATATATGCCTCCTATTTTACAAATAGATTAATGATTTTACTTGTTAAACTATTTGTATACATAAATTTAGATAAAGAGAAGACATTA
The DNA here is from genome assembly GCA_963610315.1 of Acutalibacteraceae bacterium. Classification (GTDB taxonomy): domain Bacteria; phylum Bacillota_I; class Bacilli_A; order RFN20; family CAG-449; genus UBA3210. The sequence continues at coordinate 3,293 of CAVDMV010000021.1, forward strand.
TCATTATTTAAATTTAATGTGTAGCTCATCCAACCTGATACTCCGTCAAGCCATTCGACATTTAGCATAAATAAATTAGATAAGCCAAATAATAAACTATCAATAATTAAATAGCATAAAGCGACCATTAATATCGCTCCTAAAATCCGGTTAATAGGTCCGAGAACAGGAACTTTATTAAATGCTTTTGCAATCCTCTTTAGTACTATAAATATTATACCAAATATTACTAAAAGTGCAAGGAAGCAAATTGCCATGAACGCGTAGTAACTTAATCCATAAGAAAGTGCAAACCCAAATTTTGTATTTGTTCCGATATATGGATTCATTAATGAAATAATAGGACTACTTAAGAAAGAAGGTAAATTCACTGCTTTTAATCCTTCGTTAACAAGCGTTTCTTTATTTGAGTCAGTAATAATAACGCTGAAAAGGTCTTTATTTTGAGAGAATAGTCCATCCATAATACTTGTTTGCATCGCTTCGGCCCATCCCCAAGAAACTAATAAATTAGTTAAAGGTTTAGTTAGTAAAGTCGCACAGATAAAAGTTAAAAATCCACAAGAAAAGCTTAATAAGGAAGCAATTAAACCTTTCTTTAATCCGATAAAAACACTTAAAAGTAATAACACTATAATAACTATTGATATAACATCAAAACTAACATTACCTATATTAAGCATAAACCCTCCTCTAAAAATCAAATAATGATAATTTATTTGATTCTGGTAAATCTTTTAAGACGCCTAATTTCTTTAAATTTTCGATATTTTGTGAAGATAGCTTCGTTCTTTTTGATAAATCTTCAATTGATAAGAATGCATTCTTTTCTCTTTCATCGACTACACTTTGAGCCGCAGGAGTACCTAGGTTATCTAAGGTATCAAACGGAGGAATAATGCAGTTATGTTCATGATCTACTCTAAATTTACCAGCAAGAGATTTATCTAAATCGATATTAGAAATCTTATATCCTCTTTCAACCATTTCAAGCGCGATATTTAAAGTCTTTTCAATTTCTTCATCTTTTGGTGAAAGTTTTCCTCCACTTGTTTTAATATTTTTGTATTCTTCTAAGCGAGTAGTAATAGCTTTTTCACCTGATGACATAACTTTAATATCGTATTGTTTACTACGAGTTGTAAAATAAACTGCATAATATTCTAAAGGATAATAAACTTTATACCAAGCAACTCGACCAGCCATCATAACATAAGCTACCGCGTGAGCTTTAGGGAATAAGTATTTAATCTTATTACATGAAGTAATATACCATTCAGGAACTTTATGTTCACGAAGTAAATCTTCATCTTCCGGTTTAAGTTTCTTACCTTTTCTAACTTGTTCCATAAGTTTGAATGATTTAACTGGTTCTACGCCGTAGTTTTGTAGTCCAATCATAATATCATCACGACAACCAATAACTTCTTGAATAGTACAAGTTCCATCATTAATTAAATCTTGTGCGTTACCATTCCAAACATCCGTACCATGTGATAAACCAGAAATGATTAGTAAATCGGCAAACGTCGAAGGAGAAGTTTCTTCTAACATCTTTCTAACAAATGGAGTACCAAATTCAGGTAGACCAAGTGCCCCAGTTTTTTCTTGAAGATAATTCGCGTGACATTTAAGCGCATCACGAGATGAATATAAAGAAATAACTTTTGTATCAGTATTAGGAACAGTCTTTGGATCAATACCCGTTAAGTCACCAAGCATTTTTAATGCAGTTGGATCAACGTGACCTAATAAGTCTAGTTTTAAGACGTTATCATGAATTTTATGGAAGTCGAAGTGTGTTGTTTTCCACGCGGCAGATAAATCATCGGCAGGATATTGAATAGGAGTAAAATCATAAACATCCATATCAGACGGAATAACAATAATACCACCAGGATGTTGTCCTGTTGTTCTTTTTACATCCATACATCCTAAAGATAAACGTGTTACTTCCGCACTTTTTACTTTACGTGGGTCCATACCTAATGCTTCAAAATAACCTAAAGCATAACCATAAGCCGTTTTTTCCGCGACTGTTTCAATTGTTCCTGCTCGATATACGTTACTTACACCAAGTAAAGTCTTAGTTAAATCGTGAGCTCGCGCTTGATATTCACCAGAGAAATTTAAATCGATATCAGGAACTTTTTCGGCGTGGAAACCTAAGAAAGTTGCGAAAGGAATATTTTGTCCATCACGAACCATATCTTCGGAGCAGATTGGACAGTTCTTTTGAGGTAAATCAAATCCTGAACGATATTTTTTCGTATCAATATCCCATTCTTGATGATAACATTTTGGGCAACGATAATGCGGCGGAAGCGGATTAACTTCGGTAATATCTGACATTGTCGCGACTAATGAAGAACCAACGCTACCACGAGAACCAACCATAAAGCCATCTTTATTAGTTTGGCGAACGATTTCACTCGCGATATAATATTGAACAGTAAATTTATATTTTAAAATACCATCTAGCTCAGCATTAAGTCTTTCTTTTACTTGGTTAGGAACTGGATCACCATACATTCTTTTTGCATTAGACCAAACTCTTTCAACTAATAATTTTGCATCATCTTTAATATGAGGTGGATATAATCGATCTTTAACAGGAAGAACTTCTTCAAATTGATCTGCGATTAAATTTGAATTAGTAACAACAATTTCTCGCGCGATATCTTCACCTAAGAAAGCAAATTGTCTTAACATTTCTCCAGTTGTTCTAAATTGTTGGTCAGGGTTTTCGACGCTTATTCCATTTTTCATTAATTTTTCTCTTTTTTTAGAGAAATATAATGGGTGGCGTGATCCTCCAACTGCTTTCGCGAGAATATAGACATCACGATAAATTTTATCTTCTTGTGAGATATAATGTACGTCACCAGTCGCAACGCAAATTTTGTTAGCTTTCTTAGAAGCATCATAAATATCTTTAATAATTCTTTGAACTACTTCCATCGATTCAATTTCTTTTAATTGAACATGAAGAGAAAAATTTCCTGGAGGTTGAACTTCAATAAAGTCATAAAATTCCATCTTTTTGATAAGGTCAACTTCCGATTTATTTCTTGCTGTTTCAAATACTTCACCATTTAAGCAGGATGAACCTACTAATAAATTTTCACGATATTCTTCAATTAATTTACGAGGGATTCTAGGTGAAGAGGCAAAATATTCAGTATTTGACAAAGAAACTAACTTGAATAAAGCTTTTAAGCCTGCCATATTCTTCGCGTATACTGTAACGTGCATTGGACGAAGATGTTTAAATAATTGATCGTTAGTTAAATTTTCTAGATCAGAATGTTTTAGTTTTAAGTTATTTTTTGTTAAGCTCGCGAGCATTCCAGCCCAAGATTCCGCGAGAACCTTCGCATCGTAATCAGCTCGGTGAGCCCCGTGGTCATCGCCTTCAACTTCATCTCCACCATGATATTCAACTTCATAAGTTCGACATAAACTACCTAAGTTATGAGATCTTAATTCAGGATATAAATATCTATATAATGGAAGAGTATCAATAACTGGGTTTTTAATTTCTTCTTCGTTATTACGAATACACATTTCATTTAAGAAACCATAGTCAAATTGACCGTTATGCGCGACTAGAATCGTATCTTTATCACCGATAAAATCTTTAATAATCTTTAAAGCTTCTTTCATCTTTAATTGACCTTTTAGCATTTCATCAGTGATATGAGTAAGTTCAATAATTGTTTTTGATAATGGTTTTTCTGGGTCGATAAGAATATCGATTGAATCAGTGATTAATCCATCTTTATATTTGACCGCGCCAAATTCAATAACAGTATCATAACGCGCGGAAAGGCCTGTTGTTTCAAAGTCGAATACAACATATGTTGCGTTATTTAAAACGATGTCAGAAGGATTAAAAATATAAGTTAATTTATCATCAACCATATTCATTTCACAACCATATAATGCCTTAACGCCGGTCTTTTGACTTGCCGCTTGGGCATCAGGGAAAGCTTGTACATTAGTGTGATCAGTAATCGCGACAGCTTTCATGCCCCATTTTTTTGCTTGGTTAAAATAGTCTTCAACACGAGCGACTGAATCCATCGTTGACATCTTCGTATGCGCGTGTAATTCAACTCTTTTTATTTCTTCTTCATCGACTCTTTCTTCGATGAACGAACCTTCCATCTCGTCAATATAATCGGCGACTAGATGAATTTCAGGATTAACATTTTCTTTTCCTTTAGGAACGTATTTAAATTGAATGCCACCTCTAATTTTTAAGTAAGCACCAATCTTTTTATATTTTTCTAAGTTTTCTGGATTAAAGTTTCTTCGATTACCAAAAATCGATACTTCAATAGAATCAGAATGATCATAGACAAATAATGTAACAATCGTTTTACCTTTTCTAGTGATCGTTTCATCAGCTTTAAAAACGATACCTTCAATTTCAACATTTCCAGAAAATTCATTAAAATCACATATTTTTCCTGGAACGTAATTTCCTTTAACTCTTTTTTTCGCATAAGCGTCACTAGAAATAACCGATGAAGATTTTTCTTCATAAGACGAAGCGACTTTTTTTAAAGCTTCTTCGACGAGTTTTTTCTTATCTTCATCTTCTTTATAACTAATATCAGTTGTAATATCATAAGGGATATTTAATTCTGCGAGTAATTCTTCCCAAACTTCTAATACGTACTTAAACATATTAAAATGTAATCTACCATTAAAGGTAAATTTAAGTTCATTCTTTAAGAAAGTACATTTTGGCATTTGGTTAATATTAGTTCCAGGGGTCGCGAGAAATTCTGCGAGAAGAAGATTATAAACATCCTGCGCGGATATTCCTTTTAAATATCTAAAAGTAACGCAGTTTTTAAATTTCGCATAATTATTAACACCGTCTAATAATTTTTTTGCATTTTCATACTTAAAAATATAATCTTTTGTAATTTCGACATAACAAATTTTATTTTCTTTGTCATTTTTAGTAACTTTAAAAGAACAATCATTATATGGAGTTGGATCTTCAATTCCTATTGAAAGTAAAAATCTCTTAAATAAATCATCCATAAATTTGTTCCCTCCCTATTTTTTATATGAGAATAAAAAATAATTTTAATATATCTTTTAAAGTAATCGCAATCATTAAACCGAATAATAAGATCATGCCAATAAAGGACATGATTGATTTAACTTTTGGATTAATATCTCTTTTTGTAATACCTTCAACAATACAAACGAGTAAATGCCATCCATCAAGACCTGGGAATGGTAATAAATTAACAACACCTAAGTTAATACTAATTAAACCCCAGAATAAAAGGAAATAACCAAATCCTAAAGAAGTCATTTGCATTTGTTGTTGAACGATCGCGATTGGTCCACCTAAATTATTAAAACCTGTTCCGACGAATAATGAACCTATCGCTTTAAATATCGCGATAGAATATTCACCAAAAGTAGTAAAAGTATTAGTTACTTTTTCACCGAAAGTAAAACTTCTAGTTGGAGTAGAAATACCTAATTTTCTCCATGCATAAGTAGTAATAGTTGAACCATTTGATTCTGTTTTACTTGCTTCATAGCTAGTTAAAGTAAATTCTTTTGTTGAACCATCTTCTAAGGTAAAAACAAAAGATTTTGTATCATCAATACTTAATGGTAAATATGAGTTTCCCGTTGCTTGTAAGAATTCTGCCGTACCACCGACTTTATCATAAGTTCCTGGAGTAATAGTATATTCATAAGTTGAAGGTAAAGCTTTACCATCTTTATCAAGAGAACCACCTTCAAGAGAAGTCTTAATTGAACCTGAATAAGAAACAACAATTTTAGAGAATTTAGTGTCACTTGTTAAACCTGCTTCTAAGAAAGGAGATTTATCAGTATGAGATACTCCATCTGCATCAGTATAAGTAATTTCTTCGGTGACGACAAAATTAGTTTTTGTATAGTCCGCGGTTTTTGTAAACGAATATCCGACAAATAATAAAACTAAGCCTAAGAGGAAATTTAATGTAACACCGGCGACCATAATGATTGCTCTTTTCCATTTAGCCACCCCTTGTAAAAATCTATTCGCAGGAATGTTTTTTAATTCTTCAACATCTTCCATCCCTTCGCCTGCCATCGCGACATAGCCACCTAAAGGAAGACATCTAATTGAAACCTTTGTTTCTTTAGGTCTATTATGTTTTTTATTCATTCCTTTTGGTTTATGTTGATAAATCGCCGGACCAAAGCCAATTGAGAATTCATCACAATAAACATCAAAAAGTTTAGCCATTGATAAATGGCCAAGTTCATGAATGCAGACTAATACTGATAAAGCGATTAGAAAGTAAATAATATTTAAAAATACTTGCATTAGTTCTTTCTCCTTTTTATTTCTTCGTTAACTAGTTTTCTAGTTTCATCATTAATAGAAATTAAATCTTCAATCGATGGATTTTTGTTTACTACATGTTTGTCCATCATAAGTCTAATTAATTCTTCAATTTCTAAAAAAGATATCTTTTCATCTAAGAAAGCATAAACTGCTTCTTCGTTAGCCGCGTTAACTACGCAAGGTAAACTACCTCCAATGGAAATAGCTTCTAAAGCATAAGCTAAGCATGGATATCTTTTTAAATCAAGTTTACGAAAATGGATGCTAGAAAAATCTTCTAAATTTAGTGATTTAGTTTTAATTTCTTTTCGATCCATTTCATAAAGTGCATAAGCAATTGGAACTTTCATATCAGCTGGACCAAAGTCGGCAAGATATGAATTATCACAAAATTCAACTAAGGAATGAATGATTGATTCATCGTGTAACAAAACACTTATTTTATTAACTGGAATATGAAATAAATGATATGCTTCAATCACTTCAAATCCCTTATTCATCATAGTCGCAGAATCAATAGTAATTTTTTGTCCCATTGACCAAGATGGATGTTTTAATGCATCTTTTACACTTACTTCTTTTAGTTCATCATGAGTCTTATCTCTAAAAGATCCCCCGGAAGCAGTAATAACTAATCTTTTTATTTCGTTACGAGGCATATTCTTTAAACATTTCGCGAGTGCGACATGTTCAGAATCAATTGGATAAAGATGAACATTATATTCTTTTAATAATGCGTTAATGATGTCTCCTCCAACAACTAAAGATTCTTTATTTGCAAGAGCTAAATCGATTCCGTTTTTAATTGTTTCAACGCTTGGTAAAAAGCCAACAAAGCCAACTAAGGCATTAACAACCATATCGTATTTATAGGCTCTAATTAATTCTAAGAGTCCATCATCACCATAAAAGAAAGTAACATTAGGATAGCAATCTATTAAGACTTCCGCATCAAATTTATTACTAACACAAGCGAATTTAATTGATTGAAATTCGTTTAGAATCTCTTTTAAGATATTAACTCTTTTTCCTACACTTATTCCTACTAAGGAAAAATTAGAAGGATTTTCTTTAATTAATTCAATTGTTTGACTACCTATGGAACCACTTCCACCTAATAAGCAAAGTTCTTTCATATTAAGCACCGATAAATGGGAAATAAGCGATAATAATGATAATCATTGTAACACTGAAAGCAGTGACCATTAATGAATCAATACGGTCTAAGATACCTCCATGCCCTGGAAGTAAATTTGAATAATCTTTAATACCGAAATAACGTTTAATCGCCGAGAAGATAAAATCACCTAAAACAGAGACAATAGGCATAACGAGTGAAACTAATAAAATCCACCACCAATGTGCGTGATCTAAAATTCCACTTAAGAGAGGTATACCACATAAACTTAAAATTAAGCCAAAAAGGAAACTACCGATAAAAGAAGAAAATATTCCTCCAAAGAAACCTTCCCAAGTTTTATTTGGTGAAATTCTTGGATTCATTTTGTGTTTACCAAATAAAACACCGAATGAGTAAGCTCCGATATCATTAAAGAAAGCACCAATAACTACATAAATAAATAAGAATGAAGATAAGATTTGATTACCTCCATAAGTCCAAGCATTAGATAGTCCACCAAGCGAAATACCTGACATTGGTACATATCTTAAAAACATTAAAGATTGAAAACCAATACCAATAAAGATTGACATTGTAAAATAATAACAAGCATCGGCGATAGAAAAATTTTCATGAATCATACTCGCAAGGAATAAAATTAAGAAAGTAAATGCGATTCCTAAAGTAGAAACACCAATATCAGAAAGAATGATATTACCTTCATGAACTACTTCACCATTATTATAATTTTTAAAGAATACCCAGAAGACAAATGATAAACTCATAATAAAAGTAAAAATCTTAATCCATAAAGGAATATTTTTTCCTTTTAAAACATGAATAAATTCATATACCGCGCCCATTGATACTAAAACTAATAAAGCTAAAAATGCATAATTACCAAGTAATAAGCAAGGAACACATACTGCAACTAAGACTAAAGCAGTAATTGTTCTTGTTATAAAAGATTTTTTTGTTTTCTCTGTGATTTCATTAACATGAATGCCACCATTTTCTTTATTTTTCATTAAATCACCCGTCCTTACAATTGTTTTTAATTATACTATATAATTAAATCTTATAAAATAAAAACAATGTTACTTTTTAGTGAAGATAGAATATGGGTAAAGAAAAACTCCCCTGAGGGAGTTTAATTAGATAGTCATGATTTCTTTTTCTTTAGAAGCGTATTCTTCATCGATCTTCTTACAGTATTCATCAGTTAATTTTTGAACGTCTGCTTGAAGTTTCTTTTCCATATCTTCTGGATATTCTGCATTCTTGATCATGTCTAAGCAATCTCTTCTTGCATTACGGATGACGACTTTTCCTTCTTCAGAATATTTCTTTGCAGTTTTTGCAATTTCTCTTCTTCTTTCTTCAGTTAATGCTGGAATGTTTAATCTAATAACATTACCATCATTAATTGGAGTAATACCTAATGAAGAAGCATTTAATGCAGAAACAATAGCTTTAGCATCATTCTTATCATAAGGTTTAATTAATAATTGTCTTGCTTCAGGAATAGTAACAGAAGCAATTTGGTTTAAAGCAATCATATCACCATAGTATTCAACTTGAATATTATCAAGCATAGAGACGCTTGCTCTACCTGTTCTTAAAGTAGATAAATTATTTTTTAAAGAAGCAATACCTTTTTCCATTTCTTCTTTAGCTAATTCAATTTCTTCTTCCATCTTTATTCTCCTTTAATTGTTGTACCAACTTTTTCTCCATCGAGGATTTTTGTTAGGTTAGATGTGTCGTTCATATTGAAGACACGGATTTCAATTCCAGAATTTTTACATAATGAGACTGCGGTTGCATCCATGATTTGTAAATCTTTTTCTAACATACCTTGGTATGTGATTTCTTCGATAAATTCGGCGTCTTTATGTGTTTTTGGATCGGCAGTAAATACTCCATCAACTCCGTTTTTACCCATAAAGATTGCATCACAGCCAACTTCGCTCGCTCTTAAGGCTGCGCATGTATCAGTTGTAAAATAAGGGTTACCTGTTCCCCCGCCGAAAATAACTACACGACCTTTTTCAAGGTGTCTAATTGCTCTTCTTTGAACATATGGTTCAGCGACTTGTCTAATTTCTAGACTTGTCATAACTCTAGTTGCTACTCCAACTTGTTCAAGAGAAGATTGTAATGCAAGGGCGTTAATAATTGTGCCAAGCATTCCCATATAATCAGCAGTAGATCTTTCAACACCAATTGAAGAAGCAAGTTTTCCTCTCCAAATGTTACCTCCGCCGACTACGATACAAATTTGAACGCCTCTATCATAAAGAACCTTAATTGATTCTGAGATATATTTTAAATTGTTCGCGTCAAATATTTCGCCATTTTCTTTATCTGCAAGAGATTCTCCAGAGACTTTAAGTAAAATTCTTTTATATTTGTTTGCCATAATAATACCCTCTCAAATTCTTGAAAAAAGCACTCGAAAAAGAGTGCTTTTAAATTACATTTGTTTTGCAACTTCTTCAGCAAAGTTTTCTTCCTTCTTTTGCATACCTTCACCGACTTGATAACGGATGAATTTAACAACAGAAGCATTGCCATTCTTTAAAATAGCATCAACTTTTTGTGATGGATCTAAGATGTATTCTTGTTGTAATAATACAGATTCACCTAAATATTTGTTAACTTTACCTTCGATAATCTTTACAAGAGCTTGTTCTGGTTTACCTTGTAATTTTGGATCGTTCTTAGAAGCTTCTAATTGAACTTTCTTTTCATTTTCAATAACTTCAGCTGGAATATCATTAACTGTTAAATAGCTTGGGTTATTAGCTGCGATAGTCATAGAAACGCCTTTAGCGATTTCTTCTGTTCCACCTTCAACTAATGTTAAGACTGAAATCTTACCACCCATGTGTTTGTACATACCAAATTTTTGAGATGGAGTTTTTGTAACGATTTCAAATCTTCTTAAGTCTAATTTTTCACCAATCTTAACTGTAGCATTTGTGAATAATTCACTTGTTGCTTCTTTTGCGCAGTTAATGCATGCTGGTTTTTCTTTTAAGATAACTTCAGCAACATCACTGACTAATTGTTTGAAAGGATCTGAATTTGCAACGAAGTCTGTTTCAGAGTTAATTTCTAAAATAACTGCTGTATCGCCTTCTGCGATGACGTGAGTTAAACCTTCTGCAGCAATTCTTGAAGCTTTCTTAACAGCTTTAGCAATACCTTTTTCTCTTAACCATTCACATGATTTTTCAATATCTTGATCGCAAGCAAGTAAAGCTGCTTTACAATCCATCATACCAGCACCGGTACGTTCTCTTAATACTTTAATTAATTCGATTAAACTTGAAGCCATATTTTTCCCCTTTGTAAATTGAATAAACCTAATTATTCAGCTTTTGGTTCTTCAGCAACTGGAGCTGCTGGAGTTTCAGTTTTTTCAGCTGGTTTAGCTGCTTTTGGAGTATATTTTTTGACAGTTACTCTTTTGCCAGAAGCTTTTTTAGCTGCTAAAGCATCTTCAATCTTCTTAGCTTTGATTAATTTCATTTCTTCTTGTTTGTCAAATGAATTTAATGCATCGACCATTGAAACTTCTTCATCTGGTTGAACATTGTAAGCAACAGTTGTTTCGCCGCCTTTAGCTTCAACGACTGCGTCAGCCATTAAACCAACGATTAATTTGATAGCCTTATTTGCGTCATCATTTGATGGAATTGCATAATCAACTTCATCTGGATCAGCATTTGTATCGATAATACCGAATACTGGGATACCTAATTTCTTAGCTTCTGCAACTGCATTGTGTTCTAATTTTGGATCAACTACGAAGATTGCATTTGGTGTTCTTCTCATAGTTTTGATACCATCTAAGTTAGCTAATAATTTTTCTTTTTCTTTCTTTAATAAGACAACTTCTTTCTTTGGTAATGAATCAAATGTACCATCGACTTCCATTTCTTCTAAAGAATTTAAATATTTAATTCTCTTTTGGATTGTTTTGAAGTTTGTTAATGTACCGCCTAACCATCTATTTGAAACATAGAATGATCCTGAACGTAATGCTTCTTCAACAACGATGTCTTTTGCTTGTGGTTTTGTACCAACGAATAAGACTTTACCGCCGTCTGCGACAATCTTCTTTAAAGCATGATATGCTTCTTGAACTTTTTGAGCAGTCTTTACTAAGTCAATGATATAAATACCATTTCTTGAACCGTAAATGAATTTGCCCATTTTTGGATTCCATCTTCTTGTTTGATGTCCGAAGTGGCATCCTGCTTCTAATAATCTTTTTGTAGATACAACTGGTTCATTTTCATCATGGATAACATTAGCCATAACGTTTTCTTCAGTTACTACAGTTTCCTTTAATTCTTCACTCATAGTGAACCTCCATTTGTTTATTCCTCCTTTGCTTCTAACATCCGCCCTAATTTTCTTGCCCCTTGGCTAATTAGACATGGCGATGAATCCACAAAGTGTGTAGTCTCTATTTCTAGAGCCAATTAATTCTATCATATAAAAAAGGGTGGAGCAAGAAAATTATTCTTGTTTATCACCCTTTTTAGCTCTTGGAAAATAGTTTTGATATGATTCAATCATTTTACTCGTAGAAATATGTGTATAGACCTGGGTTGTCTCTAATGATTCATGACCTAAGATTTCTTGAATAACCCTTAGATCAACACCTTCATCTAATAAGTGAGTCGCGAATGAATGTCTCATCTTATGTGGATGTAAATCTAGTTCCATACCAATCTTCTTTTCAATACTTTTTAAAATGTATTCTACTCCACGAGTAGTTAATTTTTCTCCTCTAGCATTTAAAAATAATGCCCCAGGATCAGTTTCTAATTTATTTTTTTCAATTATTTCCTTACGGCATTCATTAATATATTTATCTAATGCTTTTTTACATTCAACTGAATAAGGGACCATTCTTTCTTTATTACCTTTACCAGTTACTTTAATAATTCTTGTTGAAGATTCCATTTGTTCAAGCGTTAAATTTACTATCTCGCTCACTCTTAATCCTGAAGCATATAATAATTCAAGTAAAGCGTGATCTCTAAGTGCGAGAAAGTCAGTTCTTTTCTTGTTATTAACAAATAATTCATCAATTTCTTCTTGGTGTAAAAAATCAGGTAAAGTTTTATCTAATTTAGGAGAAGAAATAATTTTAAAAGGATTAAATTTAACTTTCTTTTCTTTTAACATCCATTCATAGAATCTTCTTAAGGCCACTAGCCTTCTTTGGGAAGATCTTTTAGAAATGCCGTTAAGCGTTTCTTCGAGTAAAAAATTTCTAATAAGAATTGAATCTACATCATTAAAAGAAGCATTTTCTTTTTCCATGTATTCTAAGAATTTATAAATATCTCTTCGATAAGAAATAACAGTATTAGATGAATAACCTTTTTGAAAAGATAAATATTCTAAATATTTTTCAACATCGTCATTAATCATTATTTTCACTAATCCATTCTTTTAATGAAGCGATACTTCGAGAAGCTACTTCCATCTTATCTTTAGTAATATTAAGCATAATACCAAAATTAGCGTTCATCGGTGCAAAATTCTTACTACTTGCATGTGTTATATAATTAACTAAAGATCCCATCATCGTCGTATCAGGGATTTTACTAAATTCTTTCCCTTTTAATTTACGATCTAGATATACCGCGCATAATAAGCCAGATGCGGCTGATTCAACATAACCTTCTACTCCAGAAAGTTGACCGACAATATAAATATTTCCATGTCCTTTAATTGAAAAATCTGAATTTAAAAATTTAGGCGCGCAGATAAAGGAATTACGATGCATTAAGCCGTAACGAACAAATTTTGCGTTCTTTAATCCAGGAATTAAAGAGAATACTCTTTTTTGTTCTCCATAAGTTAAGTTAGTTTGAAAACCGACCATGTTATATAAACTCGCAGAAGCATTATCTTGTCTTAATTGAAGGACTGCATAAGGTTTATTACCATTATATTCAAGTCCTCTTGGTTTTAAAGGTCCATAACGTAAGGTATTAATTCCTCTTGAAGCTAATACTTCTACTGGCATACATCCTTCAAATACTTTATCAAAATCATGTAAAGTCGCACGTTCTGCTTTAACTAATTCATTATAGAAAAGTTCATATTCTTCTTTGGTAAATGGACAATTGATATAAGAATCATCGCCTTGATCATAACGAGATTTTTTATATGCGATATTCATATCAATGGAACTAGCTTCAATTATCGGCGCGGCTGCATCAAAGAAATAGAAATGTTCTTCTCCTAGCATTGAGGCAATTTCTTTAGATAAAGTTTCTTCAGTTAAAGGACCAGTCGCGATAATATTAATTCCTTCTTTAAAAGTAGTTACTACTTCAGAAATAATTTCAATATTAGGATTATCCTTAACCGCGTTAGTTATATAACTAGAAAATAAATCTCGATCGACACTTAAGGCATTTCCTGCCGGAACTTCAGAATGAGAACTCGCTTCCATCATAATTGAGGAAAAATATTTCATTTCTTCTTTTAAAAGTCCGCAGGCATTGTCGAGATTTTTATTTTTTAAAGAGTTAGAACAAACAAGTTCTCCGAGATTATCGCTATGATGGGCTGGTGATCTTTGAATAGGCTTTTGTTCATATAGTCTAACTTTATAACCTTTTCTCGCTAAATAAAGTGCCGCTTCACTTCCGGCTAGCCCTCCACCAATAACATTAATAATAGTTTGTTCCATAGTTTTTACCTCGCTTAAAATATATTAGCAAAATCAAGATAAAAAAAGAAGACACAAAGTCTTCTAATTTTTAGTAATTGATTCAATGTATTTACATTTAGGGAAAGAAGAACATGCATAGAAATCAGATTTTCCGTTCTTACCTTTTCTAATAAGTAATGGAGAATTACATTTTGGACATAATTTATCACTTATCACTGGTTCTTCTTTTTTCTCTTCTACTTTATTATCTTCATTTCCTAAAATATAACGACATTTAGGAAAACCTGAGCAGGCGTAGAAATCACCTTTTTTCGAATGACGTTTAACTAAAGGCTTACCACAAGTAGGACATACCTTACCTTCAAGAACTTCTAATTCTTTCTTTTCTTTAGGTTGAATATAATCACATTCTGGATAATTGCTACATCCGACGAATTCACCATATTTACCTTTTCTAATGACTAGAGGTTTACCACATTTAGGGCAAATTTCACCGGTTTGTTTAGGTTCGGTTTTCTTCATCGCAGTGATTGCATTTTCATATAATGGTTCAAATTCATTATAGAACTCATTTAGTAACGTTAATTTATTAGATTTTCCTTCTGCGATTTTATCTAAATCTTTTTCCATTGTCGCAGTATAAGTAGTATCCATAAATGGAGGGAAGAATTCACCTAATTTATCACTAGTTTCAATACCTTGTTCAGTTGGAGTAATTACACCTTTTTCTTGTTTAATGTAATCGCGGTCAAATAAAGTTGAAATTGTAGAAGCATATGTCGAAGGTCGACCAATTCCTAGTTCTTCCATCGTTTTAACAATTTTTGCTTCGGTAAATCTACTAGGGCCTTGAGTAAAGTGTTGAAGTTTATTAAATTCTTTAACACCGATTTCTTGACCAACTTCTAATGAAGGTAATTTAGTTTCATCTTCATTATCTAAATCATAAATCTTAGAGAAACCATCAAAGATAGTTCTTACGCCACCGCTAGAAAATAAGAATTCATCTTTTTCAAATTTGATCGATGTTAATTCATCAATACGTGGAGCCATTAAAGAAGCTAAAGCACGATTATAGATAAGTTTATAAAGATTATATTGTTCAGTTGTTAAATGAGATTTAATGCTCTTTGGAGTTAAATCTAGACGTGTAGGTCTAATTGCTTCATGTGCATCTTGCGCTAAAGCATTATTCTTTTTGCTTGATACTCCGCCTAGATATTTAGAAGAATAATTCTTCTCAATATAATCATTCGCATCTTTAATAAATTCAGGAGATAATCTAATCGAGTCAGTTCTCATATAGGTAATTAAACCAACTGTTTCACTACCGATGTCGATACCTTCATATAATTTTTGAGCGATTGAGCTAGTTCTCTTAGTTGAATATTTATGTTTATTAAATGCTTCAATTTGTAATGAAGAAGTAGTAAATGGAGGTTTAGGATTAACTTTTCTTTCTTTAGTTTGAATTGATTTAACCTTAAGCGAATCAGGTAATCTAACTAAAAGGGAAGTTGCATCAAATTCTGATTTAAGTAAAACATCTTCGTTATTAATTAAATCTAGTTTAACTTTAATGTCGTTATCTAACGTTCCTTCAATCGTCCAATATTCTTCAGGAACGAAAGCAAGAACTTTCTTTTCTCTTTCAACGATTAATTTTAATGTAACTGATTGAACTCTACCCGCGGATAAAGAACCAATCTTTCTTTTTAATAATGTTGATAATTTAAATCCCATGATACGATCAATAATACGTCTAGTTTCTTGAGAATTAACTAAATCCATATCGAGTACACGAGGATTATTAAGAGCTTTTATAACTGCGGGTTTAGTAATTTCATGAAATTCTAATCTCTTTGTCGTAGTATAATTTAATTTTAATACTTCACTTAAATGCCAAGAGATAGCTTCTCCTTCTCTATCAGGGTCGGTTGCAAGAAGAACTTCATCTGCTTTTTTAGCTTCCTTTTTTAAATCCGAAATAATTTTCTTTTTATCAGGTGAATCAACATAAGTAGGTTTAAAGTCATTTTCAATATCGACTCCTAGACCACCTTTACCTTTAGTTGATAAGTCTCTTATATGACCACATGAAGCGACAACTTTATATTCGTCGCCTAAATAGTTTTGGATTGTATGACATTTAGTTGGAGATTCAACAATTACTAGCTTCATAAAAAATCATCCTCCTCAATCGTTTTAATATTATGCGTTTGTTTCGTTCTATTGTCAAACGTTTTTATAAGGAAAATTTTTGCTTATTTCCTCTTATTATTAATAAAATAATAAGGAATTTTTTTAAAATTCTTCAACGATATCTTTTGAAGAAGAAACTAATTTGGCTCCTTCTTGAATTAAGGTATTTCCAAAGTCATTATCAAATATTGAATGAGGAACAACAAAGATATCCTTCCCATCATTTAACGCGAATCGGACACTTATTAATGTTCCAGAGTTTTGTTTTACTTCTGGAATAAGGATTTTTTGTGATAAGCCAACAATGATTCTATTTCTATTCGCGAAGGTATTGCGACTCACACATTCTTTAAACGGATATTCAGAAATAATCAGTCCTTTTTGCTTAATTTCATCGTATAAACGATAATTTTCTTTTGGGTAACAATAATCGATGCCAGTTCCTAAAACGGCAATTGTTTTAAAATCATTTTCTAAGGCGCACTTATGGGCAATCGTATCAATTCCATAAGCAAGTCCTGAGACAATGACTGGGTTTAAATTCTTTAGTCCACTTAATAAACTTAAAGTTGCTTTTTCTCCATAAGAAGAATAATCTCTAGAACCTACTACTCCTAAATAATGCTTATATTTTAATAAATTAATATCACCATAATAAAAGAGAATAAAAGGAGGTTTATAGATATTTTTTAAGCATCGCGGATAATCTTCATCCATCAAAGTGATGTAATTACATTTTAATGATTCAACTTTTTTAATAATTTCTTCATCATCAATCTTTTCCATTTTTGTAAATGCTTCCTTTATTTTATCCCAATCTCCTTTATACTTAATCGCAAAATAACAAATAATCTCTCTTACGTTCATAAAAAAATATCTCCTTCATTAATTAATAATGTGGAGATATTTAAAATAATCCTAAATTAAAATAAAGAAATTTTCTTTTCACAAGCTTTTTGTACTGGTTTATATGAATAACGATATAAGCCTTTAATCGGTCCATATTTTTCTAAGAGTTCTAGATGTTCCTTAGTAGGATATCCTTTATGTTTTTTTAAGTTATATTGAGGATAAACTTTATCAAGTTCTTCCATAATATTATCTCTAGTTACCTTGGCAAGAATTGAAGCACCTGCGATACATAAAGCTTTCGCATCACCTTTAACTAAATTTTCTTGGGGGATTCCATCAAAACCAAATAAAGGCATACAATCAGTTAAGATGTAATCAGGTTTAATTCCTAAAGCATTAATGGCTTCAGTCATCCCTTTTCTACTCGCTTCATAAATGTTAATGCGGTCAATCATTTCAGGATCAATCACAATAATTTTATAATATAATGCATCTTTAATAATTTGATCAAATAAGATTCTTCTTTTTTTATCTGATAGTTTCTTTGAATCATTAATATCCTCATTAACATAATCTTTAGGGAATATTACTCCGGCGCATACAACCGGTCCACAAAGAGGTCCGCGACCTGCTTCATCAGTTCCGACAATTAAAGAATATCCTTTTTTAAATAATGGCTTTTCATAATCTAACATATTTCATCTACAATTGTTTTAACAATTAATCCTTCCCTAAATTCTTTTAGTAAGAGTTGTTCAGCTTTTTCTAAATCGTAATTTTGTCCTTGTAATAAGAGTCCTCTTCTAAGCGCGATACCTTTAAAAATAGTTTCTTCATTTTCTAAATCTTCATCTTTAAGATTATATCTTGCTTTTAAGGCATCAGGATGGTTCTTTAATAAGAATTTAATTAATGCAGTTGATAAATCACTAATGGAGATAGTTTCAAGTTTCATTGAACCAATTAAAGCTAAATTTATCGCTTCAATATTATTATCATAATGTGGTGGTAAAATTCCCGGCGTATCTAATAACTCAAATTTATCAACTCTAATCCATTGTTGACTTCTTGTATGACCTGGAGTATTCGCCGAACTCGCTGATCCTCTTTTAGATAAACGATTAATTAAGGTTGATTTACCAACATTAGGAATTCCGATTACCATAATTCTTAAAGGTTGAGGTTTCATGCCACGACGAACATCACGATCAATCTTATCTTGACCAACGATATAAATATCTTTAATTAGCTTATTAATGTCGTTATTTTGGTTTAAATCACAAGCGACTGGATAATAGCCTTCAGACTTAAATTTCTCCTCAAAAGCCTTTAGTTTATTCATATCACAAAGGTCTTTTTTTGACATGACAATAATTCTCTTTTTCGATTTAGTAAGATTCTCTAAATATTTATTTTTACTAGAAAGAGGAGCTCGAGCATCAACAATTTCTAATACAATATCAATTAGTTTAATTTTTTGTTCAATTTCCCTCATCGCCTTTTGCATGTGGCCAGGGAACCAATGTACACCTTTTTGTTGCATGTTTTCCTCCTAGAAAAATTTAAATGTATAGTATTTAGTACTATAAGATTTGGCGCTGTCACAAGATTTATCTTCTCCACACGTCGCGTATTTATAAACGAATTTTAATTTACCTTTAATCGCATCTTTTTTTATTGATCCATAAAATCTTCCATCTAAGGAATTAGCTCTGTTATCTCCAAGAGTAAAATATTCATTTTCTCCTAGAGTAATATCAAAATGTGAGCCAAGATACGTCGTATATAAATAAGGTGAACCAAGGTAACTAGATTCATCAAGTTTTTCGTTATTTATATAAATTTGGCCTGTTTTATCGATCACAACATGTTCATTAGGTAAACCGATTACTCTTTTAATTACTTCATATTCATTTACTTCATCATTACGTGTATAAATTATAATATCGTTACGAGAAATAGAAGTATATTGAACTTTACAAGCGTAACCGATATAGCCTTCTTTTAAAGTAGGTTCCATCGATGAACCGACAACAATAAATTGAAAGAAGAAAATTTCCGTTACGATAAAAAGAGTAGTAACAATTGCCATTATTACTATTAAGAATATCACGATAATCTTTAGTATTTTCTTCTTCATATTTACCTCGCTACATAAAGATTATATCTTTATAATTTAAAGTAAGCAATAAGAAAATATCTCCCTAAAATTAGTTCTATTTAAGTATTAATTAATTCCTAAAACTTTCTTTGCTTTTAAATTTATTGCCGTACAATCAGTGTTTAAAGAAAGGATCTTTTCGGCATAAATTTTAGCTTTTTCCTCATTGTTTCTTAAAGAAAAATAAGTCATTAAATAAGATAAATTATTAATTAAATCAATCTTTTTAGAAAGGTTAGTTCTAATGATATGTTCAATATTTTCTTCATAATAAGAAATATCATTTACTTCTAAAACAATTATATAACGTTCAACTATTGGATTTTTCAATCGATAAGAAGATACCTTTTTTCTTGCTTCTTCTAAGTTATTAATACTTATTAAATAATCAATCTCTAGCCTTTGATAGATGCCTTTATAATATTTATGGGTTGGAACTTTAAGTTTAACAAATAGTTCTTTGGCCTTTTCTACATCAACTAAAAAATAAACATTTACTCTTAGCATCTCAATATAATTTTTTGTTTCATCATTTATTCTTTCTGACATTATTTTTAGTTTATCTAGATCATGAATAAACTCGTTACAATTACCACTTTTCTTATATTTTCTAATCGCTTTATAACCAGGAGAAGATAAAACGCCGACAATAATGATAATAATAAAAGAAAGTAAGACAAAGCCAAATGCTTCATAAACGAAGCAACTACGTTTTAGTAAATAAGCACTAACTAAATAAGGAAGGGTTCCTAGATATAATAAATGCATGAGAATCATTAAAGTATTTTGTTTTGATGAATATATTCCATCTTTAAATTTCTTTTTCATAAGTTTCCTCGACTTATTAATTATATCAAAAACATTTACACTTGTAACGATAAAAAAGACCCAACTTTCGTTGGGTCCAGTTCCTCATAAGATAATATATAAATTAACGTTTTGAGAATTGTGGTGCTCTTCTTGCAGCTTTTAAACCGTACTTCTTTCTTTCTTTAGCACGTGGATCTCTTGTGACCATTCCAGCAACCTTTAAAGGTTTTCTGAAATCTGCAGAAACTGCCATTAATGCACGAGTAATTCCAAGTCTTAATGCACCTGTTTGGCCTGTGAAACCACCGCCGGAAACTGTTGCGTTAATATCGAATTTGTCTTGTGTATCTGTTAATGTTAATGGTTGTTTTAAATCCATTACAAGTGTTGCGAATGGCATGTATTCATTAACATCTTTGCCATTAACTGTGATCTTACCAGTACCTTCTGTTAAATAAACTCTAGCGACTGAAGATTTTCTACGACCTGTTCCGTAGTATTGTACTTTTTCTACTTTCTTTGCCATATTTCTTTCCTCCTAACTAGAATTTTACTTCGAGAGTTTCTGGTTTTTGAGCTTCGTGTAAGTGTTCGTTACCAGCATAAACAAATAATTTACCATAGATTTGTCTACCTAAACGACCCTTTGGAAGCATACCCCATACAGCTCTTTCGATCATTTCTTCTGGGTATTCTTTTCTCATAACACCTGAAGAACGTGTTCTTAAACCACCTAAATATTGAGAAACATTGTAGTAGTTTTTCTTGTGGTCTGCGTCACCTGATAAAGCGACTTTGTCAGCATTAATGACGATAATGTAATCACCGCAATCAACGTTTGGTGTATAAATTGGTTTATTCTTACCTGTTAAACGTTTTGCGATAAATGATGCTAATCTACCTAAAGGTATATTTGTTGCATCAACGACGTACCATTTACGTTCGATTTCTTGGGCTTTTGCAATTGTTGTTTGACGTTGCATAAATAATAATTCCTCCTAAAGCTTGTTGTCTTACCGGGACTACAATTGGCGAATTAGTGCCGTATATTATAATATAGTAGTAGTGTCCACATTTCAAATACTTTTTTTAATTTTCTTAAAATTGTTTTACTATAGTAAAAGGAAAATTATATTTAAAAGATTTTATCGCAATTTTAAGAAAATAAAAAAGACCCGAAGGTCTATTTCTTCATTGCATTTCTAGTGATAATTTCATTTCCTAAATAAGATAAAACACTGATTAAAATAAATATTCCTAAATAAAGAATAACGTTTAAAGTTATTATCTCAGTTTTAGAATCTAATATTGTTAAGATTGAAACAAAGATAATCGCAACTAAGCAAATACCTATAATTTGAATTAGTTTCTCTTTCTTTTCTACTCTTTGAATAAGTGAAGCAATAATTGATCCACCAAATCC
>CAVDMV010000022.1:0-23332 GCA_963610315.1 Acutalibacteraceae bacterium
TTTTGAAATTAATTTTTGACCTTTTTAATTTTTGAAGTTAATAATTTAATTAAGCTAATTGTAAAATACTTGTAAATAATCTAGTCTTAAAAATTTAGGACTAGATTTTTTCTTGAAAACGCTTACAATTAATAGTAAGGAGATTTTTATATGGATAATCAAACTAAAGAACAAAAGCCATTAAAGCTAAACTATAAACGAACTTTCATTATCGGTTTTGCTTTCTTTGGTATCCTCTTACTATGGCAAGTCTATGATTCATGGTGCCCTACATTCTTAACTGAGCTATTTTCTAAAGCGTTAAATACTAGTAACGCAAAAGAAGTTCAATACCTTGTTGGTATTATGATGGCTATGGATAATTTAGCCGCCTTAATCTTATTACCAATATTTGGTAAGTTATCAGATAAAACACATACTAAAATTGGTAAAAGAATGCCTTATATTTTAATTGGTACATTAGTATGTGCGGTCGCTTTCCCATTCATTCCTGTTTTCTTCCATTACAATAATTTAGTTGGAACAATTATTATGATGGGAATTGTTGTTACATTTATGATGATGTATCGTAATCCAGCCGTATCTTTAATGCCAGATATGACACCAAAACCTTTAAGATCAAAAGCTAATGGTATTATTAATATCATGGGTTATATTGGAGGAGCATGCGCGACTATTGTCGGTATTTTCTTCGTTTTAAGTCAATATTTAGGTACAAAGAAAGTCACTTGGCAAACTAATAATATTTGGGCTATTGAAGTTCCTTTCTTACTCGCTTCTGTCTTAATGGTTATTTCTGCCTTAGTCTTATTCTTCTCGATTAATGAAAATAAGATTGAAGAAGAAATGAAAGATGAATTAGCCTTAGGCGAAGAATTAGCCGCGGTTGAAAATAAAATTGAAGATGATAAACCAATGTCTAAAGCGAATAAGAGAATGTTAATCTTTATCTTAATCGCAGAATTCTTCTGGTTTATGGCTGATAACGGTATCGCTACTTTCATGGGTAACTATACTATTTATTATTTAAAAGCTTCTACTTCTTCAAATATGATTAATACAATTGTCGGCGGTATTGGTTCAGTTATTGGTTTTGCTTTCGGTGGCATTATCGCTGAAAAGATTGGTAGAAAATGGACCGTTGTTTCAGGTTTAGCTTTATCGTTACTAAGTTATTTATTCTGGGTTATTGCTTCATTTACTTTCCTTCAAGGAGCCGCGGGAAGTGGAACTTTCCCATTTATTATTTATGTAATTTGGTTTATTAAGGGTTTAGGTATGTCATTAGTTCACGTCAATTCCTTCCCAATGGTAGTCGAATTATGCTCTTCCAAAAAGATTGGTGCATTTACTGGTTATTATTACGCTTCTAGTATGGCTAGCCAAACTATCACTCCAATTGCATTAGGTTCCTTAATGTTAATTGATGGCCTTGACTTTGGTTTCTTACCAATCTATGCTTTAAGTTGTTTAAGTGTTTCAACTATAGTCTTTATGTTTGTAAAGAACATTAAAACTAATAAAGTAAAAATTTCAAAAGGATTAGAAGCATTTGATCAAGAGGATTAATATGAAAAAAGAAGAATTAAAAAAATCATTAGATCCACGTTTCTTTTATGGCATATGTCATCGAGGATATCATAATTCAGTCGATATTGAAAATGGTCTTAGAGCTTTTAAAAACGCGATTAAAAACGATATGGCGATTGAACTTGATGTTCATCTAACAAAAGATAATAAATTAGTCGTAATTCATGATTCTTCTTTATTAAGAGTAACTGGAAAAGAAGGTATTGTTGAAGATTTAACCTTAGAAGAATTAAAGAATAATTATCTTCTTAAAGATGATGAACAAATCCCATCTTTACAAGAAGTCTTATCTTTAATTAATGAACGCGTCCCTTTAGTTATTGAATTAAAAGTTTATAAAAGAAATTACAAAGCTTTAGCGAATAAACTAAAAGAAGAATTAAAAGATATTAAAGATAAATCTAAATATATGTTAATATCTTTTGATCCACGTGCTTTACTTCCATTTAAAAAATTCGGTATTGTTCGTCAATTATTAGTCGCTCATGATAATAAGCATGAATACGTCTATCATTTTAGACATTTCTTTGAAGGAGTAGATTTAGAATACACCTTCTTAAATATGAAGAAAGTTCGTAGATATTATAAAAAGCATATTATTAATGTTTGGACAGTTGAAGATAAAGGTATTGTAACTTCTTCTTTACCTTATGTTGATACAATTACTTTCCAACATGTTGATTGTAATTTTGTTAGAGATTCATTAAAGAACAAATAGGTGGTGAAAACCACCTTTTTTGGTGTTTGACACATATTTAACTTACCTTTATAATGGTAATTAATAGGAGGTAAATTATGACAACTTTAAATAAATTAACTACTTCTTTCTTAAGTTCAATTCTTCTTTTAGGACTAACTTCCTGCGGAAGTAAAACTCCAATTTTAAAAGATTGTGCGATTAAAGAAAATCTCACTTTTAAATCAGCCACCATCTTAGTTAGTAACGAAGACTTTGTTTCTTTAGGTTTCTCTCTAGGTGATAGCGTTAATATCAACTTCTCTAATGGTTTCTCACTTAATGATATACCTTATTACAATGGATATTATGTTAAAAACGGTGAACCAGTATTAGTAAGTTATCCAAGTGATGAATATCTCACTCTTACTTACAATAATATCGGTATTTGGGATAATGCTTCATTAAGCGAAAGTTACACTGTTAGTATTTCTCTTAATGAAAAAGAAAAATATCTTGTAACGCAGAACGCCTTAGGTCAATCTTATTCTTTAGATCGAACTACTTATTCTAGTGATGAAGAATTCTCTAATTTTAGACCTTTAAAAGGTGGTTCTTTAAAAGATAATTTCCTTTATCGAGGAGCTTCACCTGTTGATAATTCTCGTTCAAGAGCGAAAATTACTGATTCACTTCTTGAAAAAAATAACATTAAATGTGTTATTGATTTAGCCGATTCAACTGAAACAATGAATAAATATATCTCTCAAGATGATTTTGTTTCTACATATACAAAATCTCTCTACGATAATGATAATATGGTTCTCTTAAGTATGGGTTCAGGTTATTCAACTTCAACTTATGCTACAAAACTAGTAACTGGCTTAAGATATATGTTAAATCATAATGGACCATATTACATTCATTGTATGGAAGGAAAAGATCGTACAGGATTTGTTTGTTTCTTAATTGAAGCTCTTGCCGGATCGACCTATGAAGAAATGAAAGTAGATTATATGACTACTTATTATAATTATTATAAGTTCTCATTAGAAAATGATTCTTCTAAATATAATGCAGTCGTAAATTTATATTTTGATTCATTTGTTGAATGTTTAGATTCAAAAACAAAAAAAGAAGATTATCCTTCAATTAATCTAGTTTCAAGCGCAAAAGAATATTTAAAAATGGGTGGCATGACAGAAAGAGAAATCTCTTCTTTCATCACATTAATATCAAAATAAATTATAAATATCATTAAACCTTCTCTACGACAGAAGGTTTTTTATTTACCTTTTTTAAACTTATTTTTTCTATAATACTGGTTATTTTAGTCATATTATTTAAGCGACTTAAAAAATTAATTATAAAAATCTATATATTTTAGTAAAGCGCTTACATTTATGTTAAGATAAACTTATAGGTTATGTCCTTGAAAGGAAAATATTATGGAAAAAGATAATCAAACTGGTGTAGAAACTAAGCGTACCTACATCGAAAAAACTTCCGGTTTACAATCTAAGGATTATATAGGCTATGCATTAGGCGATTTTGCAGGATGTCTATGTTTCTCTACTGTAACCACCATCTTACAAAAATATTATACTGATATTTTAGGTTTAGCTCCTTTATTTATTATGTTAATGTTTGTTTTCGCTAGAATCTGGGATGCAATTAATGATCCAATCATGGGTCGAATTGTCGATATTAGAAAACCAGGTAAAGAAGGTCGTTATAGAATTTGGATGAAATGGGTCGCGATTCCTTTAGGTATCGCTACTATCTTAATGTTCCTTCCTTGGCCAGAACTAGCTACCAAGATGGGAACAGTCGGAGTAAGTATTTATGCCGCGGTTACATATATCTTATTTGGTATGATTTATACTGTTCATCAAATCCCTTATGGATCTCTCGCGAGTGTCGTTACTACCGACGTAAAAGAAAGAAATAAACTCTCTGTCTTTAGATCAGCTGGAGCGGCACTTGGCTCCATGCCAATCTTAGTTCTTACCATGTTTTATTCAAAGAAAGTATTTGATGCTGAAGGTAATCCAGTGATTGGTGAAAACGGTAAGCAATTAACACAAGTTCAATATTTACCAATTATTATTGGGGTAGCTATCCTTGCCATCATAGGCTCTATTCTCTTATTTGTCGCATATAAAAATAACAAAGAAAGAGTTGTCGCTAAACCTAGTGTTCATAAAAAAGGTGAAACGGCAAGAATTGCCAAAACTCTATTAAAGAATAAATCATTTGTCGCCGTTTGTTTAGTTGGTTTACTTCTCCTAGCCGGACAAATGTTTACTCAATCATTCTATACATATTTATTTAACGATTTATTCTCCGCGAACTGGATGAATCTTGCTTCTCAAGCTTGTACATATGGACCAATGGTCGTACTAATGTTCTTCGCTGGAAAACTTGTTAAAAAATATGGTAAAAAGGAATTATGTATTGTTGGTTCTTTAGTCGCGGCTATTCCAAACTTCATCTTAATCTTCTTAAAAGATGTCATTATTAAAGTACCTGCATTATTCTTAGTATTCTGTTTAATTTCTGGAATTGGTTTATCAATTATAACTCTTGAAATGTGGGCTCTAGCCACTGACGCGATTGATGAAGTCGAAGTTAAAACTGGTTTAAGAAATGATGGATCTTCTTATTCCGTATTCATGTTCTTTAGAAAATTAGGTCAAGTTGTCGCGGCAGTCGCGGTAAATGGAGCTTTAATCGGCATGAATTATAAATCCGGTTCAGGTGCTGTACAAACTGCTTCAACATTAAATGTCATGTATTATATGGCAACTATTATCCCTGCAGTATTATTCTTACTTATGGGACTTGTCTTAATCTTCATTTATGGATTAAACAAAAAGAAAACAGAAGAATTACAAGATCAAAAAGAAGTTCTCCTTGCTAGCCAAGTAGAAAATAACGAAATTACAATTGGTGGTGAATAGTAATGGTTAGCCTAAAAACTAAATTAGGTACTATTAATGGGTTAGAAAGAGAATACTCTAATGCATATTTAGGTATTCCTTTCGCTAAAGCCTCTCGATTTAAATACGCAGAAGAAATCTCCTTTTTAGGAGATTTTAATGCATTTAATTATGGTGATGCTTGCATTCAAAAAAGATGTTATTATCCTCATTTAGAAGTACCTGCAAGAATGTTTTATCATAAAGAATTCCGTGAAGGAATAAATTTTACTTATTCAGAAGATTGTCTTAATTTAAATATTTTTACTCCTAAAGAAGGCGTTAATCATCCTGTCATGGTCTTTATTCATGGAGGCGGCTTTGATTCAGGAGCGAATTCAGAATCGGCCTTTGATGGAGAAATTTACGCGCGTAACGGAATAGTAAGCGTATTTATTCAATACCGTGTTGGGATATTCGGTTATTTCTGTCATGAAGAGATTGAAAAAGAATTTCATCATGATGGTAATTTTGGTTTTGATGACCAAGTAGTCGCATTAAAATGGGTTAATCATCATATTAAAGATTTCGGTGGGGATCCTTCTAACGTCACCATTATGGGTCAATCAGCCGGGGCGATGTCAATTCAAGCAATGTTAGTTTCTTCTCGTGTCAATGGACTATTTAAAAAAGCGATTATGATGTCAGGCGGAGGAAAATTTCCTTCGATCGCAACACCTAAAAAAGTTGAAGAAAGACGTGAATATTATTTAGACGTCATGAAAGAATGTTCATGTTCTTCTTTAGAAGAATTTAGGAAAGTAGAACCAAAAAAGATTTTTGACGCATTAGAGAAAGTTAAAGCAAGAAGAAAAGATAATCAAATATCAACTATGACAATGATTGATCATTATTATTTAACTGATACAGAAGAAAATTTATTAAAACATAAAATCTCTATTCCAACGATCATCGGTTTTACTAATAATGATATGTTTACGTTTCTTTTAGCAATTATGGCTCGAAAATACGCGACAAAAAATAATACTTATGCATATTATTTTGATGTAAATGCAAAAGGTGATAAAAACCTTGCCTTTCATTCTTCTGACTTAAGATACGCGTTTAATACTTTAAATAAATCTTGGAGACCATATGATGAAGAAGATAATAAAGTATCCCTCTTAATGGTAAATTATTTTTCTAATTTTATAAAATATGGTGATCCTAATGGTCCGACTTTACCTAAATGGGATAAAAGTAAACATAAAGTATTACGTTTTAGACTGAATAATACTAAAATGAGTCGTATAAATTATTTACCTTTACTAATAAACACTTTTAAAGGAGATCCAAAATGAAATATAACCACGTCTTTAAATTAATCTCTTCTAGTAAGGGACAAAGAATCTACAAGTGTGAAGATAACTTTGTACAATTAGATTTCTTTTCTCATATGTTAAGAGTTGCCATGTATAAAAATAAAGAAGATTTAATACCTACTTATTCTATTTGTCCTGGCGAATTAACGTTACCTTTTGAAGGTCGAAATAGATTATCGAAAGAAGGCTTAGAAGTTTTAGATATCAATGAAGATGAAATTAAAATTGATGATATAACGATTAAAATAAATTTAAATAACTTCCTCATCTCATATTATAAGAACGATAAATTACTCTTTAAAGATCGTGAAATTATTGCTTATAATTTTGAAGGTGAACTAGGTAAAGGAAGTTATCATTATCTCTCAAGAGAAGAAAATGAACATATCTATGGTCTAGGTGATAAAACTGGTCCAATTAATAAAAATTTATGTCACTTTAAATTAGAAACATTTGACGCCTTAGGATTTAACGCATTAAGTTCTGATCCACTATATAAACAAATTCCTTTCTATATTTGTAAGAATTCGGTAGGAAGTTATGGCATATATTACGATACTTATTCAAATGGTGAAATTGATTTTGGTCGTGAGCACAATAACTATTATGAAAAATATAAATATGTCCATTTTGAAGAAGAAAATTTAGTTTATTATATTATCTTTGGAACAGTAAAAGAAATTGTTAAACGTTTTACTTTCTTAACTGGTAAATCTTTTCTCCCTCCTCGCTGGTCTTTTGAATATTGTGCTTCGACGATGGCTTATACTGATAGTGATAAACCTCTTATCGCCTTTAACGAATTTAAAAACAAACTAAAAGAATATTCCCTCTCCTGCGGAGGATTCTATTTATCATCAGGATATACTCAAATCGGTGATAAACGTTGTACATTTAACTGGAATTATGATAAATTCCCTGATCCAAAAGCATTTTCTAGTGATTTTAAAAAGCTCGGCATTAATTTTTTACCTAACGTTAAGCCAGCATTTTTAACTACTCATCCTCTATATGATTATATCGCAAAAAACGGTTGGTTCTTACATTATAAAGATGGTACACCTTATACTTTCCCTTATTGGGGAGGAATGGGTAGTTACCTCGATTTTACGCATCCTGACGCATATAAATTCTGGTCAAGAAACATTAAGGAAAAACTTGTCGATTTAGGTTTTGAAAGTATTTGGAACGATAATAACGAATATGATATTCATGATGAATTTGTTTATGCTCATGGCTTTAATAAAGAAATTAAAGCTAAATTGATTAGGCCTTTATTTTCCTATTTAATGATATCTTCTTCTTTTGAAGCCGTTAATAAAGACGAACGTCATATGGCAGTAACTCGTTCAGCCTGCGCCGGATTTCAAAGAATTGCCGAAACTTGGACTGGTGATAATAACACTTCTTTTGAAGATTTTAGAGGTAATCACAAGATGGCGATGACCGCTTCTTTAACTGGTTTTACCTTTATTGGTCAAGATATCGGAGGATTTGCTGGGAAAAAGCCTAGTAAAGAATTATTCTTAAGATGGATTAGTTATGGGTTATTTACTCCTCGTTTTACGCTTCATTCTTGGAATGAAGACGGAAGTTCAACCATGCCTTGGTTATATGAAAGCGAAAAAGAAAAAATTAAAAAATTATTTTCTTTACGTCATGAATTAGTTCCATATATCTTTTCTGAAGCTAATCATAAAGTAGAAACTTATCTTCCTTTAATTTATCCTATTTTCCTTAATGAAGAAGATTATGATGAAGAATCTGATTTATTTATGTTAGGTGATTCATTACTAGTTTGCCCAATATTTAATGAAGGGCAAGTAGAAGTCAATATCTCTTTACCTAAGGGCACTTATTTTTATAATAAAAAACCTTATAAGGGTAATTTAACATTAATAAATAAACCTGGAGATTTACCAATCTATTTTATTAAAGAAGGTTCAGTTATTCCTTTAAATAAGAATGAAGAAATTATATTTGAAATCTATCCTTTAAAAGAAGGTTCATTTACTTATAAATATTATTTTGATGATTCTTTAGAAAATAAATTTAGAGAAATTGAAGTCACTTCTTTAAAAGATCAAGTTATTGTCAAAGGAATAACAGAAAAAGAAAAGATTTCTCTTATCGATAAGAGAAATCTCATTCTTAAATAATATTATTTAAATATTTCATTAAAAGCTCCTAGTGAGCTTTTTTTGATGTTAATTTCATTATAATTTGGATAAATACAAATTTTACATGTATCAAAATCACTTTCAATCTTCTTTAATTCGCTATTTAATTTTTCTTTTACTTCTTCATTAGATAATAACGCTCCAGAAAGAATTATCTTTTGTAAAGACAATAACGAATCGGCGTTACATAAACTAAAAGAAAGAATATGTAAGACTTTATTTAATTTAAATTCATCATTTAAGATAAGTTCATTACCTTCATTTTCTTCTAATTCTTTACCGAGTAATGTTAAATAAGAAATATTTTCTTCTACTGTCTTATCATTATAATAAGTATGTCCTAATTCTGATTTATTGCCTAAAGATTTTCCATGAACGTAAATTGATGAACCAACCCCTGGACCATATTTCACTAATAGGAAGTTTTTATCTTCATTATGATATAAAGAATAAATATCGGCAAGCGCGTCAACGTTATTAAAAATATATTTATCGCCTTTAACTAATTTTAATTCTTCTACTAATGAAGGATATTTTTTCTTAAGAATATCATCACTAATTTGTCCTCTTAAGGTAATTCCTGTTCCAAGGATCTTATCTAAGAAAGGAGAAACAAAATCTTTTAAAGAAGTTATTTTATTTGAAGCGTAAGACACAATCTCACCTTTAAAATTCATCATTGAATAATAGATATTATGCTTTCTTACATCGATTCCAAAGAAATATCCATATTCAGGATTTAATGTTAAATTAACTTGTTTTCGACCTACTTTTGTTTCAAGTGACTTTTCTTCAAGAATAATATTTTCTTCAAGTAACGGTTTTAAAGACAAAGTTAAAGCAGCATTCGTTAAGGATAAGTCACACGCGAGACGTGAACGAGATGAACTCCCGTTAACGAAAATAATTTTTATCAATTTTTTTTGTGTTGTAGTTAAATTCATCATATAAATAGTGTAACCCCTGAGATAAATAAAAGTAAACAAGTTATTTTCATAAATAATTTTTTTGATAATTTAGGTGCGATTATTGATCCTATTATTAAGCTTAAAATCGTTACTCCGGCTCCAATGGCAAATAAAATCCAAACTTCACTAGTAAATAAACCATTAACCATCTGGGTAGTAAAAAGCATCGAATTAAGGACGATCCATAAAGAAGATAAGGTAGCTCTAAAGCTATTTTTATCTTTTAATTCATGTAGACCATAGATGACAACAAATGGTCCTCCAGAAATATATAATTTATGAATAATTCCACCTAGAACTAAGAAAATGATCATAATCCATTTCGGAATATTGACTTTTTCAAAATCGATAAAGAAGAAAGTTATCGCCATTAAGATAACTATTCCTCCATAGATATATAGAAGTATCTTTCCTTCAATAGGAATTAATTCAACTAAGAAACCTAGTCCAAAACCCGAACCTACTGAAAGAAGAATGATTAATAGATGTTTCCAAGAGATATCTTTAAAATTTCTTATTACGACGTAGATACATACAATTAACGCGACGAGATTTAAGACAGGCTTAGCCACGTCCCCACCAACTAATTTAAGTGATAAAGGCATTGCGAGAACTGTTCCCGCGAAGCCTGTAATAGTTTGAATAATATTAGATAAGAAGATAATGAGAATAAAAACTATTTCGACCCACATCTAATATTCCACCTTTATATTTTCTCCTTCGATACCAATATAAGCTCCTTGAGAAGCTTGAAGTGAGTCTTTATGAGCGAGTAAATATTTATTTATCTTCCATAAACGACGATCTACTGGTTTAGTTACTAAATCCATATTAGTTTTATCAAGTAAAATTACCGCGCAGGTGAAGCCCTCATCTTGAACTTTACATGGAGAAAAATGTAAAATGCGAGGGAATAAAACTATCGCTTCACCTTTTTTTACTAAGAAAGCTTTAATATCACTAGAAGAAACTTTTCCATCTTTAATATCACTTTCTTTCGCGAGTAATAAAACTAAATCATCTCCAGCGACATTTACTTCTGCGCAAAGATGATACTCTAAACAATTTAGTAAAGAATTGTAACCGTTACAGTAACCGACTTCAATATCACTAAACCAATAGACTTCTTCTTGAATTTCGTTAATCCCTTTTAATGAATGCATCAAAAGATCATCACGAACATAGATATTGTTTGTTTCAGGCATTTTCGCTTTATTTTTTAAATAAGAAACAATTTCTGATGTATCAATTTTTAATTTGTATCCATATTCTTTAAAAGATGGATCAGTAACACTTAGTATTTCCATCTAAAATCTCCCAAGACATAATGCGTGCAAGATAACGCATCGCTTTCTTATATTGAACATATCCCATAATGACGTGATGCGCGACTCCAGTATAAGTAACCGTATCAACTACTTCATTAATTGGGCGAGAGAAGACAACTTTTGCATAAGTTCCTGATAAATCTTTACTCATTTGAAAAGCTTCCCCTTCTTCATAATAAATTCTTGTTTTTCCTCTTGCTGAATCAATTCTTAAAATTGACATCTTACCTGGTTTTAAAACAAAGTCAGCCGTGACGCCTTTTCCTCCAGCAAAATATGTTTCTAGTGATCTATTACATTTCTTATCCCATAAATTACAAGGTGCGACACCATCATGCCATAATAAAGCATAATTCTCTTTGTAATTTACTTGTGATAAATCAGCCATGAATGGTGTTTCTTCACCAGCCGCGCGAACCGCGACCATTGATAAAGCGGCTTCTATATCACCTTCACAAGCAAGTAATAAGCCTCGAGATTGTAAAACTGACATCATCGCACAAGGTGAAACACCGTAGTTTTTAGCAAATTCTGGCCAACAACGTATCGCGACAACATCAAGACCTTTTTCTTTCATAAATTTAGAACATACAACAATGAGGCGAGAAACTTGTCTAACTTGATTATCATTTAATTTCTTACAATCAAATGTTGTACGAAGTTCTTTTTCTTCTTTAAGAATTTCTTCTTCGCTAGCTTCTCCACCGAAGAAATCGCTTAATTCATAATGAGAAATTAAGATTCCTAGTTCTTTATATAAATGAAGTTCATCGACTCCAACATTATAGAAACCTTGGGCTCTAAAGCCAATTAAACCAACATTAGAATTTTCTAAAGCTGTTTTCATCTTGATTGCTTTAAGCCAATCGTGATCAATCTCATCGCCGACATAAACTACATAATCATCTACTCCACCTTTATAAAGGTTCGAAGCATTTAAATTGACGCCGCAGACGGCATTAAGTCTAATTTTACCTCCATCATATGGAAGTTCATTATATCCTTGTAATAAGAAAGGCTTTTTAACGATATTATGTAAAATTAGCGCTAAACAACCTAAATGGAATGTAGCTGAAACAACAACTAATGCATCAACATGTTTTTCAACAAAATATTCACCAGCTTTTTTTGCTTCACCTTCTTCAATGACCATCGTTGGATAATATACCCAATCAATAGAAGAATCTTCCATTATTTTTTTAGTTCTTTCTTCATAAAGTTTAAAAGCAGTTTCATAATCAAATGTTTTTCTTACTAAACAAACGATACCAATAATTGGTTTTCTCATATTATTTCACCTCGTTAACAATTTTATATGAAGCAGAGAAATCTTCTTTTTCTAGTCCTTCTTCCATCGCTTTTTCATATACTTCAACGACTCGATTTAAACTAGGGCATTCTTTTTTGGCATCTAATGCCATTTCACGAGCGAAATGAACATCTTTGTTCATATTGCTGACAGAAAAGGCTGTTGGATAAGTATTAGAAATAATATTCTTTGCTTTTGTATCTAAATAGAAATTACTCGCTCCTCCATAAGAAAATGCCGTTACAACATCTTCTAAATTTAAATTTAAAGCTTGAGCGAGACCTAAAATTTCGTTTACACCATTTTGAATTTCTCCAACTAAAGCATTATGAAGAATTTTCATTTGTAAACCAGCTCCGTGACTACCCATATAGATAATATTTTTACCCATACAAGCAAGAATATCATGGACTTTTAAGTATGTTTCTTTGTTTCCTCCTACATAAATTCCTAGTTCACCTTTAACCGCGGCAGGTTGAGATTTAACAACTGGGCAATCGAGTAATTCCACTCCAGTGCCTAATAAATCTTCACTTACGCCGACGTTAGTTGAAGGAGAAATAGTTGACATATCAATCCAGATTTGACCTTTTCTTAAGAAAGTTTTAATTTCTTTATAAAGGGCTAACATATGTTCATTCTTTGGTACCATTGAGATAATAACATCCGCGAAATCAACACATTCTTTATAAGAAGAAGCAAACTTAAATGGTGTTTCTTTTTTTACGATATCATAACCAATTAAATCATATTTTTTTGAGACATTAGTTGCCATTGGCATACCCATAATGCCGAGACCAATAAACGCAACTTTCATGTTAATTCCCCTTTGTTTTGTCCCAAGCATCTTGGAATACACCTAGTCCATAGCTAGTAAAAGGATGATTGAAGCTATCTTCATAAACAGTTAGTCCTGCCGTAACAATATCCGCGCCCATTTCAGCTGCATCCGCGATTTGTTTACCGTTTCTAACTGCCGCGACAATAATTTCTGTTTTATAGCCTTTTTCTTTATAAATATTAACTAATTTCTTCATATAGTCATAGGTATCTTCACCATTATTTTCTTTCCATCCGACGAAAGGAGAAACAAATTTTGCATTAATTCGACCAGCTTGAAGAGCTTGTGAAGGAGAAAATACTAAGGTTACATTAGTTCTAATTCCTTCTTTTTCAAGGAAATAAGCCGCTTTTACACCTTCAGTAGTACAAGGAATCTTAATGACAAAGTTTTCGCATAATGCAGAGATTTTCTTTGCTTCACTTACCATTTCTTCTGCCGACGCAAGATGAGGATTAATTTCAACTGAAACTGGGAATTTATCCATCCCTACAAGATCATTTTCCTTTACCCATTTAGCAATATCAGTAATAGCTTCTAAGAATTCTTTTCCTGAATTCATAATGTGTTTTGGGTTAGTTGTAACTCCATCAATCTTATAATTTTTGTAAGCATAATCGATTTCATTTAATTTTGCTGAATCAAGAAAGTATTTCATATTATTTTCCTCCTATATCTTTCTTTAAATTTTTAAATATATCTACATATTTACTATCTTTTCGATAAAAGGCGATTGGTAGTCCGATAGGAGAAGGAACTTTTCCTACTCCATCTTTAACTTCTTCATTAGTGAAGAATTGAACCCATTCACCTTTAGGAAGATAATAAGTATGTTCTTTTTCGTTAGGTCGAAGAACTGGAGAAACGATAATATCTTCTCCAAACATATATTCTTTTTTATTTATATATGCTTCTTCTTCATCATAATGGAAGAATAATGGTCTAATCATTGGAGTATTATTTTTATAATATTCTTCATATAAGTCTTCTCGATATTTTTTTAGTCCAACGAAATAGTTAGTATTTTGAATAAATTCATCATAAGTTTCTTCATTATCATATTGAACATTATTCTTAGGTTGATTACCTTCATGAGTTCGATAAATCGGCGTGAAGATATTCATTTCTGACCATCTATTAAATAATTCTGCATTTCGTTTCATTGGATAAAGAGTAGTAATAGTTGTATAACCTCCAATATCCGAATGGATAACTCCACATCCTGAGCAAGCTAATGATAAAGAAGCAGGAACAACTGAACCTAAGCCATATTCATCAGAGAAATCAACATGTTGATCACCATTCCACATCGAATTAGTAAATTGGAATGTATGTGCGTAAGCCGCGCGCGAGAAGAAGAAAATTTCATCTTCTTTATCCTCTTCTTTAACTGCATCGAAATTACATTTAGCCCACATAGTTGGCCATCTATTATGCAGTTTTTCACTTACTCCTCCATAACAAACTGAATCAGTTGGTAAATATTCACCAAAATCAGCCATCCAACCAGATAAGCCATATTCAATCATATTTTTCTTAATGATATTCATATACCATTCTCTAGCCGTTGGATTAGTTAAATCGACAATGCCGGCATTGAAGGTAGTTGATTTAATATGATAAACTGAGCCATTCTTTTTTCTAATTAAGAAAGCTTTTTTCTTCGCTTCATTATATTGAGGACACCCTTCTTTTAAGAAAGTATTAATATAACCTAAGAATCTAACCCCCTCTTTATTAAGATTTTTAATAATCTCTTTTAAATTAGGATATAGTTTTTCATCCGCTTCCCAATTCCAATAAACTTGATAACCGAAAGAAGTAACGACATTTCCGCACCAATCTTGACACCAAATCGCCGCGACTTTTAAACCTCTTTTCTTTGCTTCCTCATATTTTTTTAATAAGACTTCGCTACCACCCTGAACGGCAAGAATTACTCCATCATTAACCCAACTAGGAACACGAGGTTGTAAACCTACTAAGCGAGAAACATCTTGAGAAAGTTCTAATAAAGAATCTGCACAAAGAAGGGAAATAGATTGAGGAATTTCTCTAAATTTAATAAATAATTCATCTTTTTTGAATGATAAGAAACCATATGTATCTTCATGACAATATATTGCATATCCTTTAGAAGAAATAAATGAAGGAGTAGAACAATATGTTTGATGATCTTTATAAGGTGCTTCATAAGATGGATTAGGTCCATGAAGTCTTTCTCGTAATTGCTTTTTCGCGATTTTTAAGACTTGTTGATGTTCACTTACCCAAATAGGTACATCTTTACCTTTTAAATCTAAAGTCGAATATTGTTCTCCACAACCATAGATATGTTCATCAGTAAACGTTTTAAATCTTAAGGTAAAACGATTAAAACCAGGATCAACATGGAAATGGAATTTAACATAATCTTCTTTATCAACAATGATTTCAGCTTGAGTTTGTCCATCTGAGAACATATATCTTTTACCATCTTGAAAAAGGAAAGTTAACTTTCTTCGTTCGAAGATATTATCTTTTGTTTTAAAAGATCCTCGAGCCATCTTATACCTTGCTTTTCCTTTACCAATAACTAAATAGCAATCACCATTAGTTAATTGATTAAGGAAGTAATTATATAGTTCTTCTTTGTTCATAACGATACTCTCTTTCCACTTAGAATAGTTTTTTAAGTGACTTAAATAATTATAAAATGGAAATGATAAAAAAGCAAAAAATCACCTTATTTATGAGCATTTATTTCTAAAATTTTAAAAAAGCATACTATCGAGCCTAGATTATAGTAAAAATAGCTAAATCTTAATAATTACCATATAAAGAAGATTTAACTTAAATTTTTCTTATAATTTAATTATAGTAACGCTAATGCGAATTCAAAATTTACATGAAAAACAGTTATTGACAAAAATTAATACGGGAGTATAGTATAATGATAAAAAAGGTTATTGAGGGAAATTATTATGAATATTAGTGCATTATTAGTAGTTTTAACTACAACTATTTTAAATTATAATGTTAATGTAATTAAAGATGCAGATATTAAAGAGCAAGGTAGATCTACTTATGGTACTTCTTGCTCTTATATAGGTGAATTATCTATTTTTTCCTATTATTCACCATATTATATTTCTTCTAATGTAGATGTTGGAGGACATGCTTTTATTAGTTTTAAAAATTACAAAAAAGGCGCAGTTAGTTTTGGAAAAATGACGTTAAAAAACGATGAAACAGTTACGATAGGAAATTATGGTAATTTAAGTTCCCATAAATGTTCAATATATAATTTAGATTCTTATAAAGTTAACGTATTAAATGAAATGAATGGTCGAGTGTCGTTATCAATAGGTATTAATTTGGATCAACTAATCAAATTGAATTTATTTATAAATAATCATGACACATGGTTACCAACTTATAATTGTTCATCTTTCGCGGAAGAGGCTTGGAATTTAGTTTCAAATGATAAAGTTTTTGCACATGAAAATTTTAATTATTTAATTTATAAGCCAGAAATTTTAGTTAACAGCATAAAATCATATCCAAATTATCAAACTAATAAATATATTAAAAATAATAGCAATGTTGGATATTACGATAATCTATCGTTTGTTAATATATAGGAGGAGCAATTTATGGATGAAATAAAAAAATACAATAAAAGAATCTTGATAAGTTCGATTATTTTAATCTTATTAAGTTCCTTAGTAATTTATCTAGGTATTACATGTATTAGGCTTATAGGTGGATTATTAGTTCTATTAATTACCAATGGAATTAGTTCAATGTCACCTTCAACTATTTTATATTATTTAATTTTAGTTTCTATCTTGTTAAATACGTGTTTAGCTTTGTTTATTGTGAATATAATATTTTATATAAAATACATTAAATACCAAAAAGAAACGATTCAAAGTTATAAAAAAGAAGGAGTAAAATAATATGATAATCAATAAGAAGAAAATAATTATAACAACTATATTCGCAATATTTGCAATCGCTATTTTTATTACGTTAGGCATTGTATTCTTTAATTTATGCAATAAAAATATGCTTGAGACAATGGAATTCTTTAAAAATGATAATATGAAATATAAAAATTCTTTAACCATTACTACAACATTTGGAATATTATCAATTGTAATGTATTCATTTGCCTCATTTTCATTAATAGGTATTGTTATATTATTAATAAAAAGATTTATTGACACTTTCTAAAGAGGCTTTATCAAAGTCTCTTTTTATTTTCAATATCATCTCAATTAATTTATAAATTACTATTTTGTTTCTTATATCATTTAAAATATATCGTTATTGCTTTATAATTACTGAGGTTGGTGAAACAATGGACTCATTTAAAAGATATTTAAAAAACAAAAAAGCAATCGTGTTCCTCGATTTTGAAGGAACACAATTTTCGCATGAAATTATCGCAATCGGCGCGATAAAAGTTATGCTCGATGAAGATAAGAATATTATTGATACAGAAGAACAAAGGACATTTAAAATTTTTGTTAAGCCTTTAGGTATTATTGGTAGTATTGTTGAACAAATGACTTCTATTACTGAAAAAACTTTAAAAGAAAATGGGGTAAGCGTTGAAGAAGCTTTTAAGAAATTTCAAAGTTTTGTTTCTTTACCTTCAAGTGATGTTCTCTTTGTCACTTTTGGAAATAATGACGCAAAAATGATTATTGATTCAATTAATTTTTCGAAGCCTAATAATTATTCATATTGTTATAGTATCGTTAACAATATCTTTGATTATCTTCCTTATATATCTAAATATATAAAAGATGCACATAATAATAACTATTCTTTAGTTAATTACATCAAATTATTTAATGTTGAACCTACAGGCATATCTCATGATCCATTAAATGATGCGATTGATTTAAAGAATCTTTATAAAGCAATGGATGAAAGAAAAGATATTGTTTTAGAAGAATATTTAAAAGTTATTGAACATTCTTCAACTTATTCTACTCCAATTAAAGCCTTAATTACGAAGTTATTCAATAACGAAACAGTCACAAAAGATGACTTAATTGAAGAATGTAAGAAAGTTATTAAGTAGGTATGTTATGATTAATTATCCAAATAATAAAAAAGTAATTTCTCAAAATGAAAATAAAGACCTTAATCCATATTCTCAAAAGAAGAAATCTCTTTCTAACGCAAATAGAGGGA
The DNA here is from genome assembly GCA_963610315.1 of Acutalibacteraceae bacterium. Lineage (GTDB taxonomy): Bacteria > Bacillota_I > Bacilli_A > RFN20 > CAG-449 > UBA3210. The sequence continues at coordinate 18,386 of CAVDMV010000022.1, forward strand.
TGGATTTTGAACACGCCGTTACCTTATCTTGTCAATTTTATGAAGATAATGATTTAGCTTTATTATCTAAAAGACCAACACCAATTCGTGTTGTTAAAAATGATTATAAAGCTGGTAGAATAACTGAAGCATATTTTGAAAAGCAATCTGAAACTGATTATAACGGAGTATACAAAGGTAAATATATTGATTTTGAATGTAAAGAGACGTTATCAAAAACATCATTAACTTTTAATAATATTCCTCTTCATCAAATTAAACACCTTAAAAAAGTTCTTTCTCAAGGTGGCATTGCTTTCTTTTTAATCTATTTTAAGACATTAGATCAAATCTATATGGTTTCCGCGGAAGATATGATTAATCTATATGAAAATTCGACAAGAAAATCCGCGACATTAGAGTCAATAAAAGAAAAAGGTATTTTAATCGAACAAGCTTATATGCCAAGAATTAAATTTCTAGAAGCAATTGATAAAATGTTTAATCTGTGAGTAACAAAAAAAGCGCAGCACGGCGCTTTTTTATGTTACCTAAATATTATGGCTCTCTTAAATCTTTTAGGGTTTTCGCCGAAAATTTTTGTTTTCCTCGACCCCATAGAATTTAAGAGTTTTATTTTGATTAGGTACCTCAATATAATATGTGTGTTAATTGCATTATTATAAGGAGGTACATAATGAATTCTAACACATTTTTAAAGAGATTTGGATTAAATAAGAACAATTACAACTTATGTTGTATATCTTCTTAAAATTTCTTTGTTCTCTTTCTAAGATCCCCCAAAAGATTTAAGAGATTTTCTTTTTAAATAATCTATTTATTATCCTTTGGTAATATTGGTGCTTTTATTTTTGAGCACATCTTTTTTAAGCCTTTAAAGAGATGTCCATTCGCGATAAGAACAATTCCTTCTGCCTTATTATATGGAAATTTAGTTCCAGCCGACATACTCATACCATTAAAAGAAATAGAAAAAATCATCTTTTCTAAAAATATAGCATTTTTGATTTTATTATCTTTTTCTTTACCTTCTTCCATTTTAGAAGCTTTTTTCTTCATCATCGAAGGAATTAACATCGCACATTTAGAGATTCTTCTTCCCCAGAATGTTTCTTTTAAATCACTAAAACGAGATTCTAAAGTGATTGGTTTTTTCTTTATTTCAGGTTTAGAAATATTAACTAAAGAGAAGAATTGATCATCAGTTAAAGAAAGAACATCGTAAGGATAAATATCTTCTTTTGTTTCTCCTTTAAGATATAATGTTTCTTTTAATTCAACTTTATCTAATGATGAACTAAGCATAAATTCATATTCACCATCTTCTAAGATAAATCTATTTTCTTTAATATTAAAATATCTTAAATCATCTTTATTTACTTTAATATGAACTTCTTTAGTTTCATTTTTATCTAAATAAACTTTATTAAATCCTTTCAATTCTTTGATAGGTTTAGGAATATTACTATCTACTCCTTTAACGTAAAGCTGAACAATTTCACTTCCTTTATAAGGACCAATATTAGTTACTAAGCACCTCACATCAATCTCATTTTCACTTTCCTCAATCTTCATATCACTATATTTAAATTTAGTGTAACTTAAACCATAGCCAAAATTAAATGTTACATCTTTATGAATTTTTTCATAATATCGGTATCCTACAAAAATACTTTCTTTATATAATTCAATTCTTTCTTTTGAATAATTTTTAGAAGAACTTACATCATTATATGTTAAAGGCCAAGTTTCACTTAATTTACCTGAAGGAGATACTTCTCCAAAAAGAAGTTTATAGACTGCGCGTCCTCCTTCTTGACCAGGTAAATACATATTTAAAATACCATTAACTTCATTTAAACAAGGTATTTCAAATGGTGATCCACCAAATAAAACTAAAATAACTTTCTTGTTCTTATTGACAATTCTTTTAATTAATTCAATTTGATTATTAGGTAAAGAGAATGTTTCTCGATCTGCACCTTCTGATTCAACATAATCTGTTAAACCAATAAAAGCTAAAATAGTATCGTAGTTATCTAAAGAAGAACTAACTTCTTTTAATAATTCTTCATTAGGTAGGTCCTCATTTTCTTTATAGCCTTTTAAATATGTATAATTAACGCCTGCTTCATCAAAGGATTGTTGAGGAGTTATTAATAAATAAGGATTAATTAATGAACTACCTGAGCCTTGATAACGCATGTGGGAAAATAAATCACCAATTACTAAATATTTTTCTTCTTTTTTTAATGGTAAAACATTATTTTCATTTTTTAATAAAACCGCGGAATCTAATGCCATCTTTAAAGATAAAGAACTATGTGAAGCAAAATTTTCTTTTTGTTCTTCCTTTTTTTCTGAGTGATTATAAACTAGATTAAGAACATTTTTAACCGCATTATCAAGGACATTTTCTTCTAATGTTTTATCTTTTATCGCTTCATAAATCCATTTTCGACAAATTGAAGTGTCTCCTGGCATCTCTAAATCTAAAGAACTTTTTAGCATGTTTACTCGATTGTGACTCGCACCCCAATCGGTCATAATTAAACCATTAAAACCCCATTCATTTCTTAAAATATCATTAAGTAGCATCTTACTTTCCGAAACATATACTCCATTAATTTTATTATAAGAACACATGATAGTATCAGGATGACCAACTTTCACTGCGATTTCAAAAGCTTTTAAATATATTTCTCTTAACGCTCGAGTATCAACAATAGAATCACCCATAAAACGATAATTTTCTTGATTATTACAAGCAAAATGTTTTAAAGATACGCTTATACCTTTTTCTTGAATTCCTTTTATCATATTTCCAGCCATGACGCCAGAAAGAAGTGGATCTTCAGAGAAATATTCAAAATTACGTCCTCCTAGAGGATTACGTTTAATATTGTTTCCTGGTCCTAAAATCACATCAATACCATAATAAAGAGCTTCTTCACCCATTGCTTTTCCCACTTCATAAATTAAATCTTTATTCCATGAACAAGACGATAAACAAGCTGGAGGAAAACAAGTAGCGATTTCGCTTCCTGAAGTGCCATTATCTGATGCTCCTTCTTTTTGTACTCTTAAGCCATGTGGGCCATCGCTCATTCTAATAGAAGGGATAGTAAGTCTATCGATCGGATAAGTATACATAAAATTAGTTCCCGATACTAAAGCTATTTTTTCTTCTAAAGTTAATTCTTTAATTAATTCGTTTACTTCTTTCATTGATTATTTTCTCCTTGACTTTATTATAAATAAATTAAAAAAATCATTCTTATATTATTATTTAATTTACTTTTTAATTAACTAAATATTAACTATTTAATTTAGTTTAATTAGCAAAAATAGTAAAAAATAGAATCAAAATAAAAAGTGGTTCATTTCATCGAAACCACCTTTTTAAAATAAGAACATATTTCTTGTAATTTACAATTTTCACAATGAGGAGACTTACTTAAACAATAATAACGGCCAAAATGAATCATTTGATGATGAAATAAAATTCTTCTTTCTTTAATAAGTTTTTCTAATTTTATTTCAATTTCGTCAGGTTCATCTGTCTCTTTAACTAGTTTTAATCTTTTAGAAACGCGGCTTACATGTGTATCAACTGGAATAACTTCTTCTAAAAAGAGTTCACCAACTACTACAGAAGCAGTTTTTCTTCCTACTCCATTAAGAGACATTAATTTATCTATATCATTAGGAACTATTCCATTAAAGTTTGTTATTAATTTTTGACTAATTAGAATAACATTCTTCGCTTTAGATGAAGCTAGTCCTAAAGGTTTAATTATTTCATAGATATTTTCATATTTAGCTTTAGATAAATCAATTAAGCTAGGATAAGACAAAAATAATATTTTCGTAACCTTATTTACTTTTTTATCAGTCGTTTGAGCGCTTAGCATCACCGCGATAAGAAGTTCATAATCTTTTGAATAATTTAGTTCACATTTTGCATTGGGTAAAATCTCATCTAAATAAGAACGAAGAAGAACAACTTTATCTTCTTTTTTCATTAATCGTCCGTCCATCTAGTTGAAGCGATATCAATCGCTTTTTCTAAATCATTCTTATTTGATTCACTAATTGAGGAATAGCCTTCTTTTTCAATATCATTCATCGCAAGACGTTTAATAATAATCTTATCAATTCCTTTAAGTGTTACTCTTTTTGATTTATTTTGGCATTCATGTAAGGCATCGATAATTAAGCTTTCTTTAACGTCTTGAGAAACCCATTCTCTAATCTTTTCAATTTCTACTGGAGTTAAAGATCTTCCTAATTCTTTTTCAAAAGTACCAAAGATATTCGTTAATTCATCTTTTTTATTTTGGTCATCTTCTAATGAAGAAGAAATGATTAAATCTTTAACAAAATTTTCTTTTAATCTTCGATATGTTGGTTTAATTGAAGTATAAATTGAATTATCATTCGTAACATATTCAATAAATCCTCTAGTTAATAATGAACTTAAAGAAGCATCGATATGTTTAATATCAAGATTCATTTTTAAGGCGAGCATATCTGCGCTTACTAAGGTGACTTGTTCTTTTAAAATATTATCAACGAGCAATAAAATCGCTAGATCATATTCATTTAATCCTAATGATTTATATGAATCGATTAGTAAAGAACGATAATCTAGATAATTAATATTAAATTTATCCATTAGTTTTTTCTCCTTTATGTTTTTTATTTATCTTATCACTTTTTTTAAGTAGTGAAAGAACTTTATGTAAATTATTATTTTTTATTTCTTCTATTAATGATTGATCAATAATTACTTTATTTGTAATTGAAGTTTCTTGAGTTTCAATAAAAGAAATGTCGTTTAAAATATTATCATTAACTTCATCAAGATTTTCATAAAGATAAATACTTATTTTAGAAGCTTCTTTTGTTTTAAAATAATCTTCATAGCTTAAACAGATATTATAT
>CAVDMV010000023.1:0-20891 GCA_963610315.1 Acutalibacteraceae bacterium
AAGTTGTAAAAGAAGGTCGCAATTGAGGCAAAGCCGTCTACACGTTCTAGCGCGTTCAAAAAAAGAAAGCTAGAAATTAAGGATCAACTAGTTATTGATCATTAAAGGTGTAACTGGCTTTTTTGTTTCTTAACTCATGTTACACCTAATATAGGAGGTAACATAGTAATGAAACGAGGAGTAATTTACGCAAGATATTCTTGCGATAACCAAAGAGAAGAATCTATTGATGGTCAAATAAGATATTGCACTGCCTTCGCTAAAGGGAATGATATTGAGATTATTGCTACATATATTGATAGAGCACTATCCGCAAGAAGCGACAATAGACCAGAGTTCCAAAGGATGATCAATGATTCTTACAATAATTTATTTGATTGTGTTCTTGTTTGGAAATCGGATAGATTTTCAAGAAATAGAAGACAAGCACTTGATTATAGAGAAATACTATCAAGGAATGGTGTTAAACTTTTAAGTTGCACTGAACCAAACATTGATGGTCCTGAACAAATCTTATATCAAGGAATTAGTGATTCTTACAATGAATATTATTCAGTCGAATTAGCTCGTAAAATCAAGCGTGGAGAAAAAGAGAACGTCATTCAAGGAAAAGCTAATGGAGGAGTTGTTCCTTATGGCTATAAGCTTGTAGATAAGAAATATGTCATCGTTGAAGAAGAGGCTAAGGTTCTTCAGTTTGTCTTTAGTGAATATCTTAAAGACAATATGTCTATACCTAAGGTTTTAGATATCATTCATTCTCAAGGAGTAAGAAACCATAAGGGAAAGAAATTCCCTCATGGTAGTTTCTATCATCTTTTACAAAACAGGAAATACATTGGCGAATATAGATTCGGTGATAATGTGAATACCGAATGTATTCCACCTATCATCGATAGGATTATATTCGATAAGGTTCAAGAAAAATTAGGAAGAAATAGAGCTAAAGGCTCCTATTATAAAAAAGAAGAATATCTATTATCTTCTAAACTTCGATGTGCTGAATGTGGTGGTCTTTTTATTGGTGAGACTGGTACTTCAAAGACTGGTAAGGTTTATCATTACTACAAATGCAATAACGCAAAAAAGAAAGATAAACTATGCGATTCAAAACCCATCAAGAAAGAAGAAATAGAAGACTTCGTTATTAAGACTATTAATAGAGATTTAAGAACTGAGATTGATGGTAAATCTTTAGCCGAAAACCTTTATCAAATCCAAAAGAAAGATAATCCCTTAATTAAAGAACTTGAGAAGAGAATTACTCAAATAGATTCAAAGATGAATAACATCATGAATGCGATTGAGAATGGATTTGATGCAGTATCCTTTAAACATCGATATGATGAACTCTATGATGAAAAAGAAGATTTAAATGAGGCCTTATACAAAGAAAGAGTAAATCATCCTTTAATAGATAAGTTCACGATGGAGAATGTTGTTGCTAAAGTATTTAATGCTGAACCATTAACTAGTAGAGATAAGAAATTCTTAATAGATAACTTCATTTCTAATGTTTATCTACATGAGGACGGAAGAGTAGATATTGCCTATACATTCTCTGGTTCAATTGAAAGACTAAAAGTTGAAGATATTGTAGGCATGAGTTCGTCTCCTCTTTACTTAGGTCCACTATCATGTTAGGAGATGATCATTAGTCATAAAATTTAAATATGTTATGCACTAGAATAAAAAATAGATTTTTGAATCACTTGGAAAAATCAAAACTAAACTTGATGAAATTCTTGATGGTTCGTTTTGTGCTTTAGATTTAGCTGCAAAAGAGATTGAAAAATTTAAAAAGGGGGGCGAGATATTTTATGAATGAATTTAAAATTGCAAAATTTGTAGACAATAGTTTTGAAATTGATGTTAGAAAAGATATTAATAATGAAACTGTTTGGCTTTCTCAAGAAGAAATGGCGTTATTATTTGACGTTGATCGTACCAGAATTGTTAGACAATTAATAATATTTATAAAGATAAAGAATTAGATGTTATTTCAACATGTGCGGAAAACGCACAAGTTCAAATTGAAGGAAATAGAAAAGTTAATCGTACCATAAAAATTTATAATCTTGATATGATTATTTCTGTTGGGTATAGAGTAAAATCACAAAGAGGTATTATTTTTAGAAAATGGGCTAACAAAGTTCTAAAAGAATAATTAATACAAGGTTATTCAATTAATAAAAAAAGAATAGAAGTTCTTAATAAAACAGTTGAAGTACAAAATAAGATGCTTGCATCATCATTAAATATTGATCAAGAGGCATTAGTTAATGTTATAAAAAAATATACTAAAGCTTTAGATTTATTAGATGATTATGATCGTCAATTTTTAGCTAAACCAAAAGGTAATGAAACATTATATAAATTATCCTATTCTGATTGTAAAAAAATTATTAATTCGATGAAGTTTAAAAATACGTCATCAGTTTTTGGCATTGAAAAAGAAAATGGAAAACTAGATGGAATTCTTGCTGCAGTTTATTAAAATGTTTTTGGATAAGAAGTTTATCCTTCATTAGAAGAAAAAGCTGCTCATTTATTGTATTTTTTAGTGAAAGATCATCCATTTGTTGATGGATGTAAAGAATCGCAGCAACATTATTTTTAGAATTTCTAAATAGAAATCACGCATTAATTAAAAATGGTAAAATAATAATATCAAATGATACATTAGTCGCAATTACCGTTTTAACCGCGGAATCAAAATCAGAGGAAAAAGACGTTATAATTAAACTTATAATGAATTTTTTAAACGAAGAAAATTAATAAATAGTATTAAGATAAGTTATATTACGAGGAGGATATTTATGAAGTATGAATGTAAAATAACAGTATTAGAAACCAAAGTTTTTCCTGAATTACAGGAAAAATATCTAGCAAATCCTAAATCTGGACCATGCCCATTTTTTAGACCGGGAGACACATTTGTTTTAAAAAGAACACCAGAACAAGATGATTTTTACCATTTGATGAATGGCAAATTCTGTGGCGAAGCGTGGGACGCGATTAGCCGATATGTATATTCCGCACTTCAAGGCGGGTCAATTATGCATAAGTGGACTAATGACGATAGAATGATGATTGCGTGTTGTAACGATGGGACACGTCCTGTAATTTTTAAGATTGAAAGAATAGATATTCCAGAAAGCGAAGAAGAAAAAGAGTGGCTAGAAAAACAAAATTTTAAGAATTCGCAAGATGATGCTTATACTGGTTAACGAATCATAATTTACAGAGGCGTTAAAAGTGAACAAGTATCAACCATTATGGAATTGTATAAAAGAAAATCAAAAAGAAGTTTATAAATTAACTTATGAAGAAATCAAATTAGAAGATAAAAAAGAAAAGAGAAGGTAAGGTAATAATATGATATTTGCATTTGTCGGTTTAATAATTCTTGCGGCTGTTATTACAGGCGCAATTCTGAAGACACCAAAAATGAAAGGAATTAGAGGTGAATATAAGGTAAGAAGGAAAATAGGGAAAACAGAAGAAGGAGTTAAATACGTTTTAAATGATGTTCTTTTCGATACTGAAAATAAGTCATGTCAAATCGACCATATTGTCATAAACCAAAATGGTGTTTTTGTTATCGAAACAAAAAACTACGGTGGAAGAATATATGGTACAGACGGTCAACTTGAATGGACACAGGTATTACAATATGGCAAGGTTAAAAATAAACTATATAACCCTGTTAAACAAAATCAGACTCATATTTATGAATTAAAGAAAATTATTGGTAGAGATATACCAATAAAATCATTAATTGTATTTGTCCAAAATAATACAGAATATATAAACTCAGAATATGTTTATCCTTTAAGAAGCATCGAAAAAATAATTAATCAACCAATTTCAGATATAACTTTAAGCCCAGATGAAATGAAAAATATTAACGACTTGATTTTGAGTTTAAAAAATGAAAGCCATACAACAAATAGACAACATGTTAAGAATATTAATCAAATGAAGGGCAATATTAATAATAATATTTGCCCTAGATGTAATGGTAAACTTGTTTTTAAGAATTCAAAATATGGAAATTTCTATGGATGTGAGAATTATCCTAAGTGTACGTTTACAAAGAAAAAATAATTTATGACCTTTATGGGATTTCAATAACCTAGAATTAAGTTTAGGATTTTATAGCTAGGATATTTATAGTAACGCCTCTATGGATACTTAGTTTGATAGTTTTAATTAAGACTATAAAGATGGCAAAGAAACGTTAAAAAATTAAACTTACTTATGTTTGGATTTTGTTTATATCTTGCTTTATTACTATCTTAATATTAAAACTAAAATGATTATTATTTGTTTTTTATTAGATAATAAGTATAATTAACTTACCAAAGCTTTAAGAAAAGCTAATACGCCCGCTCATACGGCGTTAAAATTGGGGCACTGAAAGGAATCGTTTTAAAAACTGAGTAAGGTAAGTTTAGCGAAGTGGTCACGATATTCCCTGCTATTTATTTAAAATTTAATATGTAACTAGTTTGAAAGTTACTAATTTAAAAAGTATCGATTTTAACGTTAAAACTAACGTTTTTTCGATACTTTTTTGATTTTAAAATATTGTATGGTATAAAAATTATTAAATATTAGCCTTCTTTTTCTTTTCAGTTTCAACTAGTTTTCTAATACCATAAGTAATACTCCAAGTAATAGATGATATTCCAAAGAAACCAGCAATATAGATTAATACGAAGACTGGATAAGGAACATGAGGTTGAATGAGATTTAAGAGAGGTATTGGAGTGTTGTGATGTTTAGAAATAAAGAAGAAATCGGCAGAATCACTTGTACTTTCTGCTTTTAATTTAATAAAGTTTGCATATGTAGTTACTTCATTACATTCATTAGATTGTTTAATATTTAATACATCATTATCAAATGTTAAACAGTATTTTTGATCATTAATACTAGTTGAGAAAACGGCATAACTAGAAGTAACATAATGCCAAGACCAATAATTAGTTGGATTATCGACAAGAACAAGTTCTAAATCGTTATTTATTTCAATGTATTTTTTGTTAGAGTCTTTATCGCTATATACGAGGGTATAAGAAGAATAAGTTTCATCTCCTTCAGGATAAGCGATATAGAAAGAAATACTTTCTTTATAATCTTTTGTGATAGAAAAAGTTCCATTTTCTTCTTTAATAAAATAATATGTACCATCTTTTTCATATCCATAACTTAGATAATCGTATGAAGCAGGGTTAGTGTCGATTGAGATAGTTGGAGTTTGTCTAGGCTCTAGATAAGTATGATATGTAAGTTCATTTAAACCTATTGCGAGAAATGAACAACAAACGAATATATAAAATGGAGGAATAACTTCTTTTTTAAAAGATTTACCATATCCCTTCGCAAATATTAAATAAAATGCCATAGTAACGAGCATTGTATGCCAATACATCATTTGAAAAGAAACATAAATTAATTTAGTTTCAAGTGAGATTGGATAAAACATCGCGCACAATCCTCCAACAATGCCATAAAAAGCAAGGAAGGTATAACACGCATTCTTAATCTTTTCATTTTTAACTAACGCTCCAACAAGCGCGATATATAAAGGAACTGAACAAAATGAGAATGGAAGAACATCAATACGTAGATATGGATAATAGAAAAATTGATACATGATTTGTTTTAATATTTCTGTAATAAGTAGGCTTATATCGATAATAAGAATAGTTCTATCAACTGCTTTTGAATCATTAAATTTTTTCGCATAGAAATATGATCCGATACAAAGTAAAACCATAATTACTAGCCAAATTATATGGAATGGACTTAACATCCCTGGACCGTAGTGATCGGATGTATTCCATTCCCATGTGATAAAATTAGTAAACATATTTTAATTCCCTTCTTTAATTTTGCTTATAAATTGAAGCAACATATTGACCGAATAATTGACCTAATTTAATTTCTGATAATGCATCATAATGACCTAAATCAGGTTCGTAATAAGGTTCATATAATGTAGTTAAACCGTTGTCAATAGTAGAAAAATATAAATTTAAAGGTGATAAATGTGATATTTTTTCTTTTGCTTCATTGATTGTTGGATATCCAGGTAAGCAATATGGTGAATCTGATATTCCTGCATCGATAAAATATAAACCTCTAGAGTTAGTATATTCTTTTAAATCTTCACGAAGATAAGAAATAAAATTTACTTCGTTATCGTAATATCTACTAGCTTTATATTCAGTTGTATCACTTTCTCCTTGCATCCAACAAACGGCGTCTAATGATACTTTATAGTTCATCTTCTTTAAATATTCTAATGCGTTTTTAAAAAAGAGCATTTCGGCGTTATATATCTCGCCTCTTTCATAATCCCATAACCAATGATAGTTAAGTGAATATCCTGACATTGAGAATTTAAGAATATAAAATTCTTCATTAGGTAAATTAGTATTTAGATAATCAGCCATCCCGACTTCTGGGCCAAATTCTTCTTCGTATGAGCCACATAATAAATCTGTTTTACGGAATTCTCCTTTGGAACTATTTCTATGATTATCTAGATTAAAATTAATTTTGACATTAGGATAACCTTGTTTATAACGCTCAAAGTCTTCTTTAGAAGATTGTTCTTCTAAATATGAAGTTATAGAACATCCTGTACAATTAGATTGTCCAATTAAAATAATTACTTTAGCTTCTTTATTCTTACCATCGTCTAGACCAGAACATTCTTCAAAGTTTGTATCCATGCCAATAAGATAATCGTCTCTATTTTCTTTATTTCCACATGAGCATAATGAAAAGATTGTCACTAAAGAAATAGTTGACAATAGATGCTTTATCCTATTTTTTAAGTAATAATTTTCTTTCATTTAATTTTTCCTTTTTATACATAACCTTTTTAAATGCCATTTAGTTTTATACACGAATTAAATCAAGGCGTCAAGATAAATGCGTTAGTTAATGGAGTATATTATGTTATTAGATAAGCTAAATAAGTTGGCATTTTATTGGCGTTTACTCTTTATAATGAATTTATCGATTTGACATAATAACAATATTATGAAAAAATGTTGGTAGGTGAGAAAATGAAAGTTAATAAGGTTATAAAATTAATTTTAACAATATTAGTATTTCTTTTTTGTCTTGGCTTAACTTGTTTTGGCCTTGTTATAAGTGATAAAAATATGAATTCTAAGCAAGGATTACCTGATTTTAACGGTACTACTTTAGATTTTGCAGGAAGAGATATCGATGATTCATATTTAAAACAACACATGATTGGCGAATATGAATTCTATTATAATAAATTCATTGTTTCTGATCATTATGAAGGTCCTTACGATACGATAGTTAAAGTACCTCATCACTTTAAAGGAACATATATTAATGGTGAAGAGATATCTTCTTCTAGTTATGCTTCTTATAAATGTTATGTTAAAGGCTTACCAGTTGGAACTAAGATATGGCTAATTAATAATAATTTTGTCGGTTCTTTTTACGCATATATAAATAATGAACTAGTCTTAAAATATGGCTCACATAATAAAGAAGGTCTTTCTTATAGTAATGGAGGAGATGATTTAACGCTTGAATATATCGTTAAAGATAATAATCCTTTAGAAATTGTTTTTGAAGTAGGTGCTTCATTTCAAGGTGGCTTAACTTCACCAGCTCGATTAGTTATTAATACCTTAGGAAGAAATCCAACTAGCCAGTATTTAACTAATAACATCGGCTTTATTATGTTTGGTATATTTGTGGGACTATTAATATTTTCTTTAGTTATTAACATAAATGCCACTAATAGAGATTATTCTTTCTTCGTTTTTATGTTATTAATTACCTTAATGTGTTTCTTTTCTATCGATGTTTATTGGAGATTCTTGTCATTTATAAAGATCAATACTTATAACTGTATTATCTTTGTTAATCTTTTATTAAGCTTAGGAATATCTTTTAGCTTATATTATTTATTAAGCAAAAAAGAATATGTTAAGAAAGATAATATCTACTATTTAATATTTGTTATTAATTCATTAATCGATATTGTTTTATATTTTGTATTAATGGGAACATTCTATCAAGTTATCCCATTAATGATGAGTTTAATTAATTATTTGTTTATAAGTATTGGTTTAGTAAATAATGATGTTAAAGGTAAATGGATACGTGCGCTTTTTGTCCTCATGATCTTCTCATTAAGCACATATTTTACAATGACTTTCTTTGATTTAGAAAACATCATGATTGCAGGACTCGAACAATCAATATCTTATATTATGTTACCTCTAATTATCATTATTATCATTTTATATCGTATCTCAACAGTTTCTACAACTAAGAAATATATTAAGTTACTAGAGACTGAAAAAGAGTCTCTTTATATTAAAGCTGAATCTTTAAAAAGACAAATTAAACCTCATTATGTCTTTAATCTCTTAACTTCTATTGAACAAGCTTATCGAGAAGATTATGAAATAGGAGAAGAGATGTTAAGAAGATTTTCTAAACATCTAAGATATGATTTACAATATGATCAAGAATCTTTAATTCCTTTTGAAGAAGAAGTTAATTATATTCTTAACTATGTAGAAATTGAAAAACTAAGATTGAAGAAAGATATTAATTTATTGTTAAATATTGAGGAAAATGATGTAAAAATACCTCCTTTATCAATTGAAGTATTTATTGAAAATGCCATTAAGCATTCGCACGTTATTGATAAAGAGGATGGATTTATTTCTCTTTCCTTAATTCAAGATGATAATTATAATATCATTGAAATTGAAGATAATGGAGTAGGTTCTAATAATATTAAGGAAGGCACAGGTATTAAGAACGCAGCAGAAAGAATTAAGATTCTTCTTTCTGGTAAGGTAACTATAACTTCTAAAGTTAATGAAGGTACAAAAATAACAATCTATGTACCTAGAAAGGATTAATATGAACATAATAGTTTTAGATGATGAGCAAGATGCATTATTAACATTTACTTCACATGTTATTGATTTACCCAATGTTAGTATTAGTCTATTCAAAGATAATTATGAAAAAGCATTAGAATATGTTTCTTCTAATAAGGTGGATATTGTCTTTTTAGATATTATGATGCCAAGAATAAATGGACTTAGTTTAGCTAAAGAATTTATTCGTTTAGATTCTAATATTAAGATTGTTTTTATTACAGGTTATACTCAAGATGAAAATTTAATTAAAGAACAACTAAAAGATAATCTTCTTGGCTTTTGTTATAAGCCTTATGACCCTGAAAGTGTTAAAGAATATATCATCAGCGCATCTTCGTATAACAAGAAAATTCACTTTAGAATGTTTCCTCATTTTGATGTCTTTGTTAATGATGTTAAGATTGATTTTCCTCGTTCTAAGAGTAAAGAACTTCTTGCTTTACTCGCAGATCGAAAAGGTGGAGAAGTAACGTTAGAAGAAGCGATCACTAAATTGTGGATTGATAAAGATCCAGAACTTGCCAAAAGATTATATCGTGATGCGATCTGTCGATTAAGATTAAAACTAAAAGAATATGGCATTGAATACATCGTTAACATCTTTAGAGCGAGAACTTCTTTAAATATTAATTACATCACTTGTGATTATTACGATTATTTAAAAGGTCTTAACGATGATTATAATGGTGAATATCTTCGTCCTTATGAATGGTCAATCGATGTTGAACAATATTTAGATACTTTAAAAAAATAATTAATAATATGCCTTAGTTGGCATTTTATTGGCGCCTCCTAATTTAATATAAATAAAGGAGGTTTTTTGTTATGGAAGAAAATAATAATAATATAAAACGAAAGAGAGGAACTAAATATGCTTATTTTAGTTGCCTAGGCTTTCTTATCGCGTCTATCCTCATAGTAATCTTTTACTTCTATGTAAGTGATCCTAATGCTTTTAGCGATAAATTAATTTTTATGTCTCTATTTATATTTTATGGCCCTGCTACAAGTGCATTATTGTTTTTAATTATTCGCTTATTTACTTGCTTTATTAGAAAAGAAACAAAAGTCTATAGACTTAATATCATATCGATGATATTAGAAATTATTCCTTTTTTATACTTTTTGAGTGTAATGCTGGTCTTTACCGCGTATAGAAAATGTTATGGAGGAGAACATTGTACAAAAAGTGTCTGTGAATGCACAGGAAATATTGGAACAGGTTTTTTAGATTTGTATAATGGCTATAACGATTATGTTGTTACTATAAGCTTAATTCTTTTCGTAACTTCTTTTATAAATTATCTTGTGATGTTCATCTTAATGATTTGTAAAACTAAACATAAAAGAGTGACTATTAAAGAAACTAAAATTAAAGCAAAAGAAGAAAAAGCTCGTTTAAAGAACGAAAAACAAGAAGAACTTAAACGTAAAGAAGAAGCTAAACGCCTCGAAGAAGAAAGAATCGCTAAAGAAACTGAAGCGAAACGCCTAGAAGAAAGAATCGCTAAAGAAACTGAAGCAAAGCGTCTTGAAGAAGAACGTATCGAGAAAGAAGCGGAAGCAAAACGTATTGCGAAAGAAACTGAAGCGAAACGCCTAGAAGAAGAAAGAATCGCGAATGAAAAACGTTTAGAAGAAGAACGTATCGCAAAAGAAAATGAGATGAAAGAACTTCAAGAAGAACAAAAAGTTGAAGCGGCAAAACTTAATCATCTTCTTAATGATTCTAATAGTGATAATATGGAAACTATTCTTTTAGATTATTCACAAACTGTTCTTATAAAGATTGCTGAAAATTCTTCATCTTCAAGAGCGAATTATATTCCTAAAGTTTATCGCACAATCTTAAAAGAAAATATCTATCATGATTTATTCTTAAAGGAAAATAATCTTTTATATGGTGCTCAAGATAAAGACGTTAAATGGACTTATGATCAATTAAATACTTGGTTTAATGATTTAGATGTTATTTCTTCATTAGGCAATGTAAATGAATTATTAAAAACTTTCTATGATAATTATCAAAATAATATTAGAAATACTTCAATGAGTTATGAAAATAAAAGTGAATGTATTAATAAAAAAGCTGATGCAATCTCTAATTATATAAATACTTTAAACAATTATTTTGAAGTAGTTAAAAATGAAAATAATGATACTTCATTAAAATTACTTAATAGTATGGTTAATTTAATTACTACTGCAAAAACATTCTATAATGCTAGAAGAATAGTAGATGATACTTCTTTAGGTAAATTAATGTTAATGGCTTCCGCTTGTCAAACGATTGAGGGAATTAATGACTTTTTAAATTATCAAGATAAACAAAAAGATATTATGTACGAAATTATATCTCTTCATAATGGCTTTAAGAATATTTATCTTGATACAGACGTTCTCGTATTAAATAAACTATATACAACTACAAAAGATGATTTTGAAAAAGAATTATTAAGTATAAGAGATGATAAATTATATTTCTTAAACTTAGTTTATATGACCTATAATCAAATGAAATATCATTACTTAGGTACTATATCAAATGATGCTTTAAGCGTATTAAAGAACCAAGATTTAGTGCCTGAAAAGCTGTTATATTCAGATGCATTATTAAAGATGGCTAATTACTTTAATGATAAACGTGTCGATACGATGAAAGAAGCAATTAATCTATATTTCTCAGAAGAAAAAGAGATTGAACAATATAATAAGATCATGAAACAAATGAATGAAAAAGTTGCTTCATTAACTTATGAATTAAACGAAACTAAAGCTAATTTTAATAAAAAAGCTTTAGAGATGGAAGAAGAATATGAAAATCTAAGAGAAAAACATAATGAATTAGTTAAAGAACATAATTCGTTAGTAAATGACCATAATTCATTAATAGATGACCATAATTCATTAGTTCGTAAACATAATGAAACGATTGAAATCGCTCGTGAGATTCGTGATGAATTAAATAAATACTAGGAGGCTAATTATGACTAAATACGATATTTATTTAAAAGAAATTGAAGATTTATCTTCTTATACTGAAAGTGAAGATTTTTCTCCTGACCAATATCTTATAAAATTATATGATTTATATAAAAATGGTAACTTTCTCGCGATTAATTTAATTACTTCTATTTGTAAATCTTATTTTGAAATGACTAAAGATAAATCATATTTAGATTTACCTTTAATAATATATGAAAAAGGAGTAATTAATGTTTTTGATTTAGATTTTGTTGATCAAAATGATTTATTATTACAAAAAGGTGAATTCTATGCTTATTATGCAGTTAATGTTGATAGAAATTATTCTAAAATTGCTTTAGAAACCCTCAATTATTATGCCAATACAAATAGTGATGGTCGACATTTAAAAGCTAAAGCATTACTTGAAAAACCTTCTTCTAATGAAGATACGTTACACTTAGAACTTTATAAAAATTTATTACTTGAATATTTTTCTTATGGTAATGACTTAGATGAAAGTGAACTAGAACTAGTTAATATACCTTCTACTTATTTAACTCTTGATGAAGAAGGCTTATTAGCCTTAGAAAAAGAAAATATCGATAATAAAGAAACATTAAAAAGTATTTATTATGTCTTATTACATAAAGGCTTTTATAAATATGCTTATAATCTTAAAGTAATCGATAATACCTTTATTTTCGATTATTATCTTAGTAAAGTTGACCCGTTTAATAACATAACAAATGATCTAAAAACCAAGAAAGGAAAAAACTTGTCTCCACTTGAAAAACGTTTTAAATTTATCTTTATTATTAATATTATTTTTATCTTGTTATCAAGCTTAGTACCAATTGGAGCTTTAAATACTATTATTTATTCGGGATTCTTTAATATTTATTCTGGATATGGGAACTCATCGGACTCAAGTTTAGCAATTTTAATAATGGCAGTATTCATTTTAGATTCGCTTGTCTTATGCTTATGTAGAAAGTCTCGTATTGTTAGTATTATCTTTTCTATTTTATGCGCGGCTAAAACAACTTTCTTCCTTGTTGGCTGTGTCTTAGAATATGGAATGACAGGAGGAAATACTCTCTTTATTTTATTAAATTATACCTGCGTAATTTTAGGATTTATTAATGCACATCGCAATAAATTTAATCCAAAAGTAGAAAAGAAAAAGAAAGAAGTTTATGAAGAAGAAAATCATAATGGTAATTCTTATTTTGATGGTAAATTATTAGAACTTATCGGTTATAAAATCTTAGGTGCGTTAATTACTGCTTTTACCTTTGGCCTCGGTCGCCCTTGGGCAGTCTGTCTAGTTTCAAATTGGTCAACAAAACATCAAACTATTGATGATAAACGTTTGGAATTTAATGGACACGGAGCTCAATTATTTGGTAAGTACATCATTTGGTTAATATTAACTATTATCACATTCGGTATCTATGGATTATGGTTAACAATCAAGATGAAGAAATGGGCTATTTATCATACTCATTTAAAAGATAATTCTTCTCAAGATGAAGAAAGTAGTTCATCTAGATTTGATGGAGGATTACTTCAACTTATTGGCTATAATATCGTTTCTTTCCTTATGACAGTCTTTACGCTTGGTATTGCTTATCCTTGGGCAGTTTGCTTAAAACTAAAATGGGAAACTAAACATACTTATATCGATGGAAAAAGACTTGCTTTTAATGGTAATGGTGGGCAATTATTTGGTAAATATATCATTTGGTTAATCTTAACTATTATTACTTTTGGTATCTTTGGATTATGGCTATCAATTAAGATGAAGAAATGGACCGTTTCTCATACTCACTTCGTTAACGAAAATAAATCTACATTTATGAATTCTTTATAATTTAATTTCTTATTTAAAAAATATTCTTTAAGAGATTATAATAATTTAGTCGATGGAGAATATTATGAAATTAGAAAGAATAAAAGAAGAAGATATATCTAGATGCGTAGAAATATATAATTATTATATTGTTAATACTTCTTATACTTTAGAAGAAGAAAAAGTGACTAACGAAATCTTTAAAGAAAGAGTTAATAAAATATCATCTCGTTATCCTTATATGGTTTATAAAGATGATAATGATGTCGTTTTAGGTTATGCTTACTTACATGAATTTCATGAAAGAAGTGCATATAAAAAGACAGTTGAATTATCTTTATATGTCGATGTTAATCATCTTCATGAACATATTGGTCAAATATTATTTGATAATATTTATTCTCTAGGAAGAGAACTAGGCTTCACTAATATTATATCTATTGTTACAGATGTTAATAAACCTTCATTAGCCTTCCATTTAAAAAACGAATTCATTATTGAAGGATTACTTCATTCTGTAGCTTATAAATTAGGCCAAGATATCTCAGTTTATTATTTAAGAAAAGAAATAAAATAAGGATTGCTTAAACCTATTTAATTAGGGACAGCAGTCCTTTTAAAGCATTAAAAAAGGAAGATTAATAAAAATCTTCCTCGTATTATAAAATATCCTTGTCCAGGAGATATTTTACACCTTATTTAATGCCTAAGATCTTATTCCAAGAAGCTACTTCTTCAGCATCTGGAATAAAGATTTCATTAACATTACGGAATAATTCGTTATAATCTAGACCATAACCAACTAAGAATTCACTTCCTGCAACGTAACCAGAATAATCGAGAGTGAATGGCATTTTTCTATTGCCTTGTTTATCGATTAAAGCAACAGTAATTAAACTTTTAGGTTGATATTTCTTCTTGAAATAATCAACTAAGAAATTCATTGAAATTCCAGTATCTAAACAATCTTCAACGATGATGACATCGCGATCTTTAATGTCGATAGAAATATCTTTCTTTAAAGAAATATTACCAGTTGTAGAAGTTCCTTCATAAGAAGAAATTTGAATGTAATCAATGCATAAAGGAATATCTACATATGAAGTTAAGTCTTGTAAAAATGGAATAGCTCCTTTCATTACCCCAATAAATACTGGAGGATGTTCACTAAAACGATATCTAGTAGAAAGTTTACTACCAATGGTTTTACAAATATTTAAAATTTCTTCATGTGTAAGTACTGTTTGTCTCATATAAATTCCTTTCGTGAAAAGTAGGTATATCTTACCACAATTTTATTATAAATTAGGCTTATTGCTAGTGAAAACGTTTACAATTGGCGATTTAAAAATAATTTTTTTTTATTATATTCGTTTTTTTATGCAAAATAACAAAAAATGTTATACAATATCTTCCGTATAAAGGAGTCAAAAAAATGAAAAAGTTTTTCGAAGAATTTAAAAAATTTATTTCTCGTGGTAACGTCATGGATATGGCTGTTGGTACCATCATCGGTGCAGCATTCACTGCAATCGTTACTGCATTATCTAATGGTATTTTAAAACCAATCATCAATATGATCATCTACTATTGCTGCGGAGGTAATAGTGACGCATTAGACAAGATGTATACAGTCTTAGTTAGAGTCGAAACTACTGATGAAGCAGGTAACAAGGTCTTAGACTTAACTAATTCTATTTACATTGACTGGGGTGCATTCATCTCTGCAATTATTAACTTCTTATTAGTTGCATTCGTCTTATTCTTAATCGTTAGAGCGTTTAACAATGTTAAAGAAGCTTCTAAGACTGCGAATGACACATATTTACGCGCGGTAAATAAACAAGAAAAAGGCTTAAGATTAACTAAGAAAGAAGCTAAAGCTATTAAAGCTCATGAAGAAGCAGAAGCACAAGCAAAGAAAGAACAAGAAGAAGCAGCTAGACTTGCTGAAGAAGAAGCAAACAAACTTTCTACAACTGATGCTTTATTAACAGAAATTAAAGAATTACTCGCGAAGAAGTAGGTCTTAACTAATTACTACAGGACTAATAACCCTGTAGTTTTTTTATTTATCTTACTTTTTTTAACTCGAGTATGTGATCATTTAAAATAATTATTTGCTACAATATTAAAGTAATTTTTGGAGGGAATATGAAGAAAAAATTATTATTATCACTTTCAGTCTTATCAAGCTTAATGCTTACTTTTACTTCTTGCGGTGGAACTCCTTCTAGCTCCGTTTCATCAAGTAAAGAAAGTACAAGCGAACAATCTTCTAGTAGTGAAACTACCTCAAGTAGTAGTTCTACAAGTAGTTCATCTTCTACTAGCCAATCTTTAAAAGATAAATATAACGCGATAAGTGTTACTGATGCAGTTAATTTAACGCTTGGACAAGATAGTGACTTCGTATCTAATGAAGTCTATATCTATGGTTTAATTAAAACAGTATCTAATACTACTTATGGAGAAATGACTATTACTGATGGAACTAGTGATTTATATGTCTATGGTTTAAATGACTTTGCTTCCTTAACTGATCAACCAATTAAAGGAGATGAAGTAGTTATTAAAGGTAACGTTAAAATCTATAATTCTAAACCTGAATTAGGTAAATCAGATTTAGTTGAATTTAATCATATTAAACAAAATACTTCTGATTACACTTCAATGAATGTTTTAGAAGCAAGAAATGCATCTAAGGATACAAAAGTAAAAATTAAAGGTATTGTAAGTTCAATTACTTACGCGGATAAAATGGTACCTAATGGTTTCTATTTAGTCGATGAAACTTCATCAATCTATGTTTATGATAAAGATGTAGCTTCAAATGTTTCTATCGGTAATGAAGTAGAAGTTGCGGGTAGTAAAACTTATTATATATCTTCTAGTGAAGCAAGTAACGCGAGTAAATATAATTATAAAGGATCTAACCAAATTCAAGATTGTACTTTAATTAGTAATGATAAAGGTAGTCACGACTTTAATACTACTTGGATTGAAGAAAAGAGTGTTAAAGAAATTATGGATACTAATCCTAGTGAAGATATAACAAATAAGATTTATAAAGTTAACGCGGTTATTAAAAAGGTCGAAGGCTCAGGCTTTACTAACTATTATATTAATGACTTTGATGGAAAAACAGGAAGTTACGTTTATACCATGAATTCAGGAAGTGATTATACTTTCTTAGATGAATATGATGGCAAAATGTGCACTTTATATTTAACTCCAATAAATGCAAAATCATCCGCGACAGGATGTTCATATCGATTTGAAGTAATTAAAGTTCTTGATGATAATTTTAAATTTGATACTTCAAAAATCGCGAAATTTGCTTTAGATTATTATTGTGATAATCAATTTGAAAGTTCATATACTTCTGATCCATCTATTTCATGCGTTACAAGTGTAAACAATGATATTATTCCTTTTGAAGGAGTTAACGTTACTTATTCATCTAGTGATACTGATGTAGTTTATTTTGAAACTACTGATGAAGGAACGGTCTTACATACTAAAAATGTCGGTACTTCAACTATTACTATTACAACTACTTATGGAGAACAAACTGCTTCTAAAACTTATACAATCACTGTAAAAGAAATAGTAAATTATGAAACAAAGAGTGTTAAAGAAGTAATTGATACTGAAGATAATACAGAAGTATATGTTAAAGGTATTGTTGGTCCATCACTAGTAAATAAAGTTGGTTTCTATATTATTGATGAAAGTGGATCAATCGCCGTATTAATGGATTCAAGTGAAGAGATGAGTAAAGTACATCTCGGTGATGAAGTTATCTTAAAAGGTGAAAGACAAACTTATATTAAAGATAATAAAACAGGTATTGCTGGTCAATCAGAAATTTACGGCGCGACATTAGTTGAAAATCTTTATGGAGAACATGATTATTCAACTGCTTCATTTATTAAAGATAAGACTCTCGCGGATATTTGTGATTTAGATATTTCAGTTGATCATACAACAGAAGTCTATGCTTTAAAAGCAACTATCACTTATGAAGAAAGTAATTTTTATACTCGTTATGCCTTAACTAGTGGAGAATCTCGTCTTCAACTTTATTGCGCGAACGGGGGACAATATTCTTTCTTAAGCCCTTATAAAGGTCAAGAAGTAGAGATGGAAGTTGCATTATGTAATTTCAATACGAAAAATTATTATACTGCTGTATGCTTATCTATCACAGTAAATGGAACTAAAATCTATAACGAATTAAATTTCTCTAAATAATAAAATAAAAGAACTATTAATAACTAATTTAGTTAAAAATAGTTCTTTTTTGATGCAAAAAAAGAATATTAAAGCAAATAAAAATCGCCTTTTCAGGCGATTAGTGAATATTATTATTCAGCTTCAATAGCTTGGACTGGGCAAGAAGCTACTGCTTCTTCAATGCTAGCTTCATTTGCAGCAGTTACTGCTCCTGTTGCTTCTGCTAAACCATCATCACCGATTACGAATACATCACTTGCGATACCTGTGCAGCATCCGCAGCCGACGCATACATCTTTATTTACTCTAACTTTTGTCATAAAATTTCCTCCTAATTACTTACTCATTATAACAAATAATAACTAAATTTCAATTGCTTACTTTGATTATTAAAAATGTTAGTTTTGACTAATATACAAGTTAAAAACGACTAACTTTAATATATCTTGTTTTATAGAAAAATCGTATGTATATTTCTTTTTAGTTAAAAGAAGATTTTGGAATAATCAAGAAATTAATTTGAAATGAACTCCTCAAATGTTTCCAATTACTTGGTTCAACCTTTGAGGCTCATATTAATACTGGTTTTAGATAAGGAATATGATGGATTTTAGTTTTTTCTTCCTGTGTGATGAAACAAGAAATGTCACATGAAACGTCACAAGAAATAACATAGAGAAATAATTAACTGAACTTGAAAAGCAATTGTTAGTTAAAGTTAAAAAAATCCAAAAATCGATTGTGATTTATTGTCACAGATAATGGGTAGGTCATCTAGTCACATTCAAAGGCACTGGATGTATTAAAGAAAAATAATTTAATTGAAAGAGTTAGCTTAACTAAAGACGGTTATTGGGAAGTTAATGATAATGAGTGGATGAATAATTGTCTTTGATGCAGAATAATACAAGAAAATGCATCCTTTGCGCTTTCTTATAAGATTCATCTAACTATAAACTAAAACACAATTTATTAATAGTCATTACTTGTCGTATTGTGCATACTTTTTAACTTTTTTACTTGTCGTATTATGTATGAAATTTTAGCTTTTTACTTGTCGTATTGTGTAAATGGCGGTATACTAATCATAAAGGATGGTAATAACACATGATGGATTTAAGTAGAAAAATATATAGTTCTTTATTAAAATGGAAAGAAAATTACAGTAATAATGCTGCGTTATTGATTGAAGGAGCTAGACGTATTGGAAAATCTACGATTGTAGAAAAATTTGCAAAAGAAAACTATAAATCTTATGTTATTATTGATTGGGCTGTTGCCGGAACAAAGATAAGAAAATCTTTTAACGAAAATTTAAATAATTTAGATTTACTATTCCAAGATATTTCTTTGGAATATAATGTTGAATTATTTAATGGAGAAACATTAATTGTGTTTGATGAAGTACAAAAATTTCCTAGAGCTAGAGAAGCAATTAAATATTTGGTAAAAGATGGCAGATATACTTATATAGAAACAGGTTCGTTAATATCTATTAAAGAAAATGTAGAAGATATAGTTATACCATCTGAGGAAATGAAAATAAAAATGTACCCGTTAGATTTTGAAGAATTTTTAATTGCGGCTAATGAAAAAATTTTACTTAATTATATAAAAAAATGTGCCTTAGAGAAAGTAGCGTTAGATGATTCTTCACATAAAAAGGCAATGAGACTATTTAAAGAATATATGCTTGTTGGCGGTATGCCACAAAGTGTTATTGCTTATTTTGAGAATAATCGTGATTTTAATAAAGCTGATATTCAAAAAAGAAATATTCTTAATTTATATAGAGATGATATAAATAAAACTCAACGTAAGTATAATTCGAAGGTTTCAGCACTATTTGAAAATATTCCTGGATATTTATCAACACATGATAAGAAGGTTGTTTTATCGAAAATTGATGATAATCCTAGATTTTCTAAATATGATGAGCCATTATTTTGGTTATCAGATTCTATGATATGCAACTTATGCTTTAAATGTACTGACCCTAATGTTGGCTTTGCGCTTAATAAGGATGATTCTTCAGTTAAATGTTACATGGGAGATACTGGACTTTTAGTGAGTTTAGCATTTTCAGAAAATGAAATTATATCAAATGAATTATATAAATCTATTATGAATGATAAGTTATCTTTAAATGAGGGGATGTTATATGAAAATGTAATTTCTCAGATGATAGTTTCAAGAAACAATAAATTGTATTTTTATTCTCATTATGATTCTAATTTGAAAAAGAATGATATAGAAATTGATTTTATGATTTCTAACGATTCAAAAACAAATATTAAGGTATATCCTATTGAAGTAAAGTCGTCAAAGAATTACACCACTATTTCTTATAATAAGTTTAAAGATCGTTTTGGGAAAAGAATAGCGGAGTCATATATTATTCATCCTAAGCAATTTTCAAAAGATGAATTTGGTTATAGGATACCACCTTATATGTTCCCTTTCATAATATAAAGTTGTGAATCTTAAAAAAACTTATTTTCGTAGTGTTGCGCATGGTTAATATAATGATGAAACCAGAGACGTTAGAAAACTATGGAAATAATAGTAAATCTATATGTATAAAATTTATTATTTATAGATAATTAGTATAGCTTGATTTTTCAGGCGGTTTTCAGGCTGTTTACTGATTGTTGGTATGATGTTTTAAATCAATGAAAAAATTATAATGTAAATTGAGTTAATAATAAAAAAAGGTAAAAAGTGCGAACTGGAGAGAATAAGTGCGAACTTAAAATATAATTATGAACAGTTCATATTCTTTTAATGTTAAAAATAATATGTGTAAAATTTATATTGCATTATCAAATACTATTTTTTCACCAAAAGATTTAATAGAACTATTA
>CAVDMV010000024.1:0-19492 GCA_963610315.1 Acutalibacteraceae bacterium
CAACCATTTTAACTGGATGTGCATCTACTTCAAGTAGTGCTTCATCATCTTCTTCTAGTGATGCTTCTTCTAGTTCATCAAGTGTAACTCCTAGTAGTTCATCTTCTTCGAGTTCATCAAGTTCTTCTAGTTCTAGTAGTTCATCTTCATCAAGCGTTAATACTAATGTTTTAATTGATCAAGCAGGATTAAAAGAAGTATTTACTAAAGCTACTAGCGCAGAAACTAAAGTAAAATCAGGTACTTTAGAAATAAACGAAAAAACTAATTTAGGTTCTAGCGTCACCACTTATACATATGAATACGGCGATAAATATACTCATGTTAAGGCAGTAAATAACTATGCAACAACTGATTCATATTATGGTTATGATGCTTCTAATAAAGCATATGGCATTCAAGTAGAAGACGGAGCCAGTTCTTCTATCGATGTTAAAGATACCGGCGTATTTGATGGCCCTACATTTAAAGATTATGTCGGTAATACAATCTATGGTATGAAAGGTTTATTAGCTAAGTTCTCTGCCATGGTTGAAGCAAATGAAAATCATGATTTTGATGGATGGTATGATTCAGCGTCTAATCCAACAAAATACACTTTCACAATTGGTACTTTAGTTAAAGGCGGTTATAATATTACATTAGACGTATATGATGTAACATTTGAAATAAGCGAAGAAAGCGTTGTTTCATTAAAAGTAACTTATAATAGATATACTGGTAATTCATTAACATATAATGAAAGTGCCGAAAGATATTATTATGATAGCAAAAAATCAACAAAGAATATCACTTATGAATTCACTCAAACTTTAGGAACTAGAGAAGCAGTAAATCCATATGCATATGAAAATTTCTTATTTACTTCTTTTGATTTAGCTGATGCAACAACTAAAAAACCTATCGCTAACGAATCAACTGTCAAGGTAACTAAGAATGTTCCATATAAAATTTCTATTACAAATGCACTTCCAGAAAGCGCGAGCGCGACTGTCGATACTCCAGTTATTTCATTTGGTGAAGGAGTAACAAGTGAATCAATTTATGGTACTTTCTATAACAATACAATTTCAATTGAAGGTTTCGTAGAAGGAACTTATACTTGTACAATTAAAACTACAAATGTAACTAAAACATTAACTATTGTTGTTTCTTCATCTTCTAGTAGTGATGATGATGGTGATACAGATCTAACTTTAGATGAAGCAGTCACTAAGACATTTACAAATTCTGATGTTGGTGATTTAACATTTACTCCTGGTTTTACTAATGCTGCAGGTACTGCAACTATTTCCGGTCAAGAAGGAACTTATTCTTACGATGAAGAAACTAAAACATTCATAGTTACTATTGGTGAATATGATTATACATTCACTATTTCTGGTCAAACTTTAGTTAGTGATTATGGAACTTTCACAATTAAAGATTCAGGTTCATCCGATAGTGACGATGATGGAGGTGATACTTCCACATTAACTTTAGCAAAAATCACCGCAACAGGTGCTGAATTAGATGATGGTTGGGGTACTACATTAGCGTTTACTCCAAATGATGCTGCTTATCCAGAAGATGGAACATTATTAGTAAATGGATCTATAACTTTTAATTATAGTTATAGAGATGACGATAAGACTTTTGTAGTAATGGATTCAGCATATGACCCAGTCTGTATTTTAAAAATTACTGGTAATTCATTAACATTAGAAGAATATAAGAATGATGAATATTCAGGAACATTTGATGGTCCATTTACATTAACAGGTTCATCCGATAGTGATGGTGACGACGATGATGATGGAGGAGAAACAACATCTTTAACCTATGAACAAGTTGTTTCAAGCACATTTGTTGGATCATTTAGTAGCCAAACATTAACATTTGATGATGAAGCAAAAGTTGCAACATTAAGCCAATATGGAACATATACTTATACATACGATGAAGCAACTAAAATCTTCACTTTAACAAGCGTTGAATATGGTGATGAATTAACAATTACAATTAATGGTTCTTCTTTAGTTATTGAAGGCGAACAATATACTATCTCTACAGTAGTTCCTGATATGACATTAGAAGAAGCATTAAGCCATTCTTATGTTGAATCATCACAAGGAATTAGTTTAACATTTACTCCGGGAGCAACAAATGTAGAAGGAACTGCTACACTTGTTGGCTTTGGTGAAGGTTCATATGTCTATGATGGAACAACAAAAACATTTACAGTTGATTTAGGTGATTTTGGTACATTCACTTTTACAATTTCAGGTAATACTTTAACTAGTGACTCCGGCACTTTCCAAATTGCTGAATAATATATAGTTTAAAAGGTTAACGTTTTGAAACGTTAACCTTTTTATTATAATTTAAATATTTCTTTTAATTTAAGTCCTACTCCATCTTCTTCATTACTAGAACACATTGTAAAACTGTTTCTTAATTTACTTGAAGGAGAATTACTCATTACGTAACCGTTTTTAGCTTCCATAAGTAAAGGATAATCATTATCATTATCACCAAAAGCATAAATGTCTTCTTTTTTAATATTTAAGTAAGATGATAAGAAATTTAACGCAACTCCTTTATTTGCTTCTTTAGAAACAATTTCTAAGAAACAGTCATGTGATCTTAATACGTTATATTCTTTATTAAAAAGGGATGTAATCTGTTCTTGTACCTTATCAATGTTTTCTTTACTATCCGCGAATATTAATTTAATATATTCTTCATCAACTTCCTTAAAATCAGAAATCTTGATATAAGGTTTAATAATATTTTGTTCTAAAAGTGTACCAACTGTATTTCTACCATCAAAAACAAAATTACCTTCTTCATCATAACACAAAAAGCCAATATTAAGCGAAGAACTAACTTTGTAAGCTTCTCTAACTAAGCTACCAGGAATAGTCTTTTTAAAGATTATTTTTCCATCAAAATTAGAGACGACTACGCTGCCATTATAGGTGATAGAATAATTAGATTTATCGTTAATACCTAGTTGATCTATAAATCTTTTTATTCCTGAATAAGGGCGACCTGAAGCGATAACAAATTTATTATCATTTTTAATTTTTTTAATAGTTTCTTCATTGAATGAACTTATCTCATGATTATTATTAAGAAGAGTTCCATCCATATCACATGCGATTAATTTCATATTAAATTCTAGCCACTCCTGTTTCTTCCGCGGCTTTTATAACTTCTTTAGCTACTTCACTAACTACTCGTTTATCAAATGGACTTGGAATAATATAATCAGGACGTAATTCCTCGTCTTTAATTAAATAAGCAATAGCTTTACTTGCCGCGAGTTTCATTTCTTCATTAATGCATTTAGCACGACAATCTAACGCTCCTCTAAAGATACCTGGGAAAGCTAAAATATTATTAATTTGGTTAGGATAATCACTTCTACCAGAGCCAACAATATAAGCTCCTGCTTCTTTTGCATCATTATAATTAATTTCTGGATTTGGATTAGCCATTGCAAAGACTATTGGATCTTTCCCCATATGTCTAACATCATCTTTAGAAACTAAATTAGGTGCGCTTAAACCAATAAAAGCGTCGGCTCCAACTAAAAGTTCAGATAAAGTAGATTCACCTCTACTAGGAGAAGAATAAATTCCTTCATCTAATTGTTCTTTAATTAAGAAATCATAGCTATCATATTTTTCTTTTGTAATAACTCCAGTGATGTTATAAGCGTTAATTTCTCCGACTCCAATCTTTTTAAGCATTCTAGCTACCATACTACCAGCCGCGCCGGTACCTGACATAACTACTCTCATCTTAGAAAGATCTCTTTTAGTTAAACGAGCGATATTAATAAAGGCTGCCGCGACTACAATAGAAGTACCATGTTGATCATCATGGAATACTGGTATATCCATTTCTTTAATTAATCTTCTTTCGATAGTGACACATCTAGGAGCTGAAATATCTTCTAAATTAATCGCTCCTAAACTTGGTTCAAGAATCTTACAAGTTCTAATAATTTCTTCAACATCTTGTGTTTTTAAGCATAATGGAAATGAATCAATGCCTGCAAGTTCTTTTAATAAAATTGATTTTCCTTCCATGACAGGTAGACCAGCATAAGGACCAATATTACCTAAACCTAATACAGCAGATCCATCTGTAATAACCGCGACTAAATTACCTTTAGAAGTATATTTATAGACGTTATTAACATCTTTTTCAATTTCTTTACATGCGTAACTTACTCCTGGAGTATAAGCTAAAGATAAATCATGAGCGTTTTCAATTTTTACTTTAGAATAAGTACCAAATTTACCTTTCTTCTCTTCATGTAATTTTAATGATTCTTCTTTTATATCCATATATTCCTCTTTCTATTCAAATAGATAATTGCCGTTATAATCTAACGCAACTATCATTTTAAAATTTTCTACTTTTAAATTTTTAATTGATTCAGGACCTAAATCAAAGAAAGCTAATTCAACGTATTCTTTTACGCTTTGAGCGATGAGGGCTCCACATCCCCCAGTCACAACAAAATACATAATATGATTCTTTCTATAGATATCAATACATTTTTTATCTCTAGGACCTTTACCAATCGTTCCTTTTACGCCTAAAGACGCCATTAAGGAAGCATAAGCGTCCATTCTAGAAGAAGTAGTTGGACCAATGGAGCCAACTATTTTCCCAGGTGGAGTCGGAGTAGGACCCGCATAATAAATAAAGGCGTTATTTAAATTAACTGGAAGTTCTTTATTTTCTAAAAATAATTTATTTATTCGCGCGTGCGCCGCATCGCGCGCGGTAAAAACTTCTCCAGAAAAAGTGACAACATCGCCTACTTTTAAAGATTTTAATTTTTCTACATCTTCAGGATAATTTATATTCATAGAACAATCTCCTTATGACGAGCAACATGACATTGTAAATTGACGCATACTGGTAAAGAAGCAATGTGACAAGGAAAAAGATTTACCTTAACTGCAAGCGCAGTAGTTTTACCTTTTAAACCCATTGGACCAATATTTAAAGCATTAATTTCTTCTAGTAATACTTTTTCTAGTTTACGCGCACTTTCATTTTCACTTTCATCTTCTAAAGGTCGTAATAACGCTTCTTTTGCAATACACGCACATTTATCTAATGTTCCTCCAATTCCCACTCCAACAATTAGAGGTGGGCACGCTCTTCCTCCCGCGAGAGAGACAGTTTCAAGAACAAAATCTTTTATACCTTGTTCTCCTTCACTAGGACTAAGCATTTTTAAACGTGACATATTTTCACTTCCTGCCCCTTTAGGACAGATTTTAATTTTTAAAGTATCTCCAACACACGTTTTCACATGAACAATCGGAGGTAAATTATCAAGAGTATTAATTCTGTCTAATGGATTATTAAGCGTTGATTTTCTTAGATAACCTTCTTTATAAGCTAGTCTAACTCCTTCATTAAGTGCATAATTTAAATCACCATTAATATAAACTTCATTACCAAGTTCAACAAACATCACAACAATTCCTGTATCTTGACAAATTGGTAGATGAATTTTCTTCGCGAGAACATCATTTTCAATGATTTGATCTAAGATTTCTTTACCTAAGCCATCTTCATTCTCTTTAGCTTTCTTTAAATAATTTAATAAAGTATCAGCAACATTAATACAAGCATCAATAAGAGCCTCTTTTACTTTAACAATAATATCTTCAATTCTAATTTCTTTCATATAATTACTCTTTCACAAAATAATCTATCATACATCCAGTTACATAAAGTAATTGAATGATAAATGAACAAATAAATCCAAAGACACCAATATGATTATTACCCATTGAATAAGAGATGATGTCAATGACGATAATGATAAATAAGAAAATTGAATAGAACGTAGAAAATTTAGCTACTCTAGTTTTCTTATCTAAATATTTATGTACTCCAGAAATTCCAGCGAGAAGATTAATACTAACAACGATAATATAAGCGATAATTAATGCAATTATATGACTTGCATAAACTTCATCTCCCTTAACATAAACACTTAATTCAGAGATAAATGTATATGTAGTATAGAAAATTAAGAAAATAAAACCAATGGATGAACCTAATAAACTAACTTTCGCGAATCTTTTAATTTTAGTTTCATTGATAAGATCTTTGAAGATTGATTTAGATTCTTCTTTAATTAGTTGTTTCTCACTTCTTTTTTCAATAACTTCAATTTCACTAACTCTATTTTTCATTTGAAATGAATATTTATATTCTTTTGGTCTTTCTAAAAATAATAAAGTTGTCGCTTCCCAAATAAAAACCCAAGCAATAATATCTACTACTTCTGTTCCTACATCTTTTTGTAATTCATTTTCTAATACACCAGTTGATTTTAATACCGTTAATAAGAAGATAAGCGTAATACCAACTAAAATTAATAATGCAGCAGAAAGTTGTCTTTTTTGTTTTACTCCACGAGCAAAATATAACGATAATTCAATAGAATCATTAAAAGATTCAACTAATTTTTTAGCTTCTTCTTTAGTTATATCATCTACTTCAAAGATAATTTTAACTTTATAATTTAATGGAATATTATCAATTGAATTAGAAATCTTTTCTGTTACCTCTGAAGAAAATAAATTATTCTTTTCTTTTGGTGAATAATTATCGTAAAGTTCACTTACATTATTAAAATCATAATAAAGATATAAAACCTTACCTTCTTCATCCATATCATAATATTTTTTAATTAATTCATTTTTACGATCGTTATCATTTGTTTTCTTCATACATAACCTCTTCATTTATATTATAAATAAAATATGTCTTAACTTATAGTTTTAGTTTTATAAATTATAAATATTTTTATAACAAAGAAAAAGAGGCCTAAGCCTCTTCAGGAATATATATTCTAGTTATTTTAAAGACCTTTTTAACTTCTTCACTAGGTTCTTCATATTGATCGACCATTTTAAATATTACGTCTTCTGGAACCCATTTGTCTTTAATTCTCTTTTTATTATTCGCTAAATTAAAGTTAATATCTTTTGTGATGAACATGACTAATTCATATTCATCAAATTTTCTTAAATGATTATAATAATGCATTCTTCTTTTATTATCTAAAAAGGTTGAATCCATAATCATAATAAAGTCATCTTTGCCTTGAGAAATTAATTCATCATATTTTTTATTCGCATCATCTATCATCGTATTATAGATATCATACATGTCTTTAGGAAAATATAAATATGTCCCAAACATCTTACGTCTAGTTTCATCAGAATCAAAATGATAACAATTATCTTTGTTATAGTTATTCTTAATGTAAGTTGATTTTCCACTTCCAGGAAGACCAGCAAGAACGATTAATTTTTTCATAATTAGATTAACTTCTTTCTTAATTTAGAAGAAACTAAATCAACTAAAATAACTAAGATGATAACTCCATATAAGACTGCCGCGAGTTGAGGCCAGTGTGAATTAGATGAGTGAACAGATATTGAATAACCTACTCCACCGGCACCAACTAAGCCAAGTAAAGAAGCAGTTCTAATATTTAAATCAAAACGATATAAGATAACGTTAAGGAAGTTAGGTGCAACTTGAGGAACAACACCAAGTTTAATACGCGCTAAGGAAGAAGCTCCGCAGGCATTGAGGGCTTCTAATGGTCCTTCTTCAATAACATCAAGTTGTTCAGAATACATTTTACCAATCATTCCTATGGAATGAATAGATAAAACCATCACACCAGTAAATGAGCCAAAACCAAATACTTTAATAAAGATAAAGCCCATTAGAATTTCTGGGAAAGTACGAATTAAAATAAGTAACATTTCTGAGATAATAGCATATCGACCTACCATTCTTCTTGAACCTAAAAAACCAAATGGAATAGATAGAATAGAAGCGAAAGTTGTACCAATAAAAGCAATCGCGAAAGTTTGTAAAACTTCATAGATAACTGATTTATTAAAAGTAAATGAACCATAACCAAAGAAATATGACCAGTCAGGATTAATAAAACCTTCAAGCATTTTATTAAATTTAGTCCAGTTAGGTGAACGGAAATTATCAAAGAATCCAATATCTAAGGAGAACCATAATAATACTCCAATTAAAATACCAAAGAAGACAAGATTATAAATCCATTTCTTAGGACGAGCTTTGTAAGCTTCATCAACTGTCGCGAAATGTTTTTCAACGCGATAAAAAATCTTTTTATATTTAGGAAGTGCGTCATATTCTTTTTGAGAAATAATTTTAAACATATTATTGCACCTTCCTTCTTAAGAAACTACTTAATAATTGTAAAGCGACGACAACGACAAATAAAGGAATTAAGATCGCACCAACTTTATCATAGTTAGTTGAATCAATCGCATCGCTTAATAATTGCCCAATACCACCTGCACCAACGAAGCCTAAAATAACGCTCGCACGAACATTAATTTCAAAAATATAAATGATGTTTGAAATTAAAGTAGGTCTAATTTGAGGTGAAATTGATATAGCATAAGATTCCATTCTTGTCGCCCCACTAGATTTAATAGCTTCGAATGGTTTCATATCACAAGTTTCAATTTGTTCATACATTAATTTAAATAAAACACCA
Organism: Acutalibacteraceae bacterium; assembly: GCA_963610315.1. GTDB lineage: Bacteria > Bacillota_I > Bacilli_A > RFN20 > CAG-449 > UBA3210. Next base: position 8,588 of record CAVDMV010000024.1, read on the forward strand.
GTAGTAAACATCGCCATTGCGATAACACCAGAAGTTTCATTAAATCCAAAAAATACTGTCGCGATAACTGCAAGAACGAATGTAGGAATTGATCTAAAGATATTTAAAATAATTCTTACAGGCATATGGACCCATTTAGAAGTAAAGATATTACTACTCGCTAAAATGTAGAATGGAATGGCGAATAATGTACCAATAAAAGTGGCAAGTCCTACCATTTCTACCGTCGCCCAAATCTTAGGAATTGCGACTGTAAAAATATAGTTTACATACCCTTCAGAAGTTTTTAAGCCCCATTTAGATGGAACAAACATTTGAGAAAAAATAGTATCAAATTGAGAAAATCTCACATTAGTTGGCATATCAATGACTATAAAAGAAATAACCAAAATTGCAATAACAATAAGGGAATAAAATAAAGTAGTATTTCTTTTCTTTGTTAATGTCTTAACTTCACCATTACTTAAAGTTACTTCAACATTTTTAAAAAAGAGTTTATTATAAAGTTCCTTAATTTTCGTCTTCATGAACTTCACCTAACTTTTCATTTGATTTTAATGCTCTACCATAGATTTTTAATAATATTTCATCATTAATTTCTTCTGGTTTTCCATCAAAAACAATTTTACCTTTGTTAATACCAATAATACGTGTTGAATATTTTAAAGCTAAATCAACATGGTGCATATTTGCAACAATGGTGATCTTATAATCTTCGTTAATTCTTTTAAAATCATTCATAACAGAAATAGTTGTAATTGGGTCTAAAGAAGCAACAGGTTCATCAGCGAGAATAATATGTGGTTCTTGTGTTAAAGCACGTGCTAAAGCAACTCTTTGTTGTTGACCACCACTTAATTCATCCGCGCGAACAAAAGCTTTATCTAAAATACCTAATTTATTTAAAGAATCAAAAGCTAATATTTTTTCTTCTTCTTTATAAACACCAAAAACAACCTCGAAGAAAGAGTGGTAACCCGCTCTTCCTCCTAGGACATTTTTATAAACAGAAGATCTTTTGACTAAATTGAAAGATTGGAAAATCATCCCGATATTTCTTCTTAAAACACGAAGTTCTTTGCCTTTTGCAGCAGAAATATCTTGTTCGTCAATTAAAACTTTACCTTCTTGAATATCATGCATTTTATTAATACATCTAAGTAAAGTAGATTTTCCAGCACCTGATAAACCAATAATAGAAACAAAGTCTCCATCATTGATAGTCAAGTTTACATTATCTAGAGCAGGAGTAGCTGCACCTGGATAAATTTTAGTAACATTTTCAAATTTAATCATAATTCCCCCGAATTAATTTTAAACTATGGATTTTAGTTTAAATTATAATAAGTTATTTTCTACGCAGTAAGTATAGAATGCTCTTTCTCCATCAAATTCAGAATCTTTTGCATCTGTATAACCTGTATGTGAATATAAGCTATAAAGATAATAAGCGCCTGTTCCTTCTTCATTACTTGAGCCTTGTTTTACAACAGTTTTGAATGCTGTTTTTACTGCTTCTTTAGCTTCACTTGATAAGCCACTTCTTGCTGAAATTGTATCGTTGTAGATACCATCAGTAATAGCCATACATTTTGTAGATGTGAAGATAGTTTTATCCTTATAATATTGAGATGAAGATTTATTATATCCGTTAGAATATCTAACATCCATAAAGCCCCAATAACCAACAACATCACCGCTCATCATACCTTCTAAAGCTGCATCATAGCCAGTATAAGCAACACCTTGAATTTCATTTGTTGCACCTGGAGTTAATGTATCAACCATTTTCATACCATAATCATTTAAATATTTTAAAGGTCTTAAATAACCAGCGCCAGAAGTTGTACCTTGACGAGCAATTTTTAAACCTGCTAAATCTTTAACATCAATAACACCATCACCATTTACATCTTTATAATATTCATTTTTAACAATTAATGTAGAACAATAGTAGTTAACATCTTCAGTTGATTGTTGACCTAAATATTCATAGTTAGCTACTTCACCGTTCATTGCAGCTCTTTGTTCTTTTTCAGTTTTATAATCAACTTGAACTTGGTAACCTTTTCTAACAGATGTTAATAATACTTCAACTTCACCTGGATGTTTTAATGTTGCTTCAGCATAACCTGATGCAGTTAAGAAACCAATATCGATTTGGCCTGATAACATAGCTTCAGTAGTTGCTGCATATGTAGTACCTGTTGTAATCTTGAATTCATATTTGTCACTAGTTGCATTTAATAATGGTTCAAGGTTAGTAGCTAATGTAGCTAATGAACCTGGGTCTCTACTAGGAACGAATTGAATGTTAATAGTTTCTTTGCCACTATTAGTTCCGCCGCCACAAGCAGTTAAACCGCCTAGGATTGCACCTGCGCATAAAACACATGATAAAAATTTTGTTGTTTTCATTTTAATATTTCCCCCGTAAATGAAATGGTTAAGGTATATTCGCGATGAATTAATCTTAAACCATATTTAATATAACCAAAATAAATTGAATATAGTTAAGGAAAACGCTTACAAAAAATATTTAATCAATTTTACCTTAATGAAATGCTTTACATTATATTTCAAAGATTAAAAAAGCTAAGAGACAATTATCTCCTAGCGATCTCCAATAAAAATGAAATAATATAATTTTACTTATATTTAACGAAAGTTCTTTTTTTAATTACAGACAACTCTAGGAGTTTCCATGTCCGCTAAATAAACAAAATAACAATTTCTTAATGCAAAAATAGAACGAATTATATTTTCCTTTGATGTATCTTTTAAAGTTATAGAATAATGATGATGAGGGGTTCCATTATTTTCACAGGTATCAATATCTACAAAATGTTCAGGATTTCCAAAAAGGCCTTTTTCAACTTTAGTTGCACCTATAAAAGAGAAATCATTCGTAGTAAATTCATGATTATAAAAAGCATAATCTACTAAAACCATAAGAGTTGTTCGATATTGATTAATACCATTATAAAACGTAGTGTTACCACGGAATTTCTTTGTTTCGTGTTTTAATACTTCACCATTTTCATAACGTGTATATAAACCAGGTTTATCTTTAGGATTATCCATACGATAATCATCATTATTAACCGCGGTTATATATTCTAATTCATCTTGATCAATAACTAAGTCACAATAAGCTTCTTTTATTGAATAAACTTTATTATTTTTAATCACGAATAATTGTTCATTTTCATAATAATCAACATAGAAATATCTATTTAAATTCTCGTCAATAATTGTATCAACTCGATCTGTTTTATCTATTTTTGATGAACTTACAATAACATAACTAACATCTATATTTTCGTTTCTCCATGAATATAATATTTCTACATCTTCCGTACTTAAATAATTATTAACTTGTTGTGTAATAGTTTCTAAGTCAATAGAAATTGGTTCCTTACTTGAGCAAGAAAATAAACTTAGTAAGATTAAAGGTAAAATTAAAAATTTTATTAAATTATTCATATTTTTCCTCCTATGATAAACTATTATCTTTATTATTAAATATCAAAGTTCCATTTTTATATGCTATATAATCACTATCAGTTAAAACTATAATCCCATTTGGCAATTTATAACTTCCATTTTCAGTTATATAAATTAGACCATCAAATATTGGTGTTATTCCAAAATCAGATCTTAAATCCATTTTAGCCTTACATTCTGTGCATTCTGCAATATTACCTAAAATAGAACTTTCTTTAATAATATGTGCGGATTTTTTATTATATCCACATTCAGAACATCTACTTATATGAGTCTTATTATCATAATAAGTTATTTTCAATTCATGTTCAAAAGTATTTTTTACTCCACATACACAAGTATATGTATGTTCTAAATCATTATAAGTAAGATTAAAATAATGTACATGATCGTCTTTTTTTAACCATTTTAATGCTTTATAAGCATTTAATCTACCACCTGTAGAACACTTGCTATAATAACTATCAACTTTATCCACATTATTCAATATAATATCTTTAATTTCTTTAGTTGATAATTCAGGATAATTTGCCATTAATAATGCTGCAACTCCTGTTACCATAGGAGCAGCCATTGAAGTACCGGTTTTAGTAGAATACCCGTCACTATTTTCTTCAATAGGAGCGAAAGAAATAATATTTTCACCAGGTGCGAATAAATCTACACTAGTTGTCCCATAGTTAGTTCCTGAATTACCATTTTCGTACCACAATGTATCATTAGATGTTGAAGCCCCTACGCAGATAATATTATCAAATTCATAACTAGCAGGATAATAAACACCACCCTTATCAAAATTATAATTTTTATTTCCAGACGAACATACAATTAATCCATCATAATTACTTATAGCACTTTTTACAGCTTCGTATTCTATGGTGCTTGTTTCATAACCGAAACTAAAATTTAATATCTTTATATTTTTCTTTTTTGCAAAATTTATGCAACGAGCAATTTTACCGCTATCATAAGTGCTTTTAATTTTCTTATAAGGTAAATCTATTAAACAAGCATTTTGATTAGAAGTTAAATTAATAATTCCTGCAACATGTGTCCCATGAGGTAAATCAGAATATTCTCGTGTTTGGATAGGAAGTTCATCATAAAATAATGAATTTAATTCTTGATTTGTATGTATATTTAAATTACCACTAGAATAATCAATACCTCCATCAACTACTCCAACATATACTTTTTGTTTTGGATTATCAATTAATCGCATATCTTTTAAATTTAACTGATTAACAGAATATTGATTATAAAAATAAGAGCTCCAATTAGCATCAACTAGATTTTGATTAGTAGAAGCGTTATTAAGAACAATATTAGATACTTGTTTATAATATGGAAATAAAGTAAAACAACTTATGTAAACACACACCTTTATAATTTTATTAATCATATATCTCAACCTTTTTTTATAATTGTAAAAGACAAATTCAATTCTGTCAATATGCAAAAATTAATCTTACCCCTAAAGTCTTTTCTATTACTCGGCCAACATTTGGAGTTAACAAACAAAAAAGACTAACTATTAGCCTTATCGATATCACTCGAAAAGCTAAAAGTTAGCCTTATTAATATAATAAAGATTTATAAATTATTTATTCAATTTTAAAATAGCTTGGATTAATTTATTCGCGCCTTTAATAACATTTTCTTTATTTGTCGCTAAATTTATGCGAATAAAATTATCGCCGTTATGACCATATTCTAATCCATCTGAAACTCTTAAACTAACTGTTTCTAATAAATATTTAGTAAAAGATACGCTGTCAAGGTGTAAAGAAGAGATATCAATCCATAATAAATATGTTGCATTCGATGGGACTACATGAATAAAAGGAACTTCTTTATTTAACATTTCCGTGAATATTTTTTTATTCTCATAGATATATTCATTTAATTCATCAACCCATTCATCACCATCTTTATAAGCGCCAATAGAACTAGCAATCGCGAAGAAATTAGGTTCTGCTACTTCATCAGTATTTAATCCTCTCCAAACTTTATGTCTTAGATAAGGATTTTTAACTATCGCGCAGGATGTATGTAATCCTGCTAAATTAAACGTCTTTCCAGGGCTAACTAAGGTAATAGCTATATCTCTATTTGTTTCGTTAACGCTATAAAAAGGGACGTAATGAAGCGAAGGAGATACAAAATCACAATGAATTTCATCTGATACGACAATAACATTATGTTTCTTAGCTAAAAAGCCAATTTGTTCTAATTCTTCTTTAGTCCATATTTTGCCAATTGGATTATGTGGATTACAAAGAATCATCATACTGGTTTGGGGATTAGATAACTTTCTATCTAAGTCAATAAAATCAATATGATATTCACCGTTTTCATAAACTAAATCATTCGAAACAATATTTCTACCATTATTAATAATAGAATTATAAAAAATATTATAACATGGAGATTGGATAAGAACATTTTCTCCTACTGAAGTTAACTTTCTAACAATTGAAGATAAAGAACAAACTACCCCAGAAGAAAATATCATCCATTCTTTGTTAAATGTAACATTATGTCTTCTTTTCCACCAAGAAATAATCGTATCAAAATATTCATCAGGAATAATAGAATATCCATACGCACCGATTTTAGTTCTTTCTTCAATCGCTTTTATTACTCCTGGATAAGTCTTAAAATCCATATCTGCTACCCACATTGGGGACTCAACTTTTGTTTCATCATATTTAAGCGAATATGTATTTTCTCTTTTTGCTATTTCATCAAAATTATATTTCATATTAATTATCTACCTTAATTTCTACTTTTGATTTATCGCCATATTTAGGATCTAAGATTAATTCTTTAATCCCTAAAGCATGGATATATCCACTTATTGGATTTTTAACTGAATCAATAACACTTGTTACTTCAGCATGAATATTAGAACAAGATTCAAAACATAAATCAGTATTAACGAGTTCACAATTTACTAATTTAAGTCCATCGATATAGCAAAAGCCTTGATTAGATTCAATCTTACAGTTAATAAAAACTAAGTTTTTTGAATTCCAACCAATGTATTCTCCTACGATAGTTGAATTTTCTACTACGACATTATCGCAGTTCCAAAAGCTATCTTTTGAAATAAGTGTCGCATTTTTAATAACGATGTTTTTTCCTCCATCAAAGCAATAATTACCATCTAAATAAAAGTCATCTACATAGACGTTTTCTGCGTTAAAACCTAAATAATCTCCATTAGCTTTAACGTGTTCTAATTTTATATTTTTACTATTCCATAAAGTTTCACTTGCATCTGAGAAATTAGAATTAATAACATTAACACCATCACATCTTCTAAATAATTTAGGTGCGTCAATAACACAATCTTTAATTTCAATATTATTTGTATACCAAATACCAGATCTACTCATCGTAAAGAAAGAAGAATTAGTCACTTTTATGTTAGTTGAATGCCATAAAGGATATTTCCATTCAAAAGTACAATTATCAATATCGACATTTTGCGCGAACTTTAATGGTGATTCACCATCATGAAAGCGAGATGATATTATTTTTTTATCATGAATATCAAATAAAGCTCTTTCACCTTCAAAAGAACCATTTTCAATAATTTCTTTTTCCATGAATTAACCTCCTGCAGTTATATATTCTAGCATTTAAAACTTTTTGTTTCAATTGCTTAATAAGTTTACTACCTCAAGTTAACTTTATGTCAATTGATATTTCTCATTTTTCAAATTATCATTGAATAACTAATTCTTATTAGTTATATTAAGAAGGATTTGAAAGAAGAAAATTATGACTAACGATATTTATATTACATCTATTACTACTAAATTTAGAGCCAAACTCTATTCTAAATTTGTTAAAGCAATCACTACTTATGAATTAATTAAAGAAGGAGATAAAATCTGTGTTTGTATCTCTGGTGGTAAAGATTCTATGCTGATGGCTAAATTATTTGAACAATATCACGCACATAGTAATATTAACTTTGAAGTTAAATATTTAGTGATGGATCCTGGATATAATCCTATTAATCTTCAAGTAATTAAAAATAATTTAGAATTATTATCTATTCCTGCCACAATTGTTGAAACTAATATATTTGATATCGCCAATTCCCAAGATAAATCACCTTGTTTCTTATGCGCAAAATTAAGAAGAGGTGCTTTATATAACATCGCAAAAGAATGGGGTTGTAATAAAATCGCTTTAGGTCATCATTATGATGATGTAATTGAAACAACATTAATGAATCTTCTTAACGTCGGTTCATTTCAAACAATGCTACCAAAACTTAAATCAACTAATGTTAGTAACATGGAAGTAATTAGACCAATGTATTTTATCCGTGAAAAAGATATTATCTCTTGGAAGAATTATCACTCTTTAAGATTTATTCAATGTGCATGCCGCTTTACCGAGAACTGCGCCATCTGCGATAATGGGGGAGGAGGTTCTAAAAGAGCCGACACAAAAAAACTCATCCACGATTTATTAGAATATAACCCTCAAGTAGAAAAGAACCTCTTTAAAGCAACTGAAAATGTCATATTAGACAAAGTTCTTGGCTATAAAGATGGCGATAAGAAAATTAATTTCTTAGATAATTACGATAAAAAGTAATTATCTTTTTTTATTAAAAAGCCCTCCTGCGCGCATGTACAAGAGGGTTATATTCTTTTAGTTCTATTCACCAGATCTATCAAAGAGTACCATCCAAGCACCTTTAAATAAAATCTTAGTATCTAACCATAATGATCTTTTTTCAATATATTTTAAATCTAAATCAATCCATTCATCAAATTTAATTTCATTCCTATTATGTTCTATTTGCCATAAGCATAATAAACCACCTTTAACTAGGAATCTTTGTTTTTGATAATCAGTATATTTTTCTACTTCTAGAGGGATAGGAGATCTAGGACCAACGACAGATAATCTACCTACAAATATATCCCATATTTGAGGTAATTCATCTAAAGAAGTCTTTCTTATAAATTTACCAAATTTAGTAATACGAGGATCGTTCTTTAATTTAAACGCAACTCCATCAGCTTCATTAATATTATATGCAAGAAGTTGTTTTTTCATTTCTTCCGCACCAGGACACATTGAACGTATCTTATGGAACTTAATAAGTTTACCATTCTTACCAACTCTAATAGATGAATAAATCGCCCCATGAACGGTTTTATCTTTAATTCCATTAGGATCTTTAGTTACATTAATACTATATTTTTTACCATCTTTAGAAGTATATTCACCATTAACATCTTCTTTTATTTCCATCTTATAAGATTTACCACCTAAATCTTCTAAGTATTTAATTAGCATAAGTAATAATATGAACCAACCAAAGATTAATAAGAATGTTCCAGAAGATAAGATATCAAATAATCTTTTAACAAATTGATAAATATATTTACTCTTATAATTAATAGTTATATTTTCAATTGTAAATCCCTCTTTTGTTAACATAAATATCTCTCCATTTTTATTTATTAATAATTAATAAGATAACTATTAATTATATAAATATACAAACTAGTCTATCACCTAATTGAATAAATCACATTGTTTTCTAAAATTAATGTTAGCTTAAAATCTACGTTAAAACAATGACCGTTCTTTACATTGGTCATATAAGAATAGCATATAATCTTAAAAAAGTATATTAATTTTTTCTATTTTGTTTACTTACTAAAGTACAAGTCATCGTGTAAACAAGTTTTTATTTAATATTAAATATGGTGGAGAGAAAGTAAAGTTATTCATCACTCCAATTGCACCGTACGTAATGTTTTCGTGTACGACTCTACATTTATATTTTATACAAACCACTAGTATAGTAATCTAAAGGGTTGACCAGTCCCTGTCTTCCCTTTTTTATTGCATTGAGATAAAGCTTCTGGTTTTAGAATGTAATTAACAACATGCATTTCACACATTCTATACCAACCCAATCTAGTATTTGCTATGTGCTATGTCCATTACTTTTTTTATTTTAGTTAGTCTTTGCTTTAATTATTGAAAAAATGTAACGATTTAACAGCGTTTACGTAAATTTACGAAAATGAAAGTAATGAAAATCGTAAAACGCTTACGGAGTGCAATTGATATTCTTAGATTTGTATGGTATATTAATATCAAGGTGATAGAAAGAAACGCTAATAAAGTTCGAAGTTGAGAATTTTGAAGGATTCAAAGATAAAGTTGAATTCGATCTAGAAAGCAACAAAAGATATACTTTTAATAATTCTTTAGTCGACAAAAGAATTGTTAAAAAAGCACTTGTATATGGTCCTAACGCAAGTGGTAAATCATCTTTATGTCAAGCTATCATGGATATTACATATCATATAGTAGATAAAGAGAAATATTTAATGCCTCTTGATAGATACTTTAACGCTGGATCTAATCAAAATAAAGCTAAGTTCATATATACATTTAAGTTTGATAAACAAATTGTTAAATATGAATATGTTAAATCAACTCCTATCTCTTTAGTATATGAAAAATTATATGTTGGAGATAAGCTTATCTTTGAATACAATTATTTTGATGAAAGTCATTATTTAAATTTAATTGAAGAAGCTAAAACTTTAAACATTAAAAATGTACCTCAACAATTATCTGTTATTAAATTCATTTACAATAACACTATTTTAAGTGAAAAGTCTCCAATCTATAAACTTGTTAAATATGTAGAAGGAATGCTTTATTTTAAGAGTTTAACAGAAGGAAACCAATATGTTGGTTATTCTAATGGACCTGAATCATTATCTTCAATTATTATTAGACAAGATAAAGTGAAAGATTTTGAGGATTTCTTATTGAGCCAAGGAATTAAATATAATCTTTGTGTATATCAAAACCAAAGTGGAGTTAATGATCTTGGTATTAAATTTGATAATGGTAAAATAATGCCATTTAATAGTATTATTTCATCAGGTACTAAAACTATTTGGTTATTCTATTGTTGGATGCTTGAATTTAATCATCTAACAATGTTAATTATTGATGAATTTGATGCATATTATCACTATACAACTGCACAAGCTATTTTAAAAATAGTAAATAGTTATGAGAATATGCAATCAATTATTACAACTCATAATATAACTTTAATGAATAATCAAATAACTAGACCGGATTGTTGTTATTTAATTAGTGATAACAAGATATTACCATTATATAAACTTAACAAAAAAGAAATTAGAGAAAAGAATAATCTCCAAAATATGTATGTAAATGGTGAATTTTCTAACATCTTAGAAAAGGATGGTGGTAAATAAAATAATGAGAAAAATAAAAAAATAACTTGGATTACTCGCAATAACCCAAGTTACCTGACTTTAGGCGTTAACCCCAAATTTCTAGTGTTAAACTAATCAAAATACA
>CAVDMV010000025.1:0-18444 GCA_963610315.1 Acutalibacteraceae bacterium
TAATGTAGTGAAATTAGATAATAATGATGAGAATATGGCTACAAAGTTTATATATACATCAGTTGGTAATGACATACCTGAAATATTTGAAAATGAATGTATAACAATAATTAGTAAAAAATATTCATCAATGAATTCAATGAATTATCATTGGTATAAATTTTCAAGTGGAAATAAAAAAGGTGAATATAAAATCTTTAGTTCTAGTAACACCAATTTGAAAGCTGAAATATATTCTTCTTTATATGATGAATATGTATTGAAAAGTTCAAATATGACTGGAGATTTCTCTTTAAACATTGATTTAACATATTATGAATCAGTATATATCAAAGTATATGGGATTAATGATGCTGACGCGGGTAATTACTTTCTAAATATTGAAGAAGCTAAAACAACTGAAACACCAACTTATACATATCAAAAATATAATAAGAAAAAACATAAAAGAATCAGTAGTGATGGAACATCTACTTTAGAATTGCATGCAGTATCCGCGAACGCGAATGGAAATACAAATTGTTTATTGTGTGGACAACATTTAAATACATATACCGATGAACCTTTTATAACTGCTTATTCAATTAACTATATATCAACTTTAAGAAGTATAAAAGATGAATATACTTTATCGGAAGAAGAGTGGGAAAAATATGTTTTTGGCACATATTTTAGAGGTGAACATTATGAGTATTAAAAAGAAAATATTTATTTTTATAAGCTTGTTTATTTCAGTAATAATTGTTTTTACCTCTTGCTTAATTATTAGATTGAGTGAATTAAATGTGACTGTTGAATATCGAAGCGATTGCATTGTTTTTCCAAATACTCCATATGATACTCATGTATATTATGATCGAATAACTTCAATTGATATTGTTGATACAAAATATGGGAATGAATATGTAAGTTCAGAACAAAAATATTCAAATTGGGAAATAGGTTTATATAAGAATGATACATGGGGAAGATACAATTCAATTGTATCAAAATCTTCTAAAAAGAGTATTGTTACATTTTTAGATGGTGATTGTTATTATGTAATAGGTTTAAAGGATTTAGATGAAACTTTAGATATCTTACAACATATTATAGATAATACTTCAGTTGGTATACTAAATAAGAAGGATGTGAAAATATGAAAGGTTTAAAAAAGATTATAGTTGGATTTCTTATATTTTTCGTCGCAGAGTTAGGAATTGCTTATTGCGTTTGTATTTCTATTTTTAGCCCTACCATTAAAGTTGATTATTATGATACTTATTTTAGTGTCACCGGTGGAGGAGGGCTTTTTGACCAACTAGGATGTAATATTAATTATTCTAATATAATTAGTTATGAAATTCATGATACTATATATGGAAATAAAGCCACCAGCGCCGAAAAAACTTATAAAAATTATGAAGTTGGAGGATTTTATAATGATACATATGGTGATTATCATTCGTATGTATCAAGAGCTTCTAAAAAGAGTGTAATTATAAATTACACTTTAAGAGAAGAAACGATTAAATGTGTAATTGGATTAAGAAAAACAGAAGATGTTTTAGATATTGTTGACCATATTGTGGATAGTACAAATTTGAATGTAACATATAATTAGAATAAGCTTACTATGATAATTTTGATATCATAAAAGAAAGATAACATATAGAAAGTAGGGAAACCTACTTTTTATTTTCACGATATATATTTTAAAATATATATCATTTATGGTAAAATCTTATAAATGATGTCTAAATGAGGTAATATCTATGCGTGAGAAAAATAAAAACAATAAATCAACAATAGAAATATCAAAACTTCTTAAAGTAGAAGCTAATGCACCAATTTTAGATGATGATTTAAAAGATCTAGAAGATACACGTGAATTTAGAAAAATTGAAAATAAAAATGGTGAATACGTCACTCGTTATAGCCCTAATATTAATCATGGATTATCATATTCACAAGTAGAAAGTAGAATTAAAGAAGGATTAACAAATGATACTAAAGATAAGAATAAAAAGAGTGTCTTAGGTATTATTTGTAAAAATGTCTTTACCTTTCTAAATGTTCTTTTATTTGTTATTTTCCTTTTATTAATCGTTTCACAAATAAATAAACCATTTGAACTTAAAAATATATCTAACTATTTCTTCATGGTTATTATTTTAACTAATTTACTTATCGGTATTTATCAAGAAATTAAAGCTAAAGTCATTGTTGATCGATTAGCCTTATCAACTAAAAACAAAATTAAAGTTCTTCGTGATGGAGAAATAAAGGATTTATATTCAGAAGATTTAGTTCTTGATGATATTGTTCTACTTTCAGTCGGACAAAAAATAGTCGCGGATTCAGTTGTTATTGAAGGAAGTGTAGAAGTAAATGAATCTTTATTAACTGGTGAATCTTTACCAGTAAAAAAGAACGTTGGTGAAATAGTTTTCGCAGGTACTTTCGTTTCTTCAGGCTCATGTAAAGTAAAAGTAGAAAGAGTTGGAAATGCTTCATATGTATCTTTACTTCAACAAAGAGCGAAGAAAGAGAAGAAAACCAATTCGATCATCTTAAGATCATTAAATTTAATCATTCGTTTAATTTCTTTATTAGTTGTTCCTTTTGGTATCTATAGTTTCCTCACTGGTTGGTGGAAATTAGATTGGACAAGTGATTTTGCTACTTTACAACAATTACTCTCTCAAACATGTGGCTCGATGGTCGCGATGATTCCTTCTGGCTTATATTTAACTACTTCAGTTAGCTTATTTTTATCAATTATTACTCTTGCACAAAAAAATACGCTTGTTCAAGATGCTTATTCCATTGAAATGCTCGCAAGAACTGATTGCTTATGTTTAGATAAAACAGGTACAATCACTGATGGAACAATGAATGTCGTTGATGAAATATCTCTCAATGAATCTAATTACAATTTAGATGAAATAATTGGTGATTTACTCGATTCATTTGAAGATAAGAACTTAACTTCGATTGCTTTATTAAAAGCTCATCCAAGTGTTCATAAATATGAAGTAATCGATAAACTTCCTTTCTCTAGTTCAAGAAAGAAATGTGGGGTAAAATTTTCGATTGGTAGTTTCGTCTTAGGTGCACCCGAATTTATTATTCCAGAAGATAAGGAATTACTTACTAAATTTGAAGAATATACTTCTCAAGGCTTAAGAGTATTAATTTTAGGAACAGTTGAAGATTTAAATTCTGAAGATATTGTTGGTAAAGTTACTCCTTTAAAAGCATATCTTATTAAAGATCATATTCGTGATGAAGCTCCTGCCACATTAAAGTGGTTTAGTGATAACGGAGTAGAAGTAAAGATTATTTCTGGTGATAATGCTTTAACAGTTAGCCAAATTGCAAAAGAAGCAGGTGTTCCTAACGCGGATAAATATATCTCTTTAGAAGGTATGAGCTTAGATGAAGTTAGTAAAATTGCGACTGAATATAATGTCTTTGGCAGGGTTGCTCCTGAACAAAAAGCTACATTAGTTACCGCTTTAAAGAAAGCAGGTAAAACTGTTGGAATGACTGGTGACGGCGTTAACGATATCTTAGCCTTAAAACGTGCCGATTGTTCTATTGCGATGGCAAGTGGTTCTGACGCGGCTAAAAATGTTTCGAGCATTGTTTTAATTGATTCTAATTTCGCTTCTTTACCAAAAGTAGTTTCTGAAGGAAGAAGAGTTATTAATAACATTACCGCGGTTAGTTCTTTATTCTTAATGAAGACCATTTTTGCTTTTATTGTAACAATGTCTACTTTATATAAGTTCCAACCAAGCTTCTTAATGCTACTTGAATTCTTCTCAATTGGTGTTCCTAGTTTCTTACTAGCAATATCTCCAAATGATGCACCAATTAAGAAAAATTTCTTAAAAAATATTCTTATTAATTCAGTTCCAGGTGGGATTAGTTATGCTTTAGGAATCATTATTCTCATCATCTTTAATTCTTACAATGTCTTTAACATCAATCCTTATATTCCACAGGATATGAATATTACAACAACCACCTGCGGAATTTATATTTCTATAATGGGTATCATTACTTTATTTAGTCATTGCTTCCCATTAAATAAATATCGTATAGGAGTTTATTCTTTAATGGTAATTGGTACCTTTATCGCAATATTTACTCCAATTAATAAATTAGTTGGCTATAATCCATATGCATTGAATTTCTATCAATGGTTAATAGTTATATGTGCGATAATACTTGGAACTTTATTCTATATAGGCTTTAAATATTTAAATGATCGTATTTTTAATAAACAAACTAAAGGAGCGGATTAGTATGTTAGATTTTGATTTTTGTTCTCCAACTAAAATTTATTTTGGGAAAGATAAAGAAAAATTAGTTGGTAAAATTATCGCTAGTTATGGCTTTAAGAAGGTACTTATTCATTATGGAAAGACTTCAGTTATTAAAAGTGGATTACTTTCTTTAGTAGAAGAAAAACTCGATGAAGAAGGTATTTCTTATGTTCTTCTAGGAGGAGTAGAAGCTAATCCTGATGTAAGTTTAGTTAGAGAAGGTATTTCTTTATGTAGAAAAGAACATGTTGACTTCATATTAGCCTTAGGAGGAGGATCGGTCTTAGATTCATCTAAAGCAATCGCTCATGGAGTATTTTATGAAGGAGATGTTCTCGATATCTCTAAAAAGATTTATGTTTCTAATAAAGCTTTACCTATTGGATCAATTATAACTATTGCCGCGGCAGGAAGTGAATTATCTACTTCATGCGTTATTTCTGATCGAACTACACATTTTAAAAGTGGATTTAATTCTGAATTAAATAGACCACTTTTTGCAATTGAAAATCCTACTTTAACTTATTCATTACCTAAAGAACAAGTTGGTTATGGAATTGTTGATATAATCTCACATACATTTGAAAGATATTTTAATAAGAGTGATGAATGCCAGTTATCTGATTATCTTGCTGAAGGATTAATGAAAGATGTTATTCACGCGGCAAATATCTTAATGAATGAAGATTTCTATTCTTATGAAGCAAGAAGCTCTATTATGCTCGCGAGTTCTTTATCACATAATGGCTTAACTTCTTTAGGTAAGAATTCTTATATGCCAATACATCAATTAGAACATCAACTATCAGGCTTAAAGCCTAATATTCCTCATGGAGCAGGACTAGCTATCTTAATTCCTAGTTGGATGGAAGTTTGTTACTTAAAAGATATTGATAAATTCTATTCTTTCGCGGTCAATGTTATGGGAGTAAAAGAGAATAGTTCTAAAGAAGAAGTATCTAAAGAAGGAATTAATAAATTAAGAACATTTTTTATAAATTTAGGAATGCCTACAAGTTTAAATACCTATGGCATTACTAAAGATGATATAATTTTTATGGTCAATAATTTCTCTAAAGATGGAACATATACTTTCCCTAGTAATATTCCATTAGATAAGGGATTAAGTGAAAAAATTTATTTGAACGCTTTAGGAGGTAAATAAATGGAAGAAATAAAAAAAGAAGAAAAGCCATATTTTAACTTTTCATGGGTTATATATATCGGTGTCGTAATTATTGGTTGTATTCTAGCAAGAGTATTAATTGATCAATTCTCAGTATCTACTACATCAATACCATTTGTCTATTTTAATATATTAATGATTATCTATGGTTTTGTAAGTTGTATCTTAGTATATCAATTAGGTAAAGTAATATTTTCAATAATTGCAGGATTTAAAATCGTTTCAATTAATATTTTATTAGTTGGTATTAGATTTAGTAATGGTAAAGCTAAACTTTATTTCGGTGGAAAAGATGATTATTCAGTAAGAGTACAAATCGCACCTAAAAAAGAAAAGGTAAATTTAAATCTAGCTTTACTCGGCGGAACTATTTCTACTTTAATTGCAGTTGGAATTACTTATGGATTAATTTTTGGATTAAACGCTTCATCTAATACAAAATATTTCTTTATTGTTAGTTCATTCTTTTATGCATTTAATTTAGTTTTATATGTTATACCTACAAGAATGGATCATTTAAATGATGGATTTAGTTTATTCTTAATTTCTAAAGGACATGAATATAAAGAAGCCTTACTTAGAAATTATCGCAATTTAGATGCTTTATATTCTAATAAAGAATTAGAATATTATGATTATGGAACTTCTTCTAATCCACTTGCTTTAGAAGGAGATATCTATAACTATTATTCTTTATTAAATAAAGGTGAAGTAGAAAAAGCTGATGAACTCGCTTCATTTATGGCGACTAAAAATAAATTCTTTGTCGAAGAAAAACATTCAGTAACAGCTTTAGTTTCAAAAGTTTATTCAATGTGTGAAAAAGATGAAATAGATGCTTTAAAAGATTATTATTGGAAGATAGATACTACAACTAGAAAAGTATTCACTAATAAGAATAATCTTGAAGCGATTAAGACATCTTTATATATCTTTGCGTTTGTTGATGAATCAGAAGAAGAATTTGTAAAAACCTTAGAGAACGTTACTAAAGCTAAAAACAAATATCTATATGAAGAAAGAATCGAAACTGAACTTAAATTAATTGATAATGTTAAAGAAAAAGTTCATTCTGCACATCCAGAATGGTTCTCTACCGATAATAAAGATTAATTTGTTATGATTGTTACAGGTACATGTTAAACGTGTATCTGTTTTTAATTTTAAAAAAGAAATTTACTTCTAGTAAAGCTAGGACAGTATTATTAGTTATCCTTCCTTGTTTAACTGCATTCTTCTTTAAAATCGCTAAAATAATTTATGTATTAAGTGAAAGTAGAAGAGAAAAAAGAACGCGTATTTAACGAAGAAAAAGATAAAAATGATAAAGAAATTGAAGAATTAAAAAGACAGCTTGAAGAAGCTAAAAAGGGCTCTTTAAAAGAAAATAGTGATGAATTAAAAAAATGGGGATTGATATAACTCCCATTTTTTTAATTTGCCTTAGACAATATTTCATTATTTTCTAAGATAATATTTTGTTCTACTAAATAAGTAATTATATCTAGTAACTTTTTATTTAGCTCTGGATTAGTTTTCTTGTAACCAAGTGATAAGAGAATCATTTTAATAACTTTGTCTTTAGAAATACTAGAAACGTTATTAACTATCTCATATACTGCGTTATAAAGTTCATATTTAGAAACTGAATCTAACTTTCTTAGTTGATCAGTATTTCTTTTAACTCGTTTAAAAGTAACTTTTTCATTTGGTATAAAGATAAAACCATCTTTTTCTTCGACTGAATTTTTATCGATTAAATTAGGAAGATCATCAATATCTTTCTTAAATATATTTCTTAATTCTTTTAAAGAGATTGGATAAACCTTTTTAATGAAAGTTAGAAGAACTTCTTCTTTACTTAAACCTTTCTTATCTATTGAAAAATAGACTTTTTTAGGTTCATTATAGACTGGAAATAGATAATCCATGAGTAATTCCTTTTTAACTACTTTTTCTTTCTCTAAGACTGTTTTACTATGAGAATAGATAAAGTCGATAAGATCATTATTTTCTATTTCTTCATTATAGAAATATGCGCTTGTAATAATGCGATAAGGAATAATATTAGCCTTTTTTAATAAGCCATTTTCTTTTATAAGTGTTGAACTCGCTTCTTCAGGAGATAAATAAGAAAGATGATCTAAAATAATACCGATCTTATTTTGACTTGATGGAATATTAACTAATAAATCGACGTTATAAGATTGGAAGTGATAATCTTTAATGGCATTAAAGCCATGGTTAATTAAGAAATTATAAAGATGATCTTTTGTATGTCGATCGAAGAAATTACCTTTTAATGGTTCTAAAATATCTTCTTTTTGATAATAGACATTTTCTAAAGAAGAAGTAACATTACTTAAAAGATTATTAGTTTCATTATTTGATGATAAATAAGCATCAATATCATCTTTAGAAAGATATTTATTAGAAACGAAAATAGATGTTTGACCTTTATAGATTGATGGAAGAATATCGTTTATATTCATTTCATCATTAATTAAATATAAGATACCATCATAAGAATAAATATCATCTTTTAATAATAAACTGACCTTATTATAAGGAATGAAGATACAAGGCTTTAAATTGTATAAAGATGTTTTTAATGAAGAGAAGATATTAGTTAATGGAGGAATCGTTTTTGAAAGAACAATTGCTTTTTTAAAATTAATATTTTCTTCATTTAAATAAACATTATTTCTTCTTACATAAGCATAAAGATAATCTTTTAATATATCGATAATTAAATCTTTACGTTTATTATTATCTGAATAAAACTTACTTAAATTTAGTAATAAAGAATCTTTTGAATAAGCTTCAAAATCATCATTACGTTCTAAAGAAAGATTAATAAAATCATAATAGAATCTCTTTAAGAAGATTTCTTTATAATCTTTATAATTATATTTAATTAATTCATTTCCTAAAGAAGAATAAGTATTATTTAAAGTATTTAATAAAGAATAATATGATGTATATTCATTAATTGAGATAAATCTTGATGAGATAAGTTGAACTTTGTTATAGAAAAGATCTAAATCTAATTCTTCAAAATTATAGATATCTTTAGAGAAGTATTCTTGAAGAACTTTTTCATTCTCTAAGATATTATTAAAGAGAGTTTGTAATGTTTTTCTTGTTAGTTTCTTATCTTTTGATTTATCTAAATAATATTTTTCAATATCAAAAGAGGCATTTAATTTCTTTAATGTAAGTTTAAAGGTATTAATATCATTAATGATGTTTCTTAATTCATCTAATTTATCTTCATTTAGATATTTAATTAAAGGTGGATAGATATTATTCTTACTTTCATGATTTTTCTTAATCATCTTATAATAATTATCCATCGAAGAAATGATATAAGAAATTTCTTTTTCTTTTAAAGAAGAATCACCGATGATCTTCTTAATCTTTTTGTTTATTTTTTTCTTTTCAAGAGAAGAATTATATTCATCAATGATTTTTTCACTTATTAAAGTAACTCTACGAGTATATTTATTAATAAAATCAGTAATAAATTCTTTTAATTTGTTGTCCTGGGCTTTTATTTTTACTAATGCATCATATTCTTCATCTAGATCATCTTTAGTTAAGTAAGAGATATCATATTTATAATTATCTAAGAAAGATAAAATATTTAATAATGCTTTAAATTCAATTAAATTATTTACATTAGGATAAGAATATTTAATTGAAGCATTAATTAACATGTAGAGAGTATCATTTAGATATGTGGTTAATTTTGTACTAGCTTTTCTTAAGGAAGAATAATCTTCTTTAACCATCTTTTTCTTATTAAAACCATAGAAAGGATGTTCATTAATTGGAGATAATAAAGACGATACTGCATTAGAAAAATCATTAATTAAATTTAAATAATAGTTTAAATTATCTTTATTTAATCGATAAGCATCATTAATATCTACATTAATTAAAGGATATTCATCTAATTCATAATATAATTCAATCGCGTTATTAATAGATAAATTTAGGTTAGCTTTCTTAGTTCTTAAGAAATTAATCATTGATTTAAAATTATTTTTTGATTGATAATAAGCCTTAATATCTTCGAAAATAATGTCTTTTTGTTTATATGTAGAATAAGATAGATATTTATCAAGAGAAGTGACTTCATTAATGAGATTCTTTTTAAAATCTAAACTAGAATCATAAGATAATATACAATCACTAAAATTATTATAGTTAATAATATCTAATAATTTATCTTTATATGAAGAAGATGAATATACAACTAATAATTTTTGATTGTTTAATAAATAAGAAAGAATAATATCATTAACAATGTGTAAAGAAGAATCTTCATCACTAGTTTGTAAGAATAAATCATCCTTAGAAGCTACTTTTTTTAAAACGCTGTACTCGTTATTAGATAATTCTAAGACAGAGAGAAATTTAGATTCTAAAGGATTATTATTTCTTGAAGCAAAATTATAAAATTCAGAATTAATATAAGATAATTTTTTAATTAATTTCTTACTATTAATTTCTTCTTTATGCTCCAATATCGCTTTATAATCATAATATTTACTAATTGGATAACTACCTACTAAGAACGTATTACTAACATTCCAGTTTAAAGGTTTAACTTTACCATTTACATAATATAAATAACTAGAAATATTAAAAGAAGTATCAATTGGATAAGATAAATCAATTGATCTTTCTTTCTTTATTTTATAAATTAAAGCATCGTTTAATAAGATATCATTATAATTAACTTTTAAGAAATATTGGTTGTCTTTTGAGTAAAATTTTTCAATTGGTAAAAAGATTAAAGGAGCTGAAAAAACTTCTTTTGAAAAAGGATTGAGTGAATATTTTAATAAACCAAAAGAAAGATATAAAGAAGTAGATGAAGTGAGACTTAATTCTTTATTATAAACTTCAATAAGAGAATCTAATACTTTCTTTTGTTCGTCTTTATTTAAGGAAGTAAAAACATTATTTAATGCATAATCTTTACTTTTACGATAGGTATTTATTGAAATATAATCTGAAGTTTCTAATGAAACGAATACTAAAGGATAATCTTTTTTAATAACATCAAAAAGGTGAAGAAAGTCATCTTCCATGATCTTTAGGTATGAACTAGCATTTAAATCAACATTAAAAAGAGAAGATTCACGTATTTCTTTTTGAATTATTTTTATCCAATTGTTTAATGAAGAATTTTCCATACCATCACCTTAGTTAATTTTACCATAAATAATTTTAATGTTAAATATAACATTATTTTTAACGCAATTAAAAACCTCGTACTAATTTAGTACGAGGGGAGGGAGAGAGAATAATATTTTACATTTTATTAATTAGAATTTATCATTTACATAACATGGGACAACTGTTTTATAACCTCCGTTATCTACTTGATATGTAAATTTTTTAACTAAGTTATATTCTTTTACATTGTTATAATATGCACTTACGTAATTACCGACTAATTCTTTTTCGCCTTCTTTAATAAAGCAGATATAATAATCATTATCTAAATTATCAATACGGTAATCCTTTGCATTACCAATCCAATCATGGAATACGTTAACTTTATAAACATCTTTTCTTTTCTTTTCACCAAGTTTGTTATAGTAAGCAATACTTAATTCAGTATCGTGGTTATATAATCCACATCTATTTTGATAGAGTTCGCCTCTATATAAACCTGCAGCATTTTCAAATGTTTTTTCATCGTTCGCGTAGAATCCTGCTTCTTTAAGATATTTATTGATTGTATAAGTGTTATCATTTTCTTTGAAAGCTTTCTTATATTCAACATAATCTTTATTTACTTTATCGACTAAATTTAAATCTGGTTGATAAACAAAGTCGAATTCATAATGAGGATCACCTTTCGCAACTAAAGCATTTCTTCCTGTCTTATCATCAAGATTAGGAGTTAAAGTTGCAACTCTATTCGCGTATTTATTACCTGTAGGAATATATGTCATTACATGTTTTTTAATTCTGTCGTTTTCAATGTTATCAAGTCTTGTTAATTCTTTTTTAAACATTTGGTTAACATCTTTTACAGCTTTAACTAAGTTATCTAGATATTTCTTATAAGTATTAAGCGTTGCTTCATCAACGTTTTTTGCACGATAGATTAAATCATATCTTGCCATATTTGTCGCGACTAATAATGTCGTATCTAAATAAGCGATGAAATTTCTTCTATTGATATATTCTTGATGTGTCCATTTATCATATTTACCTAGAGTTAATGCATAATAATGGAATAATCCTTCAGTATTATTGGCATTATTAGGTTTAGTGATAGTTTGAGCAAATTCAGTTACGTAAGTTGCAAGAAGATTATTATTCTTATAAGTTTTATTCTTTAAATTTTCTTCATAGAATTTAATTCTTGCATCTTCCATTTGCTTATCATTTAATTTACCAGCTTTTTCTTCATTAACTAAAGTATAAAGACCTCCAGTAACCATTGGTTCTAAGTTGTTGTTAATGAAGTGAATATAATCATATACGTGATTAATAATATCTTCTGCATGATATTGATCAACTTTCTTTTCAACTACATTTAATTTTTCTTTAATTTCTTGTACTTCTTTATTGATGTTATCAAGTACTGCAGCATTACCATCTCTTAAATCAATACCACATTCTAATAATAAGTTTGTGGCTAGATTTTTAACTAGACCACCAGCTGCACAACCAATTGTATTTGTGATTATATCTGGACCTTTTTCTTTGAGGAAGCTTAAGAATACATTTGTCGCGCCTCCTGCAGCAGTTGGTCCTTCTGCTTTTACTTTATTTACTGTATTTACATTTAATCCTTTTTGTGGATTATTAACGTTAACACCTTGCATTGTAACCATTACACCTGTAAGAGCTAGCGTTGTTATTAATCCATTTCTTAATAATTTGTTTCTCATATGTCTACCTCCCGTTACAAATAGTTGTTTATGTAACGTTTACACTACTATAGTAACACATTATAGGCATTTGTCAACTATTTAAAGTAACATTTTTAATATTTTTGTAATTTTCTTTTAAAATATAATAATCAAAGTATAAGTTTTGTACAAAATCAGAGTTACACATATAAGATTGTAAGCATGATTCTTCTTAGATGAATAATATTATTTATTATATATATTTATAGAATATTTAATATAAGCACAAAAAAAGAAGGCTAACACCTTCTTTATGATTTTATAAGATTTAAGAGAGTTAATTAATATCTCTTATTTGGTTTCTTTAATAAACCGACAAGTGAAATTACTCCTCCAAGGAATGAAGTAACCATTACTAAGTAAGCACCGACGAAGTTTACTGTGTAAGTTGCAGGTAAACGATAAATTGTAACGTTTGTTCCAACGAAGAAATTTGCTTGGAAGAAACATAAAATAAATACTGCAACATTTAAACAAAAACTGAAGAAATAAGGTGACTTATTGTTTTTACCAAATAAAGCAATTAATGGTAAAGAAGCAAGAGCTAAACAGAAAGTAGTAATACCACCTGCGCTTGGATAAACATAAACTTTTGATTGAGTTGTTGAAAAATTATAAATATGTCCTCCAAATACTGATGTATAACCCATTACTGCTTTACTTTGTTGAGCGATATATACTGTTGGTACAACTAGTAAGAATAACGCGCTTAATAATGATAATCCCATAATCATAAGAGAAATGCGTGAATATTTTGTCTTCATCTAACTATCTCCTTTCAATTAACGGTATAATTATATATTTTTATAATTATTTTTACAACTGTATTTATTTTTAGGTGTAAAAAAGTGGTGAATTTGATATAACTATAACTAGTTATTTTCTGGAGGTAAATTATGGCATTTGAAGATTTAAAAGTGAGTGAATATCTTTCTTTAGTAGGTAGTAAAACTTCTACTCCTGGAGGAGGATCAGTTTTAGGATTGGTTCTTTCTTTAGCTTGCTCCTTAGATTTAATGGTCGTTAATTTTACTCTTAGTAAAAAAGGCTATGAAAACGTACAAGAAGAAGTTCTTAATTTAAAAGAAGAAATTATAAAAATTAATCAAGACGCTCAAGAACTTATGAACTTAGATTCAATTAAATTTAATGAACTTATGGACGCATATAAATCTAAAGATGATGAAAGAATTGTTGATGCTTCTATCGGTGCCGCGGATGTACCTTACAGACTTTATAAATTAACAAAAAATCTAGAAGAAATATCCTCTAGATTATGTATAATTGGAAATAAAAATGTTACTTCTGATTCTTCTATTGCAAGAGATTTATGCGTAAGTATTTATCCAGGATGCGTAGAAAATATTAAAGCTAATATTAAAGCAATTAAAGATGAAGAAGTTATCGCTAGATTAACGAGCGTATTTTAAACTTTTATGTATTTTTAAATGTATGAATTCTTTTAGAGGAATCCTCTTTGATGTTTAATCTTATAATTTTTAAGCAAGATTTGCTTAAACTTATTTATCTCTTGACTGAATAATTATTTTTAAATCGAGTAATGGAATTTGTGTTTCCTTTTTTATCATGTTCAAAATAAAACAACTAGATTTGTGGTATTTAAAAATCTTTTTGTGATCTAACGACACTTTACATATATATTACTTTTTAAATATCATTTAATTACTATCTAATAATAATTGTTTTAATTACATATAATTAGATTTCACCTTAGAAGGCTTTAAGAACTTTTAAGACTATAATTAATGACAGTGTGTTGGCATTAGCAACATTTTTGCATATGCTTGTGTTAGAAATTATTTTAACATTGTAATGTACGTAATATTTTTTTAGCGTTTAACGATAAAGTTAGTATTATATTTTAACATAAGTTTTTAGCTAAAAATGTGTTGTTTTTTGCCTTGAGAATATATTTCTTATACCATATAGTAAAATACTAGTTTTGAAATAACTCTTAATTAAAATTTTTCTATAAAACATGTTAAAAAGAGTAATTCAATTTTTTAATTAAATACTTAACTACTCCATCTTCTTCATTAGAAAATGAAGTGATATTATTAGCTTTTTGTTTTACTTCTTCACGAGCGTTAATCATCGCTACCCCGTCGCTTGCTTTTATAATCATTTCTAGATCATTTAATTGATCACCAAATGCAAAAGTATTTTCTACTGGAATTCCTAGTTCACGAGCTAAATAAAGCATTGTTGAACCTTTATTTCCATTTTTAGATGTAACTTCAAAAGAATGAATATTATTTTCGTGTACTCCCCAGTCAATAACATTAAAATGGGCTTTATATTTATCTTTGTTTAAAATTTCTAAGAAGTTGTTAACATATTCTTCTTTAACATAATATTCGCTTCTAATTGGATCATAATCTAATAAAGAAGCAATATCTCCTTCAATAAATTTTACCATATCGCTTTCATGAATAACCCAGAAAGGACATTTAGAAAAATCATAACTATAAATATTAAATATACTAGTCACTATGGCTGTATCTAAATATTCTTTTATTTCTTTATTAAAGTCTTTTACTATGTCTTTTTCCATTGGAAATATTTTATAGTCTTTAACTTCAGTATAAGTATCATTAAAATAAACAATCGCCCCTCCATTAGTGACGATAACTGGTTGAACAATATCTAATTCTTTTAAAAAATTAACCGCGCTTTGAAAAGGGCGACCGGTATTAATAATAAAGTAGTTACCTTGTGAAACAAAATCTTTAATGAATTTCTTAGAAAAATCGGATATTGATTTGTCATCTTTTAAAAGTGTTGCATCTAGATCAACACTAGCTAAATACTTATCTTTCTTAATCTCCATAATCTGAACCTCTAGATTTATCTTCAATAAATATTCTTAATCGATTTAATACATCTTGAATAGTTAGGTAAATTGCATTATTAACATTGGTAATTTCATTTTCTTCATCAGCTTCAAAGACAACTAAATGATTTTCTTTTACAATTTTATTTATTTCATTAATGACATCATCATATCTTTCTTCATAATGAAGTTTAACTCCTTGAAGTTGAAGATAGAAACTAGGCTCAATATAGAAACGATCTTTATTTTCATATTCAAAACAAGGAATAAATTTATTCTTTTCATCGACTATTCTTTTTAAGTCTTTCCATTCTATGTATTCCATAAATTTGCCTCCAAACAATATAAATATAGCCTAATTTTTACGATTTTTCACGATAAATATAATTTGTGTTTATTATTTTTATTTTATAAGTAACAAAAATGCCTTAAATGTACTTTTAGTAAAATTTAGCCATCTTGCGAAAAAATTAAAATTGATTTATTATATAAGTGGATATTTTCGCGTTTTTTTTACGTTAATTAATTAGATATTTATGAGAAACGAAAAAAGTTATGTCAATGTAAGCGCTCTTAATTTGAGATAAAACTTACTTTATGGCATAATAACTATGCGAAAAAAATAAAATGGAGGTAATTGAATGAAAATCACAGTTATTGGAATGGATTTCGTTGGACTTGTTAATGCAGTTGGCTTCGCAGAAAAAGGACATCAAGTTTTTGCTCTTGATTCTGATAAAAAGAAAATCGCGGCGTTAAGAAGAAACGAAGTAATTAAAAATGAACCTAAGTTAGAAGAGTATCTTTCAAAAAATGATGTTAATATCCGTTTTACTTCTGAATATCGTGACTCAATCTATGATACTAATTGTTTAATGTTCTGTACTGAATTAAAAGAAAGTGAACCAGGTATCTTAGATATGGCTCCTTTATATAATGTTATTAAAGAAGCATGTAAATATATCAATCAAGATGTAACTGTTATTTTAAGAACTACAGTTCCAGTTGGAACTAACCGTGCAGTTAAAGAATACATGGAAACTTGCTTAGAACATAAATTCAAAGTCGATGTTGTTTCTAACCCTGAATTCTTATCACAAGGCACTGCGATGAAAGATATGTTAACACCTGCTCGTATTGTTGTTGGTGTTTCAACTAATAATGCAAAATCAGTTATGAAAGAACTTTATTCAGGTTTTGATGCACCATTACTCGTCGTTTCTCCTGAATCTGCAGAATTAATTAAATATGCCGCGAATGCTTATCTTGCAGTTAAATTATCTTATATCAATGAAATTGCAGACTTATGTGATAAAGTTGGCGCAGATATTCAACAAGTTAGCTTCGGTATTGGTCTAGATACTAGAATTGGTAACAAATATCTTTCTTCAGGTGTTGGTTTCGGTGGCCCAAGTATTCCTCAAGATACTAGAGTATTACAAGAACTCGCGAAAGAAAACGATGTTGCTTTATCAATTGTTAATTCGGCATATAAAGTAAATGATGATCGTCCAAATGCTTTAATTAAGAAGATTAATGAAGTTACAGGTGGATGTACAGGAAGAAAATTTGCAGTCTTAGGTTTATCATATAAAGGTAATGCAGAAGACATTAGAGAATCACCTGCTTTCAAGGTAATTGAAAGATTACTCGCTGAAGAAGCTAAAGTTGTCGCTTATGATTCAGTCGCGACAAGCGCTGCAGCATTTAGAAAAAAGATGAAATCTGATCAACACTTAACTTATGCAATCACTTTAGAAGAAGCATTAAGAACATGTGATTATGCAATTTTCTTAAATGACTCAGAAGAATTTAGAAAATTAACAGACGCGCAAATTTGTGAATATATGAAACGCCCAACTGTCTTTGATGGTAAAGCAGTATTAAATCCAAATAATTATCCTAATGTTGCTTATTACGCGATTGGTAAAAAAACTAGATAAAACATTAACTACGTCGAAAGACGTAGTTTTTTTGTGAATAATTTTAAAGTTAAAATTTTTGACACAAAAAAAGAAGTTCGAATTAACGAACTTCTTTTCTTTATTCATTATCAGGTCTAGAAGCTTTCATTCCTAAGAATGTTGATCTTAAGCCGATACAGAGAACGAAACCAATTTGAGCGAACATTGTCATGAAGAAACCTAATGCCATACCAATAATCGCTGGTGATAAGCTTGAGAAACAAACAATCTTGAATGCTTGTACGTAATTAAGTTTAACACCTTGAGAAGATTTTAATCTTGTTAAGATCATAATGAGTAATGATACGATTAATACAATACCAGCATTAATACCTGTTAAGATACCAAGATTAATCCATAATGTATTATATTTAACTGATAAATATTCTTTATTTAATAATTCAGTCCAATTTGTAACTGCAGTAGTATAACTTTCTCCATATAATGTAGTAAAGTCTGTTCCTTTTGCGTCTTTATGGAAACCAGTAATAGTTGCGTTTGCAGTCGCTAAAGTTGTAACAGAAGCTTTATCTTCACTTAAAGTATTTGTTGCAGTATTTAAATATGTTCCTAAGAAGAGGTTATCTTCTGTAATAATTAAATATGAACGTGGAGTCGCGGAAACTTGTCCATTAAGTTCATGACATCCATATGCATACATCTTTTGGAAGTCAGCTGCATTACTAGAAGAACAAATTCTAACTGCGAGAACTTCTTTATCGATGTCAACTCCGTCTTTAGTTTGTTTGACGTAAACGATATATTCTTTACTACCATCTGCGAAATGAGAAGCATCAACATCTACTTTACCATTTTCATCAATCTTTAATGAGACGTTATCTTTATTATCAGATAAGTACTTAGAGAAAACGACTAATGAATTATCTAAACCAGCATTATTAGATGCGCTTATTGCTCCACCTCCGTTAGTGTTCATGACGCTTACAAAGATTGGTACTAAAGCAATTATTAAAGATATAAATAATACTATGAAAGCTGATAAGTATGAATGTTCTTCTGATTCATCAATTAATTTACGGTTAGAAAATAAACCGATACCTAGAAATTTTAGAAATTTTTTCATTGTTAAATTTTCCTTTCTTAAAAATAATATAGTATATATTATTCTTTTTCAAGAAAAAAGCATTTATATCAAAGATATAAACGCTTAAAAAGGGCT
>CAVDMV010000026.1:0-17833 GCA_963610315.1 Acutalibacteraceae bacterium
ATTATATGGTATTTGAAACTACAGATGAAATTATAAAGAGCGTTGCGAAAAGATTTAAGAAAATTAGAAAGAGTAAAAATATTACCCAATTAGAATTAGCCAAGATGTCTAACGTATCTTATGGAACTATTAAAAGATTTGAAACTCAAGGAGAAATTTCTCTAAGCTCATTAACTAAATTATGTGTTGCATTAGATATAGTTGATAATGTTTTGGAGTTATTCACTAATGTAACATTTTCTAATATTGAAGAGGTAATTAGATATGGAAAAAATTAATGTTTATTATCGCGATAATATAGTTGGATATCTTGCTAAATACAAGGATATGTATGCGTTTCAATATGATGAAAATTGGTTAAAATCAGGATTTTCAATTTCTCCATTTTCTTTACCTTTGAGAGAAGGTGTATTCATTCCAAAAAAGTCAGTGTTTAATGGCTTTTTCGGCGTATTCGCGGATAGTCAACCTGATCAATGGGGAAATTTATTATTGGATAGATATCTAAAAAAACAAGGGATATCTGAAATTGATGGATTAATTAGATTATCTCTTATTGGAAGAAGTGGTATGGGTGCATTAGAGTATGAACCTAATCATGAAATGAAAGAGGATTTATCATTTGATTTAGATAAATACCAAGATGAGGCTAATAATATATTAAATCATCAAGATGAAGATATTGATTATTTATATTATTTTGGTGGTTCATCTGGTGGTGCTAGACCTAAGGCGTTAGTAAACATTAATAACGAAGATTGGATTGTTAAATTCGAATCACGTTTTGATTTTAAAAATATTGGGGAATGTGAATATAATTATGCCCTAGCTTGTAAGGAAATTGGTATAGATATGCCAGAGGTTAAATTGTTCAAATCTAATACTAATACAGGTTATTTCGGAATAAAAAGATTTGATAGAGTAAATGGTAATAAAATTCATATGATTACCGCGGCAGCTTTATTAGAAGTGGATTTTAGAAGCCCATGTTTAGATTATTCTGATTTATTTAAATTAACTAATATTTTAACTAATAATAATTTGATAGATATTAAAAATTTGTTCTTAAGAATGTGCTTTAATGTTTATGCACATAATTTAGATGATCATGCAAAAAACTTTTCTTATTTATACGATGAATTAACTAAAACTTATAGATTATCTCCTGCCTATGATATGGTTTATAGTAATACATACTACTTAGTACATACTACATCTATTAATGGTAAGGGAACTAATATTTTAGATACTGACCTTATTAAAGTGGGAAAAGTTGCAGGATTAGATGAAAAATATATGAAAGATTCTATTAATAAAGTAAAAGACATAGTAAGAATGAGATTATCAAAATATTTATAAAGAGAGTAACATAAAGTTTGTGTAAACAAAGAATCAACCGTTCTTGTAGCTAACAATTATAATGTGCCTATTAAGACATTTGAAAAATTGATTATAGCCTTTAATAAAGATTGTTCAGCTTTTGATGAAACTAAACCTATTCACTATCAAACTTCTCAATTTAAACTTTCAAACAATGATAATAATTCCATGATCATTGATGAATTAAAGAAAGAATTAATGAGAAGAGATATTGAAATTTCACGACTAAAAAGGATACTATGTGAAAGGACGTGGTCAAACGAAGGAATGCGTTATTTGCAAAATGAAGACTATAAAACAATAATGGAGTTGTCAGGTAAACATAGCATTTCTAAATTATGTGAGGAAATGGGGATCAATAGATCAGGCTTTTATAAAAGGATGGATGAAAGTGTCAAGATAAAATATCATGATTAATTTTATCTAATATAAGTGATAATGCTTATTTAATATTGATATTATTTCTGAAATAAAATAAATGAATGCTTTTAAATTTAACATTGATTTACTCCACAAAATCCAATAATATTGTATTTAGAGGTGCAAATATGATAATTACTACGAATATGCTTAAAGAAAAATATAATAATTATTCTAATCCTTTAGATAAAATTAAAAGAGATACTGATAAAGGGATAATTATACGATTAACAAAAGGGATATATGAAACGAATCCCAGTGTTTCACCATTTTTATTGGCTTCATCAATTCTATCTCCTTCTTATCTAAGTTATGATTGGGCTTTATCGTATTATAATTTAATACCTGAAAAGGTTATTGCAATAACTTCTGCAACCTTAAAAAATCATAAGAATAAAACTTTTGAAAATAAATTTGGTAGATTTGAATACAGTGATATACCATTAGAAGCTTATTCAGAAGGTTTAACATATATTGAACAAGAGGACTATATAGTAAAAATTGCGACAAAGGAAAAGGCTATTTGTGATTCATTATGTAAATGGAGAGTTGTAAAAAATATTGACGAACTTAAAGAACTTTTATTTATCGATAAAAGAATCGATGAAAGTGAATTTAAGACATGTGATTTTAAATTTATGAAACATCTAGCTAGTTTTTATAATAAGACAAATCTAAAGATACTTATAAAATTAATTAGAAAGGAATATGAAAATGAATAGCCTTGTTGAAATAATGCTTAATAAATATAATCCTCAAAATAATGAAGAAAGAGAAAATGCATTAAAAGAAATCTTTCAAGAAATTGCTCTTTCCGGTTTATCTCGCGGAGGATTCTTTGATCATGCAGCTTTTTATGGTGGTACTTGCTTAGGGATTTTTTATGAACTCAACAGATTTTCTGAAGATTTGGATTTTGCCTTAATTAAAAAGGATGATAATTTCAACTTAGATAATTATTTTCCTACATTAGAAAAAGAATTCCTCTCTTATGGAATTGAAATTAATATTGAATCAAAAGTTAAAAATTAAGTTTGAAGTTGATATAGATAATCCAAGTGGATTTAATGTAGAAACAAAATTTAGAATGCTTCCTTCACCATACGAAGTAAAAGTCTTTGATGAATCAACTTTATTTGCAGGGAAAATACATGCTCTTATTTGTAGAAATTATAAGAATCATGTAAAAGGAAGAGATTATTATGATTATCTTTTCTATATTGGTAAAGGAACTAAATTTAATTTAGAGTATCTTAAAAACAAGTTGATAAATACGAATGATAATTTTAATAAAGAAGAAATCAAATTAGACAAAGTTAAAGAACTATTAAAGGAACGTTTTGAAAGTGTTGATTATGAACTAGCTAAAAAAGATGTAAGTAATTTTATACTAGATAAAAATAGTCTTAATATTTGGAAAAAAGAATTGTTTATATCAACATTAGAATTACTCGAGAATAAATAGAGCGATTGATTTTTATTTTATTCTATTAGATGTACATGTTTTGATTTTAGTTACATTTGTAAATCGAAACTTATACATTAATCTTCTAATGCCTTTCTTAAATCATCAAGAGAAGAACAACTTTCATGATTCGAGTCTTTAAAAATTCTTTTTGCTTCAATCATTGCATCAATAGTTTCCTTATTGTAATTAGGAACTTCGACATTAAATGGTAAACCACATCTCATAATGCATTGATGTAAAAACATGTTTACAGCAGTAGACATATCAATACCTAGAGCATCAAAAAGTTCTGTAGCTTCTTTTTTTATCTTTGGATTAATTCTAATTTGTGTTTGTTGCCTTACTGACATAATATCACCTATATTTATAATGTATTGTTCTTGATACACAATGGATTATTTTATTATTATGATGAATAATCGTGTATTTTAAGATTTTATATATAGCGCATTATGCTAAAATAAGATATAGGCTTATCTTCTTTATCTATTATCATAGTACTTTAAGAAGATAACAAATGCTCTTAAAATTATGCAAAATGCAACCTATGGTTGGCTGAATTTTTATTTGGAAAAGTTTAAAATAAAAAGGCTTTTTTAGTATGAAAAATAATGACATGAGGTGAATATATGACACTTGGAGAAAGAATAAAGAAATAAGAGTAATCTATCGCAAGAGAAACTCGCTTTAGAACTTAATGTATCTAGACAAGCAGTTCAAAAATGGGAGACTCATGTCAGTCAACCAAGTCTTGCTACATTAAATGTTATAGCTAGCTTGTTTAATGTGAACTTAGATTATTTAGTTAATGGTAAAGAGATAGAAAATAGAGAAAACATCACTGGGTCAGAAAATATACAAAAACCAGTATTAGATAAAGTTGATATAATTTTACTTATTGTAATGCTTCTTTATATTGTATCGTTGACAAATTTTAAAATTATATACAATTTTGTTAATCATAAATTACTAAATCATAATTTACTAATTATGGGTAACACAAACTAAGTTAAATTTAAATGTGAGGAATATATAAATCATATTATTTATTTTCGTTTGTAGTATCTTCTTTTACTAATGCTTTCTTTTCAGATAATCTAATTAAGAAGAAACTTGCAATAATTCCTATAATACCTAGAACTGCCGCGGTAACAAAAGTATACCAAGCTAGGTTAGTTCCATTAAAATCATAAGAAAGATAAATACCTGGAATTGAGCCAAAGACAAAGCCGACAATGGCCCAATAAGTTACTCTACGATGCTTAGTTAATAAGAAGTTCATTAATTTAGAGATCATAAAGAAACCAATTACTAAACCAACTATAAAGACGACTAATACAAGTAAAGCATGTAATGGAGTATCTTTTAAGGCAGAAATTGTATTAAGTAATGGTTCATAATAACCAAAGATTAATAATAGCATTGATCCTGATATTCCAGGAATAACTAAGGCACAAGAAGCTAAAATACCAATTACAAATAATAAGATATATGAATACCATACCATATCTTCACCTAATGATACGACTCCCATATTAGGAATAAAGCAAATACCAATAACAAGTGCGAGAGGAATAATAAAAGAAATTATATCAAATTTTTTATTAAATCCATTCGCGTGAGCGTCTAAGCATAGTTTAGGTAAACTACCAATCATTAAACCAACAAAGAGGGTAATTGTTTGAATTGGAAAATGTTCTAAAGATAGTTTTAAAGGAAAATACATGGCTGCGAAAGCTAGGACCATTCCTATTCCAATTGGTAAGAGATAGAAAAATGAATTCTTAAAATCTTTTTTTAAGTTACTAATCGCTTCAATCATTCCTTCGTATATATTAAGTAAAACGGCGATGGTTCCTCCAGAAACGCCAGGAATAATCATTCCGATACCAATGGCCGCGCCTTTTAAAATATTAATTAATTGTTTCATTTTGACTCCTATAAAAATGGTGAGAGTAATGAGACTCGAACTCACACGGTTTCCCATTAGATTCTGACTCTAACGTGTCTACCAATTCCACCATACTCTCATATGTTCTACTTATTTGTAGAACCAAATCCTCCGACTCGAATTGACGTTACTTCATCATCTTCCGTAATGCCATATTGAAAGAAGATGCCTTGAGCGAAACCTTCTAATTCATTTAAAGAAAGTTCTTTGTTCATATTTGAATCATTGGTCATCTTAATGAAGATATGGCCTTCATTTTTTGCATTATAATAATCGGCATCAATAATACCTAATGTATTATCGAGTTGTAGACGATATTTAAATCCTAAGGAAGATCTAGGTGCGATAACTAAGACATAGTCTTCATCAATTCTACATCTAATACCGGTAGGATATTTAATTGTTTCATTTGGTTTTAGATTAATTTTTGAATATGTGAAGAAATCGTATCCGGCTGAACAAGATGTCGCTCGTTTAGGTAAAGAAATTGAATCATAGATTTCTTTTAATTTAGTTTCTTCTTCGTTACCAAATGTATCGATATAATCTTTTTTAAATTGTTCAAAAGATACTTTTTCAAATTTTGCAATTCTTTTCATGTATTTTCTCCTATTTTATAAATAAATGGGCACTTTCAATTTTAATTTCATCTTCATCAATGAAAGGTAAGATATATTCTTCATATGATTTATTAATATAATTCCCTTCTTTAGAAAGATATTCTTGTGGTAGATGCCTAACTCCATTCGCGACATCTTTTAATGGTACTAGTTCATAATGAACTTTATATGGTGAAGAAGAATCTCTAATGATTGATACCATACCTTCTTCGTGCTTAAGCGCGTGTTTTAACGCTAAAGAGCCGACGTTTATCGCTTCTTCTACGTCAACTTTTGATTGGATGTGTGAGGCAGCTCTTTGAAGTAAAGATAATTCAATATGTCTAGTTTTTAAATTTAATTCGTTAGAAACTAAATCATCAAGATATTTACCTACTGAACCAAGTTGAACGTGACCAAAGGCATCAACTTCACCTGTTGAAGTAGAGATGTATTCGCCTCGTTCGTCTTTTAATGCTTCAGAAACACAAACTAAACAACGTCCCTTTTCTTTATATACTTTATTAACATCTTCTAAGAATTTTTCTTTAGAGAATTGACTTTCTGGAACATAAATTAAATCTGGGCCTAGTGAGTAACGAGAAGCTAGAACTGCGCTAGCGCCTAACCAACCAGCATCACGGCCCATAATCTCAACAATTGTAACGCGACCTTTCTTATAGACATTAATATCTAAAGAAATTTCCATAATCGTTCTAACAACAAATTTACAAGCAGAAGCAAATCCTGGAGTATGATCAATTAACATTAAATCATTATCAACAGTTTTTGGTATTCCAACTACGACTGTATCTAGATTTTTTTCTTTAAAGAATTTATTTAAGCGATCAGCTGTATCCATGGAGTCATTACCTCCATTAACTAATATGTATCCAATATTAAATTTTTTTACAGTATCAATGATTTTAGAATAATTATTATCTGTCGTATCTTTACTTAATTTTAATCGAGAAGAACCTAAAATTGCTCCATTAAGAGATTTTATTTCTTCATATTTAGATAAATCTTTTTCTATTTCGATTAAATCTTGATTAATAACTCCTTCAACACCATAACGTGAAGCATATAATTTATCGACTTCATCTAAAGAATCTAAGTAAGCTTTAATTACTCCATAAAAAGAAGCATTGATGACCGCAGTAGGTCCACCGGATTGAAAATAAAGGGCATTCTTCATGTTTTTGTCTCCTATAATAACATAACTAGATTAATCGCGATTAAGCTTTGAGCGATTAAATATGTAAGCATAATATAAAAATCACGACGTTTTATATCGAGAATAAATGTTGTAAAAGATAAGATTGAATCACTGATGATAAAGATAATTACCCCAATAAAGATGAGGATAGTATTAATATTAGTTTGATCAACCATTAAGAAAGTGGAAAATAATAAATCCATAAAAAGAATATAGAAATAATATGTACCAGGAATAGTGAATTCTTTTACTAATGGATGAATTATTTTATAACTGAGGATTGGTGTTAATAAACCAAATACTCCAAGAGATATGAGTTCCCATAATTCGACTTTATAAGAAAGTAAGCTCATAAAGAGATATAAATAGAATAAGTGTCCAATAAAGAAAAAGATAATTCCTAAGGTAAACATGATTCGATTTGTCTTTTTATATATTAAACAGATATCACCTAAGAAACCTAACCCAATAGTGATATACAAGAAAGGATTAGTTAAACCTAAAGAAATTAAAACATACGTTAAAGAAAGCATACAAAAAGGCTTAATAATCTTTCTTAAAGTTTCTTTTTCTAAAAAAGCAAATACTATTTCTAATATGAAGATAATACTTGTTAAAATAATCGAACTTATTTTCATACATCAACCTCAAATATATTTTACTTTATAAAATATAATATCTCAATAAAAAAATATTCGTGTAAATAATGCTTATTTTATTGTTTAACACGAATATTTTTGTTTTTAACTAGGAAATTTTAAGGTGAATGTTGATCCGAGATTTATTTCTGATTCTAATTTAATTTCAACGTTATATTTTAAACAGATATGTCGAACAATCGATAAACCTAAACCGGTTCCTTCATTACCTTTTGTATGTGATTTATCAACTTGAAAGAAACGTTCAAATACACGATCTAAGTTTTCTTCTTCAATACCGATACCACTATCTTGAATGATTAAAGACCTATCTTCATTATTTAATTTAATATTAATAGTTCCATGTTCTTTATTATATTTAACAGCATTTTCAATTAGATTATTCACTAAGTGTTCAACGTCTCGATAAGGGATATTTACTTCAAAATCTTCTAAAGAAGTGGTAACTTGAATTCCTTTATTAGCGATTCTATTTTCTAAAGAAGAGAGTGAATTTAAAATGATAGGTTTAATATTAGTTGAACTAGTTTCAGTTTTAGGCTCACTTTCTAAACTAGATAGTTCCAACATATCTTTAATTAAAGCATTCATTCTTTGTGCTTCGATAAGCGTTTTCTTTGTTGCTTCTTTAATTTCATCTTCACTAGTTAAGATACCTTGATCAATCATTTGTTGATAACCGATAATACTAGTTAAAGGAGATTTAAGCTCATGAGAAGCATTCGCGAAGAAATCTTGTTTCATTTCTTGAAGCTTATTTTCTTTTGTTATGTCATATAAGAACATACTGATGGCTTTAAGTGAATTATCTTTATAAGAAACACTTGTAAGAGTTATTTGATATTTCTTATCATTAATAAATTCTTCAATTTGAATATTTTCTTTTTCTTTTAAACAATTTTCAAGCGCTTTTTGAAGTGATAAACTTCTTATAAAATAGAGATAATTTTCTTTTTTATCTTCAATTTTAAAAATTTCTAAAGCGATATTATTACAGTTTAAGATATTTAATTTATCGTCAAAAAGAATAAATCCTTGTCCAAAGTTATCAATGATAAATTGATTCTTTAATTTTTCTTCTTCAATAGAGATAATCTTATCATTTAAGAGTTTTTTTACTTCTTGAACATTATTGCTTAATGCTTCAATATCGTCATTTTCTAAATTGTTTTCGTTTCCAACTAATTTAGATAATTCTTTTATTTCATTTTCTAATGGCTTACTAGATATATCAATAATTCTTTTAAAGATAATGTATGATAATAAGCTTATTAATATGCCTGTAATGATACTAGAGATACCTAATTCAACTAAAATTTTATTGACGTTTTTACTAGGGAAAGAAATTCTTAAGTAATGACCATCATCTTTTAAAGCTAGATAGACCATATCCTGAGAAGTTGATTCTGAATATCTGTAATAGATAGTACCTAAATTTTTAATTTCTTCTCTTTCAAGGTGATTATCATAACTTCCATAATCTTGATTAAAATTATCTGCGATTACTGTGCCATCGTAATTAATAACAGTAATTCTAATTTTATTCGCGCTTGGAAAATAAGATATTAATGTATCTTCGTTAGTTCCATCGTAAATATTCATTGCAAATTTTAAATACGTCGAAGCATTTTCTTTAACGTTATTATCATTTACTTGCTTAACGCTAAATAAAGATACTAAAAACAAGATCGTTAAAGATGCAATAGTGATTAATATATTAGTTAAAGTTAATTTCTTTTTCATTTTCCAATCTTATATCCTATTCCATAAATAGTTTGAATAAGTTTGCCTTCTTTATCACCTAGTTTAGTTCTTAAACTTTTGATGTGCATATCAATAGTTCTTGATTCATAAGAGTTACTATCTCCCCAAAGGTGAAATAATAAATTATCTCTTGAAACTACTTCACCTAGATGAAGTAAAAGGAAGGCTAAGATTTCAAATTCTTTATTTGTTAAAATTATTTCTTCATTTTTTAATGTGACAACATGTTTATTCTTATCTAACTTCAAATCTTCATAAGTTAATGCGTTAGATTTAGTATGTTTTCTTAAACGCGCATTAACTCTAGACATTAATTCTAGTAAATCAAAAGGCTTAGTTATATAATCATCCGCGCCTAAATCTAAGCCTTCGACTTTATTAATAAGCATACTTTTCGCACTTAAAATAATAACTTCGATATGATCATTATCCTTATCTTTACGAATTTTCTTTAATACGTCATATCCGTTCGCATCAGGTAACATCAAATCTAATAAGATCAAATCTGGTTTTACTAGATTAAAAGCTTCAAAAAAATCTTTTGCATTAGGAAAACTTTTAACTTCATAACCTTGATGAGATAATGTTTTACTAATGATAAGAGAAATATCTTCATCATCTTCAAGTGAATATATTAAATAATTTTCCATATGGTCCCCCGATTAAAAGATTTGTTTATCTTTATGATATCCATTTAAAATATAGATAACCCATTCCGCGATGTTAGATGCGTGATCTGCGATTCTCTCTAAATATTTTACTACTAAAGTAGTATAAATTGCAAAAGAAGAATCGACGATATGTTGTTCGTCTAAAGATATTATTTCTTCTAATAGGCTATCGTAGAGAGCATCTACTTCATCATCTTTTTTTATTGTTTCAGTTGCTTCTAATAAGTCTTTCTTAATAAATGAATCAATTGAAGAATTGACCATTGACATGCTTTTTTCTATCATTGTGTTTAAATTTTTAAGTTCATGATGAGGGCATGAACTTAATTTATTAGTGAAAGTGACAATATCTTCGGCATGATCTCCTAATCGTTCAAGATCTTCAACTAATTTTAAAATTCCGATGACGTTACGCATGTCTTTTGCATATGGCCTTTCTCTTAACATAATTGACATACATGTTTCTTCAATTAATCTTTCATGTAAATCGACTAGATCATCATTAATCAAAGAAACTTTTTCTTCAGAAAATCCTTCGTAAAGTGAGATGGCTAATTTTAAATTTGTTTCTACTACATCAGCCATTTTAATAAGCATTTTATTTAAATTTTCAATTTCTTCTTCTAACTTCATATTAACCAAACCTTCCTGTTATATAATCTTCTGTTTTCTTGTTTTTAGGTTCTTTAAAGAGTGTTTCAGTATCGTTATATTCAACGATTTCTCCTAGCATAAAGAATGCGGTATAATCACTAATTCTTGTCGCTTGGAGCATATTGTGGGTAACAATAACTATTGTATAATCTTTCTTTAATTCATCGATTAATTCTTCAATTTTTAATGTTGCGATGGGGTCAAGTGCCGAAGTTGGTTCGTCCATTAAGATGACGCGTGGATTCATCGCGATAGTTCGCGCGATACATAGTCTTTGTTGTTGACCACCAGATAAAGAAAGAGCAGAATCTTTTAAACGATCTTTTACTTCTTCATATAAAGCGGCTTTTTTTAAGGCGTCAATAACGATTTCATTAAGAATTTGTTTCTTTTTTATTCCTTGGCAACGTGGTCCATAAGCAACATTATCAAATATTGACATCGGAAATGGGTTGGGATTTTGAAATACCATCCCTACTTCTGTTCTTAATAAAATAGGATTAATCGTTTTTACATCTTTTTCTTCATAAGTTAATGTTCCATCAATCTTACAATTATCGATTAGATCATTCATTCTATTTAAACATCTAAGTAAGGTTGATTTACCACAACCGGATGGACCAATAAAAGCTGTGACTTTATTTTTTAAAATATCGATAGAGACATTTTTTAATGCATGTTTTTCTCCATAATGTAAATTTAGATTTTCTATATGAAATATAATATTATCTTCCATTATTTCACCTCGAATTTATTTAATTTTTTGCTAATTAATTTAACTAATATATTTAATATCAATACGACAATAAGAATGATGATTGATATTGCGCAAGCTTGAGAGTAATTAGGATTTTCTCCTTGCATGATTCTATAGATGTGAACAGCAAGCGAAGAAGAACCTTGATTAATAATAATTTTATCTTTAATCATCGTTCCCATAACGTAGATTAGAGCCGCGGATTCTCCAATAATTCGACCAATCGCAAGTAAGGTCGAAGTTAAAATACCACTTAATGCGTTAGGAATAATAATTTTAAATATTGTTTGAACTTTACTCGCTCCTAAACTTAAAGAAGCATTTCTTAAAGAATCAGGAATAGTATGAAGTGCTTCTTCAGTTGTTCTAATAATTAATGGTAAGAGCATAATAGCTAGAGTTAAGCTACCCGCGATAATTGAATAACCTGATGAAAAAAAGACGCAGTTACAAAAAGGAATAAATATCGCGGCTCCAACTAAACCGAAGATAATGGATGGAATGCCACTAGACATATCAATCATTGAACGTAAGATTAAAGTAAATTTATTTTTTGGCGCGTATTCAGATAAATAAATCGCACCCATTATTCCTAAAGGTAAGGAGAATAACAAAGTTAATGCGATAAGAATTAAAGTTGTTAGTAATGAACCACGGATTCCTCCGCCTTTAGTTGTTACTTGTAAATCAGTTATTTTTGTGCCTTTAGAAAGAGTAGAAGCCATTTTTTCAGCACCGTTTTTACTAAATCCATAATAAACATTACCGACTTCATCTTCTAAAACTACTTTAGTAATACAATAATTTTCTTCAACCGCGGTGATATCTCCACTAGTTTGATCTAAACAATATTTAAAAGGAGAAGTAGGTTCAATATAAGAAATTATTACGATGTTTTCTCCAGCATTATTAGTTTCATCTTTTAAACTTACTCCCCAAGTAGAGGAATAAAATGAACCTTCAATTGTTTTATTTTCATATGGAGAGATATCTCCTTCGTATTTAAGATTAATAACAGTAACGTTATAATCTGAAAATAACATATTGAATGATAAATTACTCGCGCCGTGAATAAAGACGAAAACTAAAATACCAATAATGATGATTATTTCAAAACTAGAGAAGATCCAAGCGATACTTTGTAAAAAGATATCTTTAATTTTTCTTTGTTTTTTAGAAAAAAAATCTTTTATTTTAGTGACCATAATTACCTCCAATCTTCTTCTTGACAAGATTGAGTAACAAGTTAGTAACTAAGATAACGATAATAAGAAGAATACCAATACTAAATTTAATATCGTAATCTAGTCCAGAAGTTTCAGAAAAACCTTGTAACATGGTAGAAGTTAAGGTTTTAGTAATATCAAATGGATTAAATGTTGGTCCGTTACTAGCGTTACCAGCTACCATACTTACCGCGGTAGCTTCGCCTAGTGCTCGACCGACTCCTAAGATAATTCCTGAAAATATACCACCTTTCGCGCTAGTAAGGACAACGTGGAAATTAGTATAAGTTGGTGAAGCACCAAGGGCTAATGAACCTTTAATATAATCCTCTTTACACGCTTTAATCGAAGTAATTGATATCATAGTGATGGTAGGAATAATCATGATAGCTAAAACTAAGACAGAAGCTAAAGTAGAAACTCCTCCGGCTGATTGATAGTTAAACCAAGATGAGATAGTTTTAACTATAGTAGTTATTATTCCAGCACCGAAGACGCCGTAAATTACTGAAGGGACGCTAGAAAGAAGTTCAATTACTGAATTAAGAATTTTACTGATACATTTTGGGGCGATTCTAACGATAAATAACGCACTTAAGATTGAAATAGGTACTGCGATTACTAAGCTTAATAAAGTGATAAAAATGGTGTTAATAATAATATAACCTGCTCCATAGATATTTGGATAAGTAAACCAGGTATTACCAAATAAGAATTTAAAAAAGTCGACCCTATATTCCACTCCATCTATTGTATATGTGTTAATAAATGGTTGAATACCTTTAATTAAAATAAAGATGATAACAACGACAATTACGGATGCACATAATAATCCTACTAGGGTAAAGACCACTTTGATAATTTTATCTAAAGTGGTCTTATTTTTAATCTTATTATCGATATTTTCTTTGATTACTTGATTAGGTCGCTCCATTTTGTATAAGCACCTGTATATATTTTATTTAAATCATCAGCAGTAATACTTGTAAGTGGATTTTTAGT
The DNA here is from genome assembly GCA_963610315.1 of Acutalibacteraceae bacterium. GTDB lineage: Bacteria > Bacillota_I > Bacilli_A > RFN20 > CAG-449 > UBA3210. Next base: position 13,771 of record CAVDMV010000026.1, read on the forward strand.
ATTAGTGACTGCGACGATCGCATCAACACAAATTTTACCATATGTTCCTTCACTAGCAGGTTCTGAATCAGTTAATTTAATTTCTCTTGATAAGAAACCAATATCTAATTTAGCAGCATCATCTTTGGCGCTTCCTTGTGTATATTTATAAGCATCCCCTGAACCAGTATGGTTATGGTTTGCGATGAAGTTACCACATTTTGCAGAGAATTCTTGTGTTAATGCGGAACAAATTTTATCAACAGAAGTAGATCCACCGAAATAGACAGTTACTTTTGAATTATCTTGAGCGCATACTGGATAATTTGCTTTTATTTCATCCCATGACTTATCTTCACTAGTAATAGAAACAATACCAGATTCAGAAGCAATTGTAGCTTTACCTTCTTTAGTTGACATATATGCAACAAAGGCTTTAATAATTTGTCCTTGAACAGAATTATCATCTTTTCTTGTAATGTAATTAAAGTTTCTTGTTAATTTATATGTGCCATTTAAGACATTTTCTTCAGTTGGTTTTGTTCCTTCATATGTTAAACCGTTTAAAGAAGAATCTAATGAACTAAGTGAAATATAACCAATACCATATTCATCATTTTGAATCTTAGTTTTCATATCTCCGTTACCGGAAGTTTCAATGACTCCATTAACTAATACGGAATTATCTTTCGCGGCGTTTTTTAAATTAATTTTTTCAAAAAAGCCTTCTCTAGTTCCACTTGAAGTATCACGAGTATAAACTTTAATTCCTTTTGTTACATCATAATTATTTTGACTAGTTGTAGTTTGAGAAGAAGTTGATCCACATGATACAACGCCTACTCCAATTAATAAACTTGTTATTAATACTGTTCCAATTTTTTTCATATTTTTTTCTTTTCCCCCTTGAAACACTTATATAATAAAAAAGAACAGTATTTTAATCTTGCATAGAGGAGTAAAAAGATTGTAAAGAACTTGTAAAGAAAAAAGTGCCGAAGCACTTAGTTCTTTTCGTAAGCGAAGCGAGGTGTTCCGTCTGCTACTTTAATTATACCTCTATAACTAAAACCTTCTTTAAGAATGAGATGCTGCATAATGAGGTTATCCTTATGCGTATCAATTCTTAAATGAGGAATAAGTGAATAACAATATCTTGTTACAAAAGAGAATATACCTTGTTTCTTCCCGTCACTTGCGATGCGATGTAAAGTTCCATAAAGAGAATTATCTTCCCATTTACCTTCTTCTATATCAATATAAGTAGGATCTTCACCAATAATAAAAGCGAATACGGCATGAATTACGTTATTAGAAGTAACAACATAAAGTCTTTCTTTTAATATATCATCTTCTAACATATTTTTAGGAGGATGAGATTCACCCCATTGTGAAAGATTATTATGCTCTTTCATGAAACTACGTGCATAAGCGTATATTTCTAAGATTGTATCTAAATCATCATATTGAGCTTTTCTAATTTGTAAGATATCTTTATTTTTCATTTTTAACTCCTGTTACCTAATTATTTTAGTAAATAAAATAGAGAATACAAGGTTATTCTAGATATCTTATTAATTATTTAGTATTAATATCATCATAAAATAGATAAATCTTTTTAATAATATTTACTTCTTCGAGACTCTTTTCCTTGTGGATATTTTTAAGTCTTGTAAAGTTCTTCCATATACATCGTCTTTTGCAATAAGTAGTAAATCAGTATCTGTTCCACCTAGTGCATGTAAAGCTACGGCATAAAGTCCAATTGCAACGCTTGAATCACCTTTTTCAATTTTAGTTAGGGTAGCACGAGAAATATGAGCTCTTTCACAAACTACTTCCATTGATAAATTTCTTCTTAGTCTAGCAAGTTTAATTTGATTTCCCATCTGAATTAAAATTTGTTCTGTTTTAGGCAAAACGTTCGCAGTTCTCTTATCCATTTATATTCTCCTTAACGACTACTATTGTAAAAAATAAATTGAAATTTTGTTAACTATAGTAGTTGTTAATAATAAGTTAATGATTAAATATGGTGATTTTAAAATTTTTTATAAAAAATCCTAACTATAAACTAAGCAGTTAGGACTAAAAGATAATTAATCGTTATTATTTATTTAGGTCGTTTTTAATGCCGGTACATTTGTAGATAACGTCAATTATTGTATTTATATCTTCTTTACAATCATTTTCTAACCAATAAATAATTATCGCCATAATTCCATCACGGTAATATCTTATAAAATAGTTTTGAATATTTTTTTTAATTCCGAATTGTGTTGCAATTGGAATGAAAAGATCATTATTTAATTCTTCGAATCTTTTATCAGATTTAAAAATATAAGGCTTTTTACATAGTAGTAAAAATAATTTTTTATTTTCTAAAATAAAATTTAAATATGGAACAAGAAAAGTTTCATTAATAAAAATTAGTTCTTTTTTATCTTTTCTTAGGATATTACTTGTTATTTTAATATGACTTTGAAAAGAAGAATAAAACTTATTATTAATCATTTCAATTGTTTCATTTAATAAATCATCCATTGATTCATAATGAAGATAGAATGTTGATCTATTTACTCCCGCTTTTAAACATAATTCTTTAACTGAGATATATTCATAATCTTTAGTTTCAAGTATTTGTAATAACGCTTCATCCATGATTGCGGCGGTATTAAAATATTTACTTTCATTTTTATTCATTCTTACCGCCTCCTTTTAATTACTTTTCTTCAGAAATTTGTTTCGCTAAAGATACAATATCATATGAATATTTCTTTTTGCTATTATTTAAGATCTTTTGATAAATTGGATAGTTAATTCCCATTAATGCCATACCAATAACACCAATGATAACTCCAAATACGACATATAAAGTGCCAGTTCCAAGAATTTGCATGGCAAGGCACATTCCTAAACCAAATATTAGACTAGAAATAATACCAAAAGTATATGTAAATATTTGCGCAGGTCTTTTTGCCTTTCTATCTAATTTTTTTAAAGCTAATACTTTAGAAGTTTCCTTTGGTGCGTATTCACTCGCGATTGATTCTGCATAAATTTTATCTGTGTTCATCTTTTTTCCTCCTCAATTTATACAAGTTAATCTTACTAACTAAAAAGAGAATTTCGAACAACATAAATTAAAAAAGTGTTGATTTAAAGCAAAATTAATTTCTTCTAAGTTTTATTGCATTAATTAAATTTATAATAGATATAATGACGATAAATATCCATATAATACCTGAACTTATCGAAGTTAATAAAAACATACCTTTACCATTATCAAATGTTTTTATTAACGTATATTGTAATGATAAAATAGAAACACAAGAATCGATTAAATTAACATTTCTAATCATTCGAACACTTAAATAATCCATATTTCTTGTCTTTACATAATTTCTAGTTGACATAGTAATTTTATAAAAAGTATAAGTTGCAATTGTAATGGCTGGAATTGATGAATAGTGAATTTCTTTTTCTTGTTGGACCATCATTGCAATCGGCGCGATTAATGTTAAATCAATGATTAATAATAATATACATTGTGTTAAAAATAGATTTTTTCTAATCTTTTCTTCTTTTTCTTTATAGTCATGCTTATATAATCTATATTCGGATAATATAACATAAGCTCTAATACATAATAATAGAGCGTAATAAACGGATATACCTATATTCCAAATGTATTTATATGTAAGTGCGAGATAAACATTATAAATAGTAAATCCTAAAGTGATAATAAAAGAGAAGGTAGAAATAATAAATGTACGAAAAATATAATCTTTTTTCATTTTGATGACTATTTTATTTTCGTTTATATTCATTTTTTATTCGCTCCTAGTGATTTAAATCGTCTTATATTATCTAGTCTAAATATCTATACACAAAAAATCAAATATTTAAATGGATACTTCTAGTCTTTCTAGTTCCTCAACCCAACTTTTGGGCTGCTTTTAAACATAAATTCTTCTGCTTATAAATAAAAAAAATCTGATAACAAAGTATCAGACCTATTTACTAAAATGCCTAATAAAAACAGTTTTAATACAATTTAGCACCCCTACTTGTAATCGTGTAA
>CAVDMV010000027.1:0-16774 GCA_963610315.1 Acutalibacteraceae bacterium
ATAAGTTTGGTAATATTTGAACAAATACTTTTACTCTTGAATTTTAAAAGAACACATGGACTATTACGCTAATAATGTAGGAGTTCTTACGATTCTTAGAACAGTTGCGTTAATCATCATGAAGAGGAAGAAGGCACTCAAGAAATAAGCAAAAAGAAAAGAAGGCATTAAGCCTTCTAAATGAGTGGATGATTATTTGCTATTGGATTTCTTTGTGTCAAGTTCTTCTCTAGCCAATCTAATTTCTTCATTGATTTCATCTAGAGTCATCTTGGAATTTCCGTTTTCTTTAGATATGCGCCCTGCTTCATATAGAGCTTGAATCCCTTCTGGTAAGGATGATTTTTCAACCCAGGATAGAAACTCATCGAACGTGATTTTACCGGAAGCTAATCCGATAAACTCATCTATCATTTCTTGATCAGTTACTTTTAATTCTAAACTATTGGCTGATAAACCTAAATCTAAGACCAAAGCTGCGATTCTTTTGTTGCCATCAAAGAAAGGATGATCTATGACTAATCCATATGATAATCTTGCAAGCTTCTCGGTTTCAAAAGGATATAAATCTGAACCATCAAAAGCTTGAAGAGGAGTGTTGACGGCAGATTCAAGCATTCCTCGATCTCTAATACCATCATTACCACCGAAATCCTCGATGAGTTTTGAATGCAAAACGATAATGTCATCTATTGAAAAATAGAGCATTACTTCGCTAACTCCTCATAAGCCTTGGTGTGTTTCTTACTTGATTTAGCGTAGAACTCATTTAGCTTATTGCTATCCAAATACTCAATATTTGGATTCTTGGTTATCTTGAAAGGAATTGCTTGCTCTCTAATGGCTTGCTTAGCGAACATGTTGAATGCTGCATTCATTGTTAAGCCTAACTCAGAGAAGAGTTTTTCGGCATTCTTCTTATCATTCTCATCCATTCTAATTGTTACGTTCACACTTGCCATATTAGCACCTCCATATCTACTTTTATTATATCAAAATACAAAGAAAGTAAATATAAATTATGTGCAAAATGGGTGCAAAGCAGTGGATTTTACTCACCTAAAATCGAAATAGGATAAGAAATGTGGAGCAATTTACTCCAATTGGTAAAACTTTCGTTTTCGGCAGGATACCAAACTCGACGTTTTTTTATGGAAATTCGATTTTATGCGAGTGAAACATTTAACTTACAATTATATATTTAATGAGTTAACTATTAATAAATCAGTTGATTTAAACCCGGTTGTTGAACCGATATTAGAAATACTAGACGTCATTTTATGGCTTAACATTGCTGTTGTAGTGGTAGTAGACTCAATTTACTGCATCATACTTGGAGTGAAGATATCTAAGTGTGATTAACAAAACTCAAGAGAAAAAGCCAAGAAGGACCTAATAGGTGCAATCATTGACTTTGGAAATTACTTGATAAACCTTTATCGGTAGTGGAAAATTATCTTTTGTTCGAATGAGAAGGTCCTCACCTATTTGTTGAATGGTAAGATGCTCTTAATTTGTATTTAATATTTTTTCTTTAAATAGTATAAATTCTTCAAATCTTGGTAATAAGAATTCGCTTTTTCCTCGTATCTTAGTACTAATAATACCTTCTTCATCAAGCCTTTTCTTATATATTGCTAGATTTCCTTTGCTTATAGAAAGTTTAGCCATAATCTCTTCGTTAGTAATAAACCCTTTAGCGATGCATGTTAAGATATTTCTTTCATTATCTGTCAATTCTCTCCAAATGATTTCATAAGATGAATCACCAATCTTTAAATCAAATTCTTTTTTTGATTTCATTAGTTATAGATGTAGAATTGCTTCTAAATAAAATATCACCTAATAGTTGGTAAGCCATTTCATAGCCTTTTGTAAATTTAGCTAATCTAATAGAATCCTCTTCATTGATGTCGAATGTTGTTTGGTAAGAGTAGGCAATAGAAGGAATAGATAAAGGAGATAATCTAATTTTTGGCGCTATATAAAGAAAAGTTAATGTATTATCAGATTCTAATTTTGATATATTTTTTTGAAGTCCTGTCATAAGTAATCTGACATCGTAATAATCAATTAAAAATCCTTGATATGCTCTAATAAATTCTACCATTGTATCATTTTTAGATACATCATCTATTGCAACTAAAATATGTTTGCTCTTTTTGTTAAATATGCAAGAAGTTTATCTAAATACGCATGAATACTTGAAACAGGATTTTCTCCCTTAACTACAAAAGATAAACCAGAAAAAGAGAAGGAAAATTCTAATTTTAAAGATTTGATTCTTGATACGCTACTTTCATATAATAAGGAAGCCATTTGCTCTAATATGTTATGAGATTGTGTTAGTCTAGCTACTACCCAATCATCATTAGATTTATATTGATCTAAAATGTGACTTAATGTTACAGTTTTACCACATCCTCTAGGGCCTGTAATAACATAAACTGTATTACCTGTATACTCGGCATTAAAATCTTCAAAAATAGGTTTGATTTCATCATATCTTTGAATTATTTTCTTATTTATTCTACCAAATGAAATTGAAAATGGGTTGGTCATAATTACCACTCCTCATTTATATTTAAATTGTATTTCATTGTACTTCAATTTTTATTTTGTATTTCATTGTATATGATAAAACATAAGTTTTGCAGTTGTTGTACTTAAATAGTTTATTTTTTCTAATTTATCATTAATTTCATTTTTGAACTCTATATTGTTACTTTCATACATATTGTATAACTTCAAATGAAAGTTTTATTGTATGTAGTATGTTGCAACATTGTTTGCGATATTATTTACAACATTAAGCTTCAAAAATTAAACATACCAATCCATTATTATTTATTGTGCTCATAGATTTAATAGGTGAGCCAATTATCGTAAGCAAAATATTTGATATTTTACAAATAGATATGACGAAGTTTTGTGAATTTAAATTTTTAAAGACGATAAATTTAAAGTGATTTTTGCTTTCAAAGATTCAGTTTTTTTAATAAACATTAACATATAAATAGGTAAATATAATCTTTTTCCTATTCTTTCAACGTTACCATTGCATAATATATAAGCTTCTTTTATATCATAATTTTCATTGCTTAAAAGATTATCTAAAGCTGAATGTATTTTATAATCTTTCCCAGATTTAACTTCAATCGGTAAAACTTCTCCTTTGTATTCAATAACAAAATCAACTTCTCCTTGTTTTTTACTATTAAAATAATAAAGATTATCAAAGCCATGTGCAGAAAATTCTTGAGCTACAGCATTTTCAAATATTGCACCATAATTAATATCTTTTTCTTTTGATAATAATTTTAATTGAACGTCAGTTTCCATCAAAAGTTTTGACAATACTCCAACATCAGAATGAAATAATTTTACTAATCTATTGTTAGCTGAAAACTCAAGAGGAATTTTAGGTTCACTTATATTAAACGTTGGTAATGCTACACCAGCTTTTTTAAGCCACATAAAATCATCTTGTATATTTTTAATTTGATATCCCCTTCCTATTTCTTTAAGCGAAAAACGTTTATTTTTGCTGTTTAACTCTGAAGGGATAGAATTGTATATTGTTTCTAAATGCACTTTTTCTTCTCTATTAGCGTATTGAACAACATCTTTTTTGTAAAATTGATCTATCTTATCTTGTACATCATTTACTTTTTTTAAATCATTTGTTGTGATAAATGTTTGAACTGCTTCTGGCATTCCACCAATCAAAAGATATTTATAAAATGCATCTATGATTCTTTCGTGAATTATAGAATCAACTTTTTTTTCGTTTAAAAAACAATCATTTAAATATTTAATAACTTCTTCCTTTAGACCAACAGACCATAAAAATTCTTCAAAATCTAATGGATACATTCTTAATTCACGCATATATCCAGTTGGCCATGATGCGATATTATTTAACTCAACTCCAAGCATTGATCCTGAAAAAATATAACGAAATTGAGAATCTTCAACCAAAAACTTCACAAGAGTAATTAAATCACAATTTTTTGCATATTGAATTTCATCAATGAAAATAAGAGTTTCATTAGGTACCATTTCTTCAGTTGTAAAAGCAGACAACCTAAACAATAAATCTTTTGCATTTTTTGATTTTTCGAGAACTGGTATCAATTCTTTTTGTTCATATAAATTTATTTCTATAAAATGCTTGAAATTGGACTTTCCAAACTCTCTAATAAGATATGATTTGCCAACTTGTCTTGCACCTGTAATTAAGAGAGCATCTTTTGAATCTTTCCAATTATTTAATATATTTTCAGCTTTTCTTTTTAACATAATGAACATACTCCTTTTTAATATATTATATAGCGTAATTAAACTTTTTCCAACCATTCAAACTATAAAAATTAAACTTTTTCCAACTTAAAAACCGTATATTTTAAACTTTTTCCAACTCTTTAGTGCTTACCAAACTAAATTATTAATTTTATTTTTGTTAATCGATTAAATATAAAATGTTTTTTAAAATATTGTTGTTTGATTCTAAAAAATACATTTGATTTAAAACTTTTATAATCAAACTTTGATAATGCTATTAAGAGTTACATTGGCATCTCTTCAACATCCTTATTAACTTTTATTATTGTCTAATAATAAACTATTCAATTATTTCTAAGATTTATACATTTATAAAAAAGTAATATATTCAAAACTATTATTATTTATTGAGTCTAAAGATTTATTATGTGAACCACTGGGCTATCACACGAATATCGGTAGAAGTTTTTATTCCTCTTCTAACTGTTTCATACTTCGTCATGAAGAGGAAGAAGGCGTTTAATGTAATAGCAATAAGAAAAGAAGGCATTAAGCCTTCTAAATGAGGTGGTGATTATTCGCGGCGATACTCTTGTCTCCATCATAAAAAGGGAGATCCATTGCTAGCTCAAATGATAATCTTGCTATCTTATCGACTGGATTAGGGTGTATATGGACTACCATTGCTGTTGTAGTGTCACAATTTACTGCATTGTACTTGGAGTTAAGATATCCAAGTGGATGAACATAACTTATGAGAAAAAGCCAAGAAGGAACTGATAGGTTCAATCATTGGCTTTGTCATAATCTTCGTATTGATTTTATCTCTCAAGATACTTGACCCAATCTTAGAAGAATGGGTTAAGAGTTAAATATTGTAATTAATAGTCATTCTTATTGGACTCATCAGATAGAATTTCCCAATGACCGTTTTTAGAGTTGCCTATAAATTTTATTTTAGCGTTTTCTTTAATTGTCCGTTGAACAGTTTTAGCTGATTTTCCAATAATTTTGGCGATTTCTGATTTTGTTATTTCAGGGTTATCTTTTATGACTTTAATAATGATATTTATATCATTATCTTCACGGGGGGGTCACGGGAACATTGTCTCCAATGAAATTATTTTTGATGGTGGCAATCGTCATGAAAGCCTGTTTCTTAAAGGTAGGAGAAGGAAGATTTGCCTCGTCCATCTCACGATAGATACGCTTGACGCCTTCACCGAATTCCTTGACGAATTTGTATTCCTTCATGTAGGCGGCAATCGCCTTGTTTCTAGAGAAGTGGGTTGTCTTGATGTTCTGCTCGGTAACAGTGCCTGCGAATATTCCAGGGCTCTCGACGACGAACTTGTCATCGAACATCTTGATCTGAATATCGGTTCCAGAGATGGAGTAATCCCTATGAGTAACTGCGTTGACGATAAGCTCTTTCCAACAAAATTCAGGGTATTCTGGGATGGTGACGAACAATCCATCCTTCCCTAAGTATGTTCTTTCTTTGATTTGCGTTTTGACAAAGGCTATCGCAGCATTTAGCTGATCAAGCAAACGACCTTCGAATATCTCATCTTTCATGACGTTCATCTCGGCACCAGTAAGTTCCTCAGTTCCCTCAAAACGGATGATTTTGATACGATCTCTACCAAAGTATCTTTGAGGCCTCTTGCCAAAAAGAAGAATTGCCTTGACTGACACTTCGCCGCGTTTATTTACAACGAAGTCGTTCTCATAGATGTAATTTGAATAAGACATAGTGTAGCCAATCTTATCCATGTATTCTAAAACGAGATCTTTGTCGATATCATCAATAGAAGAGCCAAAAACTGGAGATGTTTCGTAGTTTTGCTCACCTCGAACATAGGCGAGTAACAATCTATCGTTAAAGGACATCTTAGGACTTTTATCACCGACTCTGAGGAAGGCGTCTCCAGATGTGTCTTCATGAACGTGAGGGTCCATTGGGATATGAATAAGAAGTACATGGTTTGGATTACCTTGTCTGTCCATAACTTTAATTCCCTCAAAGGTGCATTTGATGGATGGATTGCACAGATTAAAAGGAGCATAACGGATCTCATTTATTTCCTTTGTACGACCATCGATTCCTGTGATAGTTATATCATCTTCAAGCCTTATGCAATAGTTCCGCCTTCAGCGTTAGCGAAGGCGATAATTGTTCTTACGATATCTTTAGGCCTGATGTTCAAGCTTCTACTATCATAGAAATTATCTTCTTCTTTTGTCCTAAACGTTTCTTCATTCCATTTTGTTTCCATATTTCTTCCTCCAATCAAAATATTTGCAAGATTTGATCCTGCCATCCTTAGGTCTTTTGGCATCCTCTGGAATTTTCCATGTTGTACCAGTTTTGAAGGCTCCTTCAATCAATCCTTTGGCATATAATTTTCTAATCTGTCTAGGACAAATCCCCCAGAGCTTTGATAACTCTTCTGAAGTTAAGCATTCCATATTTATCACCTAAATGAATTATATAGGAAGAGAGAAATTTTGTTAAATCGCAACTAAACTGTCCAAAAACGACTTAAGAAAAAATGTATATAATAAAAATTTGTTTAGTCAATATTGATTTTCAAACAGTTAAAGATGTTATAAATATGATTCTGGGTGGATTAGAACTACACCCATATCTGCATTACAACCAAGTAGTGGCTTGGCAACTAAAGCATTAGATTCTTCCTAAATAGAATTCATAAAATTTTGTTTTAAATTTATTATTTATCTTATCTATTTGTAGAAATTATCTGTTTTCTTTATTTTTTTAATGTGTAAAAAAACTACTTTTTAAGCCTTATTTATAGAAATTAATTAATAATTAAGTTATTATTATAAAAAATAAAGAAGGAGTGAACATGAAGAAGTATACTTTTAAACTTGTTAGTTCGATATTAAGTTTATGTGCAAGCTTACTACTCGTAGTTTGTTCCACTTTAGCGTGGTTCAGTGTTAATTCTACTTCTAAGACATCTTCTTTAGTAATGACTGTCGCAGATTCTAATGCATTAATAAAAGAGATTAAGTATTATAATTTAACTCTTAATAGTACTTCTTCTTATTTTACTATAGGTACTGAAAATTCTACAGGAACCTTAGCTTCTTATGATAATGGAACTACTACTAGTTCAACTAATACTTCTATTTTAATGAAGATAATTTTAAAGAGCACTAGTGATGTTAAATCTTTAACATTAGATACTACTGCAACTCAATATTTAGGGGAATCTGCTGGTTTATTTGACCCTTACTTACCTGGAGGAACTAGTGAAGAAGTAGATTCTAATGGCAACTGCACACATGAATTTAGCTTATCATCTATTGTTGGTTTTAAACTATGTAATGTTACTAGTGATAATAAGTTAGTTTCTTATTCTGATTCAAGTACTTACATTACTAAAGATACTACCTTAGATCTTTTTGTTGATACTTCAAAATATGAACTAAATGATTCTAAACAAATTTCAGTTATGACTGATACTAAGAGTGTAAGTGAAATATATATCTATGTAACATATTCAGAAGCTCTTGTTGAACATATCTATTCTATTAATCTATCTAATTCAAGTGGTTTAGGTGCATATTACGGAGATCCAATTAAATATGTTAGTGATTTCTCATTAACTATTGATGGATCTAAAGTTAGTTAGGAAGTAACATTATGAAGAAAAAATTTATTATGATTATAACAACTATCGTAGTTTGTTTAGTATTCGTTGTTACTATGTCTTATGCTTGGTTTACTGAAAGTAATACTAAAAAAACAACTATTGATGGTTCAACTCCAACTGCTTATTATAAATCAGGTGATGGAACTAAAGATAACCCTTATGTTATCGCTCGTCCTGTTCATTTATATAACTTTGCTTGGTTACAATATATGGGTACATATAATAAACTTGATAGTGATGGTAACTTAATACCAACATATTTTAAGATTGAAAGTGATGAAACTGATGAAAATGGTAATGCAGTATTAGATATGTCAAACACTAATTATTCAATCTTACCTCCTATTGGAACAGAAGCTAATCCTTTTGTTGGTAACTTTGATGGTAATAATACTATTATTAAAGGTTTAACTACTTCTTCTAATGATTTTAAACTTAAACCAGCTTCAGTTAAAGATTATACTGAACCTCATATTTTAGGTTTCTTTGGTTATGTAGGTCAAGCTTCATCTACTATTACAGGTTACGATTCATCTATTAATACAATATCTAATTTATATATTGATGATTATACTGTTAAGAATACTTCTAACTCACCAGATGTATTAGTAGGATTACTAGCAGGGTATGCGAACGCTCAAATAAATAATAGCGGTGTATTAACCGCTCAATTTGATTTAGTAAGTGGTACTACTAAATATTCTTCTTATACTAAGATCTCTAAATATTCCTTAATCGGTGATTATAATGAAAAAAACTTCAACTGGGCTGGTAAGCCTAGTGGAGGAAGTGGGGATGATGTTGGATATGGTACTAGTACGGATATTAGACAACTGTATTATGATTTAGGTGGATCTGATGGTACGTCTTCAATTGAGGTCTCAGGTAAGCAAGCACTTCCTTTTAGACCAGATTCAAACGATGAAGAAATTAAAGATGCATCTCAAAAAACTGCAACAGTAAATTTGTCAGCAAACACTACTGGTGCTGTCAACCTTGCATCAAATCAACAAGCTGCAAAAAATAACATAGGATATTATGTTGGTAACAGTGTAAAAGCCTTTAGAGATTCAAGTGTTACAAGTTTAACTATCACATCGCCTTCCTATTTTTATAGTTATTTTTCAACTGATGTGCCCACCGAAGTTACCTCATTTTTAAATAAGGAAGTAACAGATAAAAGTGGTAATACATCATACAATTATCAATATTCTATTTTTATCTCTGATTCCACTCAAACAGCATTAGATACAGGCTACAGTAATGCTAACAATTTAAACTTAGTTGAAAATGCAATTGTAAACGATTTTAGTTGCGGTTCATATGAAGATTCACAAGGTAAATTACTTTTAGTTCCTAATAGATGTATTTGGGTAGCGCCTAAGCAAGCTGGAAAATTCAAAATGGTTGTCTATAACATTGAGAGTTCTATGTGTCAATTAGCTATTTATAGGCTGATTCGCTCAACTCCAAAAGATTATTCAACCTATTTTACATCAGCTACAAAGTTTTTGATTTCTAATGGAACAGAAACTTCTGGAAATGACGCAAATATTACAATTCCTAAATCAAATAGTAAAACAGCTTTACAAGCTTATTATTATGCTTTTGATGTGTCAGAAGCTGATGTAAAAGCAGGTTATGAATTTGCAATTACACAAAACTCAGGCAAACCATATATTGCCTATTTAGATATTGGTAATAACGGCGCTGATTCAGGAGATGACGATGATGATAAATCTCCAATTGACTTTGCTTATTTTAATTCAAAAAATGTATTAGTTCCTCTTCAAACTAAAACTACAGATACTGATGGTAATGTAACATATTCTAACAACTCTAGTTATGTATATTCTAAAGCTTTCTTTGAAGTAGATGGAACTTCTACCGGAACATTAAAAGTTCAATTTAAGAGAACCTTATCTAGCGGTACTACTGAAACTATTACTTTAACTTATTATTTTACTCCTAATATTGGTATTACTACTACACCTAATAATAAAGATGTTGTCACACAATCTAGTGATCCAATTATTTCAGGAAGTTAATAACTCATAGAGACCTTCGGGTCTCTTTTGTTTTTTTAACTAGAAAATTGAATTTTAAATGAGAGTGGTCAATAGTTTGCGCGAATGACTATTTAAAATTAAGCACTTTTAAAGCACTTCTTGAGTAATATAAAATCAAGGGGTGCATATTATGATAGGAAATAGATTAATTAGATTACTTGTTTCATTTATTTTAATGTTTGTTTTTTTGTTAGCATTAGGTCTTCTTGCGGAAAAATTTAATGTAGCAAGTGTAATTATTACATTTGGAGGTATCGTTTCTATATTAGGCTTTATATTACAAATATTATGTGATGTTTTAAATTTTGAAATTTTAAATGAAGGTTTATTTTTACTTATTAAAAGAATCATATTTGGAGTTTTATGCGTATTAGCGATTATCTTATCTTTTTCAGTAGCTATTACTGATCTCGAATATTTATCTTATGATACTAACAAATTTTGTTTAATGCTTTGTCTTATGAATGTAATTAGTGCTTCAACATTAACTTTTGTGTATTTAATTGCTACATCGAGAGATGTTGATGTAAGACTTACTCATTTCTTTACGCCATGTGCTTTCATCATTAGTTTTATTGTTTCTTTAATATTCGTTTTAATATTAAAGGATGCTCAAAAAATTTATGTTTTCGCTAATTGGTATAATGGTATAGCATCATTTTTGCTAATTGGATATAGAGTTAAAATGGGTGGATTTTGTGAAGACTTTGGTAATGGAGTAGGATATTACCATACTAGTTCTTCATACAGTAGTTCTTCACATAGTAATTCTTCATCCAGTGGTTCTTCGTATACTAATTCAGCAGATGAAGATAGCCGTGGAGTTGATACTGAGGGATTAATTTTTGGTTCTGATTTTGAAAGCGCAATGTATAAGGCGTGTAGGAATGTAAGTTGGGGAGATAGATATTCTGGACATTATGATGTCACATTTAATGTGACTCCTCATGTTTATACAAGCTCATGCACTTTTGAATTTAATGTTAAAGTTACTAAATATGATAAATATGATAATTGGGATGCTAGTAGTATTCATTCTAAAATTGAAAATGAACGAAATAAAATTCTTAACACCGCTAGAACTGAGGTAAAAAAATTACAAGCTAAATATAAGAATTATGATAATGTTGATATAAGCGTTCAAGTAAATATTGACGAAGATTATGATTAATAACTTAGAGGACTAATCACCACTTCCCTTGGGGATTAAGTGATCAAGGTGAATATTCAATAAGGGAGTTTACTATTCCATATGGCACTTGCGTTCCTTCGATTGATGGATATCACGTAAAATATTCAAGAAAAGATACTTTTAGTCTTGGAATTGTCGAGATAAATCCCCCCCTCGGGAACCCCGTCAGATGCTATGACAAAGAAAGGTGCATATGCGATCTGTTCATCAGGCCAGATTATTATGATTATGAAGACAGAATCTACGCCATCAATGAATATAAGAACAAATATCTCGATTTCAAGAAACTATACGAATACGCAAGGAAAGTTGGTGTCTATGAAGAGGTCAGCAACGTGTTTGAGGTGATTGTTGGAAATAGAAAAAGTAAAAGCGGAAGTCGGTAAGCTTGCAAAGTTAAAAGACATAGACGTTCAAATTGCATGGGATATCTTTTTCTTTGATGAGGTTTTACTGAGGCTCTCTAAGAGCAATTTCGAAAATCATTCGTCATTAAAGGAGGCTTTTTCAAAAGATATGTAATAATTAAAATTAGACTAAAATACTTATAAAATTATGGTGTTGATGCATAGGTCAACACCTTTTAAATCAAATGAACATAAAAAACATAACAAAATTATTGATTTTAGAAAATTACGCCTTATAATATAAATAGAAACGATAAGTTTTTAGAAAGTTAAGGGTGATTATATGAAAATTAAATTAGGAGATTTAGATATTGAATTTATCTCAGGACAAATTCAATCTAGAGTTGAATATAAAGGTAAAGGAGATAATATAAAGAAAATATTAAGTATTGTTCCTAAAGCTATTGAAAATGGCTATTTAGACCATGATAATCTATCAAGTTTTAATGTTCTTGAAACAACTAATAATATTAGATTATCAGAGACAGGAGATATTATTTTAAAAGTTACCACTCCTTTTGATGCTTGTTTAATTAATGAAAATGATGAAGGATTATTTATTCCTTCATTCTGTATGAAATTAAAAATAAAAGATAAAAGAATTAATCCTTATTATTTACTTGCTTTTATTAATTCTTCTTCATTCTATAATGTGGCTAAATCTTCTTCTGTCGGGGTAGCTATTAGTATTATTAATATTTCTAAAGTTAAAGAAATTGAAATACCACTTATTTCATTAGAAGAACAAGAAATAATCGCGAATAAATATAAGAGTAGCATTGAGAAGATTAAAACTATGAAAGAGATAGTTTCTTTAGAACATGAATATTACAATTCTTGTTTTAAAGAATTGGAGGGAGATTAATATGATGATTGATTTTGATTTATTAGTTAATTTAAGACATAAATCGATTTTACCATATTATGGTTTTTCTCAAAATGCTGTTTCATTGTTATTTTTAAAATATATTAGAACTAAAGTATATGCTTATCCCTTCAATGAAGCACTTTTTAATGGCGATTTATCAGTTAGTATACTTAATGAATTATTAAACAAAATAGAAGAAGAATATAATCTTAAAAAGGATATTTTAAGTGATGCTTTATTTGATATTACTTCTAATATTTCTAATGAATATATAATTGAATATTTAAGATCTGATTTAATTTATTATTCATCTAAGGATAAAGAAGATTTAATATATAATATTTTATCTTACGCGGATAAAGATACATCTAGAACTAATATTTATACTACTAACAGAAGTTTAATTAATTTAGTGCAAAAGATACTAGATGTTAAAGAGAATGAATCATTTATGAATACTTTCTCAGGCTTTAATACAGCTTCTATTAATATTAAAGCTAATAAATATTTAGGTTATGAATTATCAACATCAATCTTAGGTACTTCATTAATGATAATGATTTTCTTAGATAAGAAAAACTTTAATCTTTCTAATGAAGATATATATTTAGTCCCAACATTAGAAAAAGTAGACAAGATATTAACTGATGGTCCTTGGGGAGTATTTCACGATAAATTAAAATATAATAATAGATCTAAAATCTCTAATAAAATGGAATATCATAATATTGATATTACGATTAGTTCATTAAAAGATAATGGTAAAGCTATTATCGCAGTTCCTAATAAATTATTAACTAATGATACATATAAATCATTAAGAGAAAGATTAGTTAAAGAAAAACTACTAGAAGGAGTTATCTCTTTACCATTATTATCAACGATTACAAGTGTTAATCCTTATTTATTAATTATCTCTAAAAAAGATAATAAGGAAGTAAATTTTGTAGAAGCTAATAATAAAGAATTCTATCTTCAAAATAGAAGAATTAATAATTTAACTGACGAAGGTATTAATAAAATATTACTAGGCTTAGAAAAAGAAACTCCTTATTCTAAGAAAGTAGATATTAATGATTTATTAAACCAAAAAGACATGTCTTTATTAGTATCTAATTATGTAAAAGAAGATGATAATAAAGAATATTCTAAAAAAGAAGAAATAGAAGAAAAATTAAATGATCTATATAAGAAATTTAATCATTTAATTAAAGGATAATTATGACTTATAAGATTAATGAAGAAATAAGATTAGGTAAATATCTTAATAAAGATATTATTTGGAAAGTTATTGATATTAAAGGTGATAAGGCCTTTATTGTAACAAAAGAATGTTTATTTAATTTTAAATATAAAGAAGATGGTTATTCTGACGATGAAAAAGGAATATACGCAAGTTCATATAAAGATTCGGATATTAGAAAATATCTAAATGATGTATTTTATTATGAATGCTTTTCTAACGAAGAAAAGAAATTAATATTAAAGACTTTAGTTAGTAATGGCATAGATTCTTGTGAAGAAAAAGAAAATGATATGTTATGTGAAGATACATTAGATTATTTATTTTTATTATCATATAAAGAATATAAAACATATTTTCGTAATGATAATAACGATCATATTGTTTTTTATTGGCTTAGAACACCTGATTATTTATCGATGTCTAGAGCTTTATATGTCTACGTTGATAAAAGTGTTCATAGACAAGCGGTCTCACGAGATTATGGAATTAGAATAGGCTGTTATTTAAAGATAGGAGAATAATAAATGTTAGGCGCGATTATTGGAGATATGGTAGGTTCACAATATGAATTTAATGATTTTAATAAACCTACACCAAAAACATTAAAATTAATAGATTTAGAAAATAGAATGACTGATGATAGTTATTTAACGCTTGCTGTCGGGAAAGTGTTAACTAAATATTATCCATTTAAATTTAATGAAGAAGAAAAAGAAAATATTCAACACGATTTAAAGGTTGAATTTAAGCGTACAGTACAAGCTCATGAAACGGCTGGATTTGGTGGTTCTTTCTATTTTTGGACTAAAGAAAGAATAGAAGATATGAAGCCATATAATTCTTGTGCGAATGGTTCTTCAATGCGTATATCTTCCGTTGGATGGATGGCTAATAGCTTAGATGAAGTAAAATATTTATCTAAGATAGTTTCTGAAATTACACATAATCATCCTGATGGAATAAAAGGGGCTGAAGCTATCGCAAGTTGTATCTTTATGGCGTTACATAGTTATACTAAAGATGAGATAGAAGAATATATCGTTAAGAACTATTATCCACGTATTAAAGAAATTAATTATGATAAATGGGTTAAAGAATATCAAACAGATTTATTCTGCGAAGGATCTTGTCCTGAAGCTATTTATTGTTTTTTAATTTCTTCATCATTACAAGATGCAATTACTAAAGCGGTTTGTTTAGGTGGTGATAGTGATACTATTGCTTGTATGGCGGGATCTATTGCCGAAGCTTATTACAATAAAGATACATTGTCTAAGCTAGAAGAAAAATATATGGATTTTTGTATTGATAACGAGTATTTAGATATTATTAAAGATATGCATAAAAAGATAGGGAGTAAGAAATTTGAAAAATAAAATTATAAAAAAATAAATTAAACAATAATCATATGACATTAATAGAGGCTTTAGAAAATACAATAATGAATAATCCTAATTATATTGCTTTTGGTAATATTGAATTAGAATATGTTGATAATTATCGTAAGGTACGTAGATCATTACCTCGTGATTTGTTAAGATATTCTCTAGACCGTTATTATATAAAAGCTAATACATATCTTAAACATTTAGATTTTCGTGGAGCTTATATGTGCTATAGCTGCTTATTTGATCAAGCAGTCCTATATAAACAAATACCAATTAAATATTTAATAGGTTTTAGCAAAGTTCTTTTTTGCTTAAATAAATTTGAAGTTTGTTATGACTTTCTAACTTTCTTATATTCTAATATCTCTAAAGAAGATAAAGAATCTAAAAAAGAAGCTCAAGAATTATTAGAATTTATAAAAGATATCGAAAAGTTATCTAATGATATAAAAGATCCTAAAGATATTAATTTGTTAAAAGACTACATCGTAGATAATATAATTACTAAAGAAAATATAATAGATCAAGATGATGAATTTATAATTAGTGAATTGAATAGAGTAGCTAATATCGCTAATTAAGTTATTAAAACAACCCTAAGAGTTTACCCTAAAAGTAAGCTCTTTTTATTTAGATTTTAATTGAACATATAAAAAATAACAAAAAGTATTGACTTTTAAAATTTACGGCTTATAATAATATATGTAATCACGAACACAAGAAAAATAACAAGTTTGTGAATGGAGGTATTTATGAAAGTAACATCCGCGTTAGCGAATAAAATTTTATTACAATTAAGTAACGAAAAAGATATCTATTTAGAAAGAGAAAAAGATTCATCTTTCTATACTATTGAACAAGGGGAAATTGACCCTTATATTCCAGAATTTGATTTTGATGGAAATTGCAAAGCAATTGCAGAAATAAATAAAAAAGTAGCCATCATTAAACATGCGATTAATGTCGCAAATGTGAATGCGAAAATCGAAGTTTTAGGTAATACCTACTGCGTTGATGAAATTCTAGTACAAATGGCTCAACTATCTAACAGAATGAATTTTTATAACAAACTTAGAAAAGCTCTTCCTAAGAAAAAATTAGAACAAAAAAGTTATAATCCTTATAATTCAAATATAACAAAATACGAGTATTTATATGTCAATTATGATATTAAAGAAGCTCAAAGAAAATACAAAGAAACACAAGAAAAAGTATATGCGATGCAAATTGCATTAGATACATTCAATCATACATATGAATTTGATATCGACGTGGATATCTCTTCATGTTTTAATGACGATTAGTTAAATAACTAAATTCTTTCCTACTAAACTTAAGACTAGTCTATGTGAGTTGCGCATAGATGAAGCTCCGTTAAAGAGAAATATTTAACCTCGCTAGAGAGTATTCTAGTACCCAAAGTAAATTATTTATATTTTATATATTTAAGATAAATTAACACTTATATTTTGTTCAAGGTTTTTGCATTATATCGTTTTCGTTTGGTGTTATTTGTCAATGTTACAGGGGATGTTAGTGCTACAGATCTGGAAATTCACCAGATGTAGTTCACCTGATGAATTTTATTTCATGGCTACATATAGCCATGTGTCTTAAGGTTAGGAAAACTTCTT
>CAVDMV010000028.1:0-16442 GCA_963610315.1 Acutalibacteraceae bacterium
AAAAAAAATTAAATAATTAGCAAATATAATCTTTACAAAATTATCTCATTTCACAATAAAATGTATTATTTTCAATATCTAAAATTAAATAAAGGTTTACATCTGCAACTGTATTTACTTTTAATTCTACCTTACCTTCTTCATAGTCTGTTTCAGAAACAATGACATAAGATCCTAAACTAGCAGAAAACTTTCCATCACTATATAAAGTAATGGCATCAGCAATATACATATAATTATTAGCTGCATCACCACTATTTATATTTTTATAAGTATTAACAATTTTTGATTCATCAATTGAATATGTTGAAACTGTTTTAGTTTCTGCATCAATGGCAAATAGAAAATAAGCTGTTTCATTGGTTCCCATTTTTAATATCTCACCATCTACAATATAATTACAATAATTATTATAATTATCATCTAAAACGAGATATCCATTATTGTAAAGAGTTAGTGTTCTTTCTTTTGTTTCAGAAGCTGCATTAGCGGCATTTATCCAATCATCTTTAACAGTATATTTGCCTAATACATTAGCGTTTTCAAAATCCGGTCTTATTGAAACACTAAAGGAACAAGTTTCTCCTTCATAAGTAACTGTATAATTTACAGAATTACCTGCTTCATTTTCAAAATTATCATCGATAGAAATCATTTCTTCAGTAATAGAAACTACTTCTTCTTTTCCATTATAATAAAGTACATTTAAATTTGAAGATAATAATGCTTCTTTTAATTTTGAGATCGTTTCTTCTTTAGTTTCTTGAACAGCTAATGAAGATAAATCAATGTTTAAAGAAGAGATCGCATTTTCATCGACAATCGAAATTTTAATTTGAAAATATTCTTCGTTTATCTTAACATAAGCTACTTTACCACCTGTATTAGTAGTATCTAAAGGTACATAAGTAGGTTCCTCAGTCGCTTTTTCATCTAATTCAAATACATTTTTTGAAGTTAATAAAACTTTATATGAGTAACCTTCATTAGTTTGAGCATATACAACATGAGAATTTGAGTCAAAACTTTCCCCAACTCGAAGAATAATTTCACTAGTTTGCTCAACATATTCAAATTTAACTCCCTCAAGAGAAGTTACTAAATAAGCAGATAAAGTATATTCATTACCATCAAAAGTAACAGTAATTTCGCTCATACCGTCTGAAACATAATTCATTACTTTTACGCTAGTAAATTCAGAAGCTAAAATAGAAGTTGCAACTCCACTACTATAAAAAACTGATGCATTATAATTATCTAAATTAAGAAGTTCTCCGGTTTTTTCGTCATATTCAATAATATATTGTCTATCAAAAGAGACATTAGTAACGCTGATGCTAGAAGGATCATAAACCGAAATATAACAATCAAATTTTTGACCATTATAAGAAATTATTAAAGTATATTCTCCTACAGTTTTTAAATCGATTTCATCTAAATTTAAAACCATATCTTTAGTTAAATAGATATCAGAAGAACTTCCATCAGAATAATATACTCTGACTAATAAATCTTCTAAATTACTACCAAGAACTACATTTCTATTAGCTAATTCTAAATATTTAACTGTTTTAGATGATAATAAAACGCTAGATTCACTACTTGTTCCATCAGTGTAATAATATGTAAATACTAAATAAGTATCTCCATTTTCATCAACACGAGTAGTAGTTTCTACTTTTTCAATACCGCGGCCAGTTTCACCCTTTTCGCCTTGGGCACCTGCTTCACCAGGATCACCTTTGTCGCCCTTTTCGCCTTGAGCACCAGTTGCGCCAGTGTCACCTTTGTCGCCCTTTTCACCTTGAGCTCCAGTTGCACCAGTGTCACCTTTGTCGCCCTTTTCACCTTGAGCTCCAGTTGCTCCAGTGTCACCTTTGTCGCCCTTTTCACCTTGAGCTCCAGTTGCTCCAGTGTCACCTTTTTCACCCTTTTCACCTTGGGCTCCAGTTGTGCCATCTGTTCCTTTAATATTACCAGCTTTTACCCAACCTGATTCACCTTTAATATAGAAATCAAATGTTGTGGTATCAATATAAGAATCGCTTAAATTACCTAATGAGCTATCTGGAGCACCTGCACCAGTTAATAAACTAGTTCCGTCTTCTCCATCTTCACCAGCATCACCTTTATCGCCCTTGTCACCTTTTTCACCTTGGACTCCAGTTGCGCCAGTGTCACCTTTGTCGCCTTTATCACCCTTGTCACCTTTTTCACCTTTAATTGTCGCTAACCACTCTTGATAGGATAATGTCCCACCATTTTCAGCATAAACTTCGTAAATTTGTTCTATTTCAGTTTTCGCTACTGAGCTAGAAGAATCTCCTCCACAGCTAGCTAAACTAAATAAAGATGAAGTTAAAGCTAAAACACAAAGAAACTTAGTTTTTTTGTTCATATATTTTGTCTCCCTTCTATATGATAATTTCACTATACAAAAGTAAGCGCTAACAAAGTGCTAATTATAGAAGAAAAAATTAACTTTTTTTAAAATTTAGCCAAAAGAAAAAGAATAGTTGCCTATTCTTCATCTTCATCAACAGAAAGTATTGCCATAAAAGCTTCTTGAGGAACTTCAACTGAACCTATCGCTTTCATTCTCTTTTTACCTTCTTTTTGTTTTTCTAATAATTTCTTCTTACGGGAGATATCGCCACCATAACATTTTGCAAGAACATCTTTTCTAACTGCTTTAATATCACTACGTGCGATAACTTTTCCGCCGATGGCTGCTTGAATTGGTACTTCAAATTGTTGTCTAGGAATGACATCTTTTAATTTCTTAACGATGCTATTACCGCGTGAATAAGCAAAATCTTTATAGACAATTGAACTTAAGGCATCAATTGGATCACCGTTTAATAAGATATCCATTTTAACTAATTTACTAGCTTGGTAACCAATTAATTGATAATCAAATGAAGCATAACCTCTAGTATATGATTTTAATTTATCAAAGAAGTTATAAATAATTTCTGATAATGGTAAGTTATAAGTTAACTGCATTCTTGTCGCATCTAAATAATCTAAAGAAACGTAAATTCCTCTTTTTTCTTGGCATAATTTCATAATCGCTCCAACATATTCATTTGGAGTCATAATTTTTGCTTCGACAAATGGTTCTTGAATTTCTTTAATCTTAGTTATTTCAGGCATTAAAGATGGGTTATCTAGTTCTACCATTGTTCCATCATTTAAATAAATATGATAAATAACGCTTGGAGCAGTTAAAATTAAATCAATGTTATATTCTCTTTCAAGTCTTTCTTGAATGACATCCATATGGAGTAAGCCTAAGAAGCCACATCTAAAACCAAAACCTAAAGCTTGAGAAGTTTCTGGTTCAAATACTAATGAAGCATCATTTAAACATAGTTTTTCTAAAGCTTCTTTTAAGTCTTGATATTTTTTTGAATCACAAGGATAAAGTCCGCAGTAGACCATTGGAGATAATTTCTTATATCCTGGTAAAGCTTCTTTAGCAGGATTATTTTTTAAGGTGATTGTATCACCAGAACGAACTTCCGTAATATCTTTAATTTGAGCGGCAATCCAACCGACTTCACCTGCGACTAATTCATTAACTTTAATTTCTTTTGGATTTCTAAAACCTAGTTCAGTAACTTGATAAGATAAAGAATTGCTCATTAAAAGAATTTCGTCTCCGACTTTTACTTTACCTTCTTTAATTCTTACTTGCGCAACGACACCTCGATATGAATCATAGAATGAATCAAAGATTAATGCTTTTAATGGAGCAGATCTATCTCCAGTTGGTGCAGGAATTTTAGAAACAATTTCTTCTAAAATTTGTTCGACGTTTAAACCGGTTTTGGCAGAAACTGGTACAGCTTCATCACAAGGTAAGCCAATTGTTTCTTCAATTTCTTTTTTAGTTCTATCAATATCCGCGCTAGGAAGATCCACCTTATTAATGACAGGGATAATTTCTAAGTCATTATCAATCGCGAGATACACATTCGCGAGCGTTTGAGCTTCTACTCCTTGGGTAGCATCAACTACAAGTAATGCTCCTTCACAAGCCGCGAGGGATCTACTAACTTCATAAGTAAAGTCGACGTGACCCGGAGTATCGATTAAATTAAAAAGATAATCCTCGCCATTTTTTGCGTGATATTTTAAGTTAACCGCGTTTAATTTAATTGTAATTCCTCTTTCTCTTTCTAAGTCCATAGAGTCAAGTAATTGGTCTTTCATTTCTCTTTTTGAAACTGTATCAGTAAGTTCAAGAATTCGATCTGCAAGAGTAGATTTACCATGATCAATATGAGCGATAATCGAGAAGTTTCTAATATGTGAGTTATCAAATTCCATATATTTTTCACCTTCTATAAGAATATATCTTAAAATCGATATATTTGCTATTTATTTTTGATGTTTTTGCCAAAATTCTTCTAAGTAATAATCAATCTCAGTATTTGATTTTACAAAATAAGAATTCCTAAATTGCTTTTTAAATAAATCAAGATATCGGTTAGTTTTATATCTTTCATCAATAAAGAGAAGTGCACCGACATCGTTTTCACTTCTAATTACTCTTCCACCAGCTTGAATAACTTTGCTTATCCCAGGATTAGAATAAGCGTAATCATAGCCATTATGTTCGTTATTACCATAATAATCTTTAATTAAATCAAGATCATAAGAGATCGTTGGTAAACCAACTCCAATAATAATCGCGCCGATAAGTTTATCGCTATCTAAATCGATGCCTTCAGAAAATGCTCCGCCTAAAACGGCAAAACCTAAAGTAGTATAGTTAGGTGAAGAAGAAAAATTCTTTAAAAATAAATCTTTATCTTTTTCTTCCATATCTTTAACTTGTTTAATATAAGAGATGTTTTTATCTTCTTTCATTCGAGAAAATACTTCTTCTAAATAAGCATACGAAGGAAAGAAAGCTAAATAATTACCGACCTTTTTTGAAATAAAATGATAAATAGTGTCCGCGATTTGAGTATATGAATAAGCTCGATCTTTATATTTAGTTGAAATATCATCACGAATTAAAGTTATTAAATTTTCTTTAGGGAATGGCGAAGGTAACTTCATTAAGGGAGTTTTATCGTCTCCACCTAAACAATTAACATAATATTCAATCGGAGTTAAAGTCGCGGAAAAGAAGATACTCGATTTTAATTTTTTTAAGGTATCTTTAATTAAATTAGATGCATCTAAACATTTTATATGAATAAATAAGTCATTATCTTTTTTCTCATAATAACAAGCAAATTCTTTACTGATATAATCAGATAATTTAATAAATCGATTTAATTCACGGAATAGATCCTTAAATTTAGTTGTAATTAAATTAGGATAAGTTGAAGCGAAAACAATTTCTTCTTTATAAACGGAACAAAGTAAATCGTATAAAGTTCCATCAAAATCACTTTCTTCTTTATAATAATCATTAATTGAATCGTATTTTTCTTGTAAATATTTTATTAATTTACGCATATATCTTTTAAAGCCTAAAGCTTTAGTTTTTTTAATATCTTCATAAATTATCTTAAAATCATTCATCGAGATAGAAGATGAATACATATTTCTCGATCTACTAATTAAGTTATGCGTCTCATCGATAAGTGCGACGTAATTAGTTTTTTCCGTTTCAAAATAACGTTTAAAATAAACGATTGGATCAAATAAATAATTATAATCACAGATAATTGCATCACAATATAAAGAAACATCTAATTGATATTCAAAAGGACATATTTCATATTTCGCGGCATAATTAAATATTTTATTTTCATCGATAATATCTTCATGTAGAAAGATATCTTCAATTGCTTTTCTTATTTTATCGTAATAACCTACACAAAATGGGCATTCATCAGGATTACAAGAAATAGACGAATTAACGCACATTTTTTCTTTGGCCGTTATTTTAATTCCTTTAATATTAAGTCCACTTTCATTAAGTTTTTTTAAAGCATTAAGTGCAACGCTTTTCGCGATATTTTTCGCACTTAAATAAAAGATTTTTTCAGTATTGGATGTTGAAAAAGTCTTTACCGAAGGAAAGATGGTCGACATCGTTTTACCAATACCAGTCGGAGCTTCAATAAAGATTGTTTGTTTATTTATAATAGTTGCATAAACTGCTTTGGCTAGTTCTTTTTGTCCTTCGCGAAAATTTGTATAAGGAAATTTAATATTCCCGGCGTTAGAAATAAATTCTTTTCGATGAGTATCGATTGAAGTATAAAAATATAAATATTCATTTAATAAATTTAGATAATAATCTTCTAATTCTTTAAATGAAAACGAAAAATTATAGATTAGTTTATTATCGAATTCTAAATCGTTATCTTCATTTTGGCTAATATAAGTTAAACGTACACCAACTCTTGGCAAATTATTCATATACGCGTACATATATGCATAACACATCGCTTGACCTAAATGCCATTCTTTTTGTTCTTCATAATATTTATCTAAATCTTGCACAGTAGTTTTTATTTCATCAATTATTGGAGTAGAAGAAAGGATAATTCCATCCGCGCGACCGATAATTTCAAAATCAAATTCTCCAAGCAAAGTCTTCACTTCTAAAGGAACTTCTTTTAAATAATTATTTTCTTGAATCTTTTGATAACGTAAATGAATTCGTGACCCTTCAGCCATCGTTTCATTATTATAAATTCGATCATCAATATTTCCTTTACGAAGCAAAAAATCAACTAAACCATGGACAGATAGTTTAATAGTAGACATAATTATTTAGCCTTTTTTACCACATTGATATCTCTTTTTGCTTCAATAACAATGTTATCAATATTTTCATTTGCTTCTTTTAAAGCTGATGAAACAATTTCTACTTCTACTTCATCAGGATTTTTAATCATTCTTTGAATATTAAATTCTTCATATAAATATTTACGGGTAATAATCCCTATTCTTAAGGTGAGTAATGCGTTACTCGCCCCTTGAGTAAGAGATTTAGTTAAGGTAGATAAACCTGGTATTGCGTTTAACGCACCTTTCGCTAATTTATCAATTCCATCAATTAAAATATCTTGTAAATTTAAATTTTGTACTGCATAAGCAAACATCGCATTTCGAAAAACTTTAATAATTAATTTTGATAAACGTAAATAAGTAGGATGATAACCACATTTAACACATATTTGCATAATCATTCTAATGTTTAATAAAGCGACACTTATCGCATCAAATTTAGAATTTTGGCTTAATGCCGTAGTCAACATAACCTTAGTGGAAGTGGCGTTAACTATCTTCATAATGTCATTTTTAATATCGGTATCATAGACATTTTTTAAGGTATTATTTAATTCTTTTTTATTAGAATAGAAAGTTCTAATTAAGTTTTTATTATCTTCAGAAACATTATCATTTTCTAGTATATTTTTCGCAACTTTTTGTAATTTTTTAAAATTTGTTTTTGAAATATTTCTCGCATCTTCTTCGCTTACAACATCTAAAGTAAACATTGGAGTCGCTAGAGCCATAATGATTGGTCGAATAACAAAGATAAATAATAACGCAATTAAAACACCTGTGACACTTCCAGCCACAATATTTCCTAACGTAATATCAGAAAAAAATCCTTTCACAAAAGTAAAAATATTAATTAAACCTGAAATTACTAAAATAGTAATAATCGTCACACAAGCTACCGCGACAGCGCGCACAAATTTATGTGAAGATTTTTTAATAATCTTTTCTTCTTTAGTCGTAATATCATTATAAAGAAATCTTTGATTTTCTCTCTCTTCTTTTTTTAATTTCTTTTCTTCACGTTTTTTAGTAAATATATTTGTTAAAAAGAACTTATCATTAGTTTTTTTAAGATTTAAATCAGTTTTTTCCTCGACTTTAGTTGGTAAATTTTCTTTTCCCATTAGTCTCACCTCTAGATTATTTTATAATATTTTAGCTTAATATTCTACAATTAAAAAAGACTATAAGTGTCACCTTATAGCCTAAAGTTTATTTAACTGATTGAATGATGCTTAAGAAATAAATGACTAAACCTAAATCTAAGCCATAGATAAATAAAGCAATGCTTCTAATAAAATTAATTGTATTCTTATCTTTTTCTAATCTTTTAACTAATGCTTTTCTTGTTGGTAAAGCAATGATCATTAAGATTGATAAAACTAAGATTAAAATAACAAAGAAATAACCATTGAAATTCTTAAAAACGTAAAGAACATTTACATCTTTAAAGAAAAGTTCATTACCGACTGTTTTAAATAAGCAGATAACAAAAGAAGCAACTGATAGAATAAATCCAATAATAAATGCAGGGAAAACAATTGCTTTTGATTTCTTTAAATCTTTGGTAATCTTTGGATTTAATTCATATTCAACATCAATAATGGCATTCGCGCAGTTGACGAGTTGATCGTGAGTTCCAATATGAATATACGCGATTGGTAAAAGAATAACCTTAATTCTAGTTTGTTCAATACGTGACCATTTTTCTTTTTCTTTACATAATTTTTTATATGATTTAGTATTTTCTAAAGCAGTTTGTACTCTTTTATCAATATCACTTTGTCCTAAAACTGCATTAGTATCAAGAGAATAAGTTTCGCCATCTCCAACCGAACAATCTAAAACAACTGGAGCTTTATAGCCATCCATTTCAATTTTTAAAACTTCATCACCATTTTCCGTCTTAGTTTCAACAGAATAATCATTTAATAAAGTTTCATTAACTTTAATATTTTCTTTATCTAAGCAAGATAATGGATTAATTTTATTATAACGAGAATTCTTATCATCTTGGTAAGCATAGAAAGTAGATGTAAAGCGAACAAATTCTTGATGGTCTTCTGCTTTATTATCTTTTTCATCAATTTCTTTCCAAGATAATTTCGCGATTGATTCAACCACGTATAGAGGGAGATATTTTACTTCGACTTGAACTTCATCTTTATTTAAATTCTTGACGAAATTCAAATAATCTTCATCAACATCTAATCCCTTTGATTTAATATTTTCAAAAATTTTAAGAATTACATCTGATCTTGAACATGTGCTTTGAGCGAATTCTACATCATCAACTCTTCCTAAGCGAGCGATTAATTCATTTATATTCATCTATTTAATTCTCCTTTAATTTATCTACTTCATAAGTTGGTTCATCTTTAACTATGACTTTTTCAATTACCACATTTTCATAAGGACGATCAGAAGGAGTAGTTCTTACTT
The DNA here is from genome assembly GCA_963610315.1 of Acutalibacteraceae bacterium. GTDB lineage: Bacteria > Bacillota_I > Bacilli_A > RFN20 > CAG-449 > UBA3210. The sequence continues at coordinate 9,208 of CAVDMV010000028.1, forward strand.
TAGCAATTTTATCAACTACTTCAATTCCGTTAACTACTTCTCCAAATGCGGCATAATTTCCATCTAAGAATTCACCATCTTTATGCATGATGAAGAATTGTGAACCAGCTGAATTAAAATCCATCGCTCTAGCCATCGAAATAACGCCTCTTTTATGTGATAAGTTATTGTCGACATTATTAGCCTTAAATTCACCTTTGATACAATATCCTGGTCCTCCCGTTCCGTTACCAATAGGGCAACCACCTTGAATCATAAAACCTTTAATTACGCGGTGAAATGTTAAGCCATCATAAAATCCCTTACGGGCAAGTTCAACAAAGTTCGCACAAGTATTTTTTGCTACTTCATAATTTAATTTAATTTCGATATCACCAAAATCTTTTACCTTTATAATTATCATAATTTTTACCTCTTTAACATTTTACACCACTATTAATTTCTTTTATATAAGAAATTACATCTTTTAATGATTTCATAATTAATGCATCTGATTTTAAGATGTCAACACTCGGCAGAACTTCATCAGGAATCATAATAGTTTTTATTCCCGCGTTAAGTCCAGCTTGAACACCATTAAGAGAATCTTCAATAACGAGCACTTCTTCTTTTTTTAAATTAGACGCCTCTAAACCTTTTAAATAAATATCTGGAGATGGTTTACCATTTTTAATTTGATCACCCGTAATAATTTCATCCATTCCTTTTAAGAATGGGTCAATAGAAAGATAAGCATCGACTTTTTCTCTTGTTGAAGACGTACATATGATCATTTTAATATTATTTTTCTTACAATATTTAAAGATTGCCTTAACATATGGCTTATATTGAACACCATGTTTTTTAAAAAAATCTAAGATATAAAGAAAACGATATTGACCTAATAATTCAGTTGGAAAATCTTTTCCATATAAGCTTTCATAATAAATGATCGAATTTTCTTTTGACATACCTAAAGATTTTAATACATCTTCTTTTTTTACGTCAAAACCTAGTTTTTTACCTTCTTTTCTTTTAGAAATATAGGTAAATCTTTCATCGTCAAGTAAAGTACCATCTAAATCGAATAATATACCTTTTATCATAAATATTCTTTTATCTCTCTAATATCATCGATTAAAGGAACTCCGACAGTAGATAGTCTTTCTTTATCTTGATGGCCATAAGTTACTAGTACGCATTTTCCTCCAAGAGAAGAAGCCACTTCAAAGTCATGAAGTGAATCACCAATAAATAATGTTTCTTCTAAATTTAATTTTGATTCTTCAAAATATCTTTTTGCGATTTCTAATTTAGATTTTGCATGGACATTACTAATTCCTAAAATCGTACTAAAATAAGGAGTTAACTCAAAATTATGAACTTGATTCATTAAATTATTCTTTTCACTCGCAGATAATAAAATAACATTATATCCTTTATCATTTAATTCTTTTAATGTTTCTTTAATATAAGGATATAAATTACATTTATATGATCGAGGTTGATATATTTCAATAAAGTATGCACACAAATCTTCAAATGAATCACGAGAAAAATCTAGTCCGGCATTTAAATAATATTGGATGATAGGAAAAGTAAAAATCTTTTTATAAGATTCAACATCAAATGTAGGCTTAGATTGTCTTTTTAACATTTGATTGAGAATATCTAAGCATAGATCAACATCGTCAAGAATAGTTCCGTTAAAATCAAAAACTACATTTTTAATCGCCATGATTATTTTTCTTCACCTTTATAAATAAAGTATCTAGCATCAGCTTTAATGACATTAACTTCTTCAACATTTTCATCTAGAACGATCTTACTTCCTTCACAATCGTAAGTAACATCATCTACTTTACTTGTAACTGTTGTTTCTTCAATTGAAACGACATAATAAGCTTTATCATTTTCATCGATAATGACTGATCCTTTTTTAAATTCTACTTTACCAAAGCAAATTAAAGTTCCATCAACAATTTCTCCAGCAAGTTTTCTAGGGAATAATGAATCTTTTTCATATGCTTTAAAAGAAGAATGCTCACTCGCGTAATTATTTTCTTTTTTTGCTTCTAGAACTGAGTCATTAACGCTCTTTTTTACTTTACCAAAGAATTTTTTAAATCCATTTTCTTTCTTATCGTCAACTACTTCTGCTTCGACGACTTCTTTTTCTTCTTTATTTTCTTCTACCATATTTTTGTCTCCTTTTTTTACTTATTATATCACTATAATTTATTAAATAAATTAATTTTAAATTAATAAGGAAAATACGTTTAGCATGAACTAAACGTATCTATCCTATAAATTAGCTTTTTTATCTAGATAAACTTGTAATTCATCTTCATAAGCTTTTAATTTTGCTTTTTCTTTTTCGACTTTATCTTGTGGTGCTTTCGCGACAAATGAAGGATTATCAAGCATCTTCTTTGAACGAGCTACTTCACTAGTTAAACGTTCAATTTCTTTATTAATCTTTTCAAGTAATGCTGATTTATCAATATTATCGACAATCACCATTTGAGCGATCTTATAGACGTAAACATTACCTTCTTTTTTATCTAAAGAGATATTAGAAACGAAACCAAATCTCTTTAAATATGTTGAGAAGAATTCGATATCAAAATCAGAAGTAACATTTAAGAAAGCTAGTTCAACTTCTTTATTTGGGGCTAAAGAATTCGCGACTTTATAAGCTCTAATATCTTTAATCATATGAATTAAATCTTCAATGATTGATGTTTCTTTATTAAAGACTAATGTTTCATCATATTCTGGATAAGAATCTAACATAATTGATTCTTTGTGAGAAGGAAGATTTAAATAAATTTCTTCTGCGATAAATGGAGTATAAGGATAAATCATGAGAATGATATCTTTTAATACTTTAATTAAAACCGCTTTTGTATTTTGAGAAACTTCTTTATCTTCAGAATTTAGTTTAACCTTACATAATTCAACATACCATGAAGTAAAATCATCATAAACAAAATTATATAAATGAGTTGAAGCATTCGCGAAATCATATTTTTCCATGTTAAATGTAACATTTTTAATTGTTTCTTCTAACTTAGTTAAAATATATTTATCAATTGGATCAAGTTTAGTTACATCAACTTTTAAATTCTCTTCATTATCATTTTCATTTAAATTTAATAAAATGAAACGAGAAGCATTCCAAATCTTATTTAAATAATTACTTGAAGCAATAATCTTTTCTTCTGAATATCTTGTATCAAGGCCTGGAGAAGTTGAAGTTGTTAAGAAATATCTTAATGCATCAACGCCGTATTTATCAATAACGTCCATTGGATCAATACCATTACCTAGGGATTTTGACATCTTACGGCCTTGTGAGTCTCTAATTAAACCATGGATTAAACATTTATCAAATGGTTTTTGGCCCATAAATTCTAAGCCTTGGAAAATCATTCTACTAACCCAGAAGAAGATAATATCATACGCAGTAACCATGATATCTAATGGGAAATATCTCTTTAAATCATCAGTTTGTTCTGGCCAACCTAAAGTTGAGAATGTCCATAATGCACTAGAGAACCATGTATCAAGAACGTCTTCATCTTGATTATAGTTTTCTATATCTGCTGGTGGTTCTTCGGATACTAATACTTCACCAGTTACTTTATGATAATAAGCAGGAATTCGATGTCCCCACCATAATTGACGTGAGATACACCAATCATCAGTTCCAGTCATCCAGTTAATAAAGATTTTATTAAATCTTTCTGGGATGAATTCAACTTTGTTTTCTGAATCTTGTAATTTTAATGAATTCGCGCTTAATTCATCCATCTTAACAAACCATTGTTTTGATAAATATGGTTCAACGACGGCATGAGATCTTTCTGAGTGACCAACTTGGTGAACAATATCTTCAATTTTAATTAAATCACCATTGTTTTTAATATCTTCAACTAATTGATCACGGCATTCATAACGATCTAAACCATTATATTTACCACATAATTCATTCATGTGGGCTGTTTCATCCATTACAATTGGATGTTCAAAACCATATTTTTGACCAATAATAAAGTCATTAGGATCATGAGCAGGTGTACATTTCATCGCACCTGTACCAAATTCTAGATCAACATAACTATCCGCGATAATAGGTAATTCATCTCCGTTTGCAGGGTTAATTACTTTTTTACCAACGACGTCTTTATATCTTTCGTCTTTAGGATTAACAACAACGCAGACATCACCAAACATTGTTTCAGGACGAGTAGTCGCGACAGTTAAATAACGATCTTCTCCAACAATATGATATTTAAAATAATACATTTTGCCTGGATCTTCTTGATAGATAACTTCAATATTACTTAAAGCTGTTTTAAATACTGGGTCCCAGTTAATAATTCTTTCTCCTCGATATATATAACCTTTGTTATATAAATCGACGAAAACTTTTCTAACTGCTTTATTTAAACCAGCATCTAAAGTAAATCTTTCTTTTGAATAACATAAAGAAAGGCCCATCTTTTCCCATTGAGAATGAATTGTTTCAGCATATTCATTTTTCCAAGCCCAAGCTTGTTCTAAGAATTTTTCTCTACCTAAATCATAACGAGAAATACCTTGTTTTCTTAATCTTTCTTCGACTTTTGCTTGAGTAGCGATTCCAGCATGATCCATACCTGGAAGCCACATAACATCAAAACCTTTTGCTTTCTTATAACGAGCGATAATATCTTGAACTGTGGTATTCCAAGCGTGACCTAAATGTAATTTACCTGTAACATTTGGAGGAGGAATAACCATCGAGAACTTAGTCTTTGTTAAATCTCCAGCTTCAAAATAGCCTTTATCTTTCCAATTTTTATACTTACCTTTTTCGATTTCATTTGGATTATATCTTTTGTCTAACATAAATCTCCTTCCATAAAAAAACGTCCTCACAAAGGACGTAATAACCGTGGTACCACCTTAATTTAGATATATTATAATATATCTCTTGAATAATCTTAACGCGATAAACGAAGGTATTACCCTTTGACTCATAAGCGACATTAATTACCTAGTAAGTTCATTTTCACCATCTAGAACTCTCTTCGTTACATTAATAATTAATCTCTTAATCAACGTACAAAATTAGTTTAAACTATTAAAATATTCTTTTCAAGAAATATCTTTAAATAGGTAGAAGAAAAGTCCCTAAAGGATAGCTTTAAGGACTTTTAGAATGACCAAGAAGATGAATTATTAATCGCATTAGATAATAACTCTAAATCAACCGCGATATTAGAAGTAATCTCATCGATATTATTAAATTTACCATTACCAGAAAGAGTTATAACGCTCATCTTTGTATCAAAAGTAAATGAAGTTAAATAATCTCCGTGTTTAGTTGTATTTTCATCGACATTAATATCTGTTTCTAAGTTAGTTAAATGAACATTTAAATTACTTAATGAAGACATTAATTGTGTTCCATCTAACGTTACATTTGTTGTACCAGTTTTACTAGATCCATCATAAGAATAAGAATAATTCTTTAAAATTGTATTAATATCAATATTAGGAGAAGTGTTTGAAACGCTGTCTTCAATAGTTCCACTTATTGTAGATTTAGAGCCTAAAATAATATTTATAATTTCTGCGATATTCTCTTTTTTACCGATGTAATTAGTATCCTCTTCAACAAAGGTATAAACTCTATTCTTTTTACTCTTATTATTTCTAAGGTAAACTTTTTCTTCAGTTGGTGAATATAATAATTTAGATTGACCTCCATCCATGACTAAGAATAAATAATTCGCATTAAATGTAACTTCAATGTAAGGCTTATTGTCATCATCTAAGACAATTTTTATGTCATAACCAATATTTTGTAAATTCCATTTACCTAAGTTCATAGATAAGCTTCCAGTTACATGATATTTTCTTAAGTTTGCCGTATTAACGAAAGCTTTTAATAATGTAGGAATATTACCTAAATAATAATATTTACCTAATTCATTATTATCATTAGTTACATCAATTGAATTTAGTAATGAAGTTTCTTCTTCCGTAAAGGAATTAGAAATATCTAAGTCAATATTAAATACTTCACATGATGACGAATACATATTCTCTAATTTTAGTTTAGAAATTAAAGATTGATCTTTTGAAGAACATACTTTTAATAAAATAATATTCTTATTTACATTTTCATTATCCTTATTAAAGTCTTCTCCATATAAAGAAGTATAAATATCTTTTGCGTTTAACCTAATTTCAAATTCACTTCCTACATCATTTTGACTAATAGTATATGACTCAAATAAGTTATCTAAATTGACGTTAAAATCAGGAATCTTACTTGAAGAAGTAATACCACTTAAGACACTTGTATCTAATGAATCCGCACTTCCTAAATTAGTTAATAAAGCTTTTATAATAGGAGAATTAATTCCCATTAAATCACAGCCATATTGGGCTAAAGAAGCAAATTCATTTCTTGAAAGATAGCCTTTTAAATTTGGTCCATAATTAATAAATAATGAATCTTTATTAATAACTTCATTGTTTTTAGTATATCTAGGTAAATAAGATAAAGAGAAGTTATGTGTTGAAGTAGTTACGTTATTATTTTTGTCATACTCATAAGCATTTAATGTAACATTATTAATATTGAATTTTATTTCATCCTCTAAAGAAAGAACAATTTTACCTGAATAATCAAATAATTTCTTATTATCTTTAGATACATAATTAGATGATGTACTAGATGAAGTAGAAATAACAAATTTCTTTTGTTTTAATGTATTCTTTAATGATACAATTTGATCTATTACAGACTTTAATGAAGAACGAGTAACATAATTACTTGCCTCGATCTTATTAATAGATGAAAAATAATTATTTTTATAGAATAAGTTTAATTCAAAATCACTATTTAAGGAAATTTGTCCTTTTGAAGTATTTAAATTAACTTCAATTGAGTTTAAATCAATAAAGTTAATATTGTATTTAGAAGCGATTTCTTCTAACGAAAGAACAAAACTTATTTCACTTTCGTTATCATTTAAAGAAGCATAATTTAGTGAAGAAATAATCTTATTAATATCAATATAAGAAGATATATTATTTGAAGAATTATTTTCTTTTGAGGAAATAACATATGAGATAAAACTATCTAGACCACGAGATAATTCATCAATAATTTCAGTAACTTTAGAATAATTAATATTAAAATCTAAAGATAAGGAATCTTCTAAATATTTAATAACTTCTAACCATTCTTCATA
>CAVDMV010000029.1:0-15788 GCA_963610315.1 Acutalibacteraceae bacterium
ATATATAATATTAAAAGATAAAACGGAGTTACAAATTATGATTATTTTATGTGGGGCAAGTGCTTCAGGTAAAACTGAAGTAGCGAAATATCTTCAAAAGAATTTTAGTATTAAAAAAGCAATTACTAATACGACTAGAAAGATTAGAATTAATGAAAGAGATGGAATTGATTATTATTTTCTTACTAAAGAAGAATTTCTAAAATTAAAAGAAGAAGGTTCTTTAGTAGAAAGTACTGAATATAATGGTAATTTTTATGGATGTAGTAAATCTGAAGTTAAAGATGATAAAGTTGTTATTCTTGAACCAAGTGGAGTTGAAGCATTCTTAAAATTAGATGATCCTCATATTGTTGTATTCTATTTAGAGACATCAGAAAATATTCGAAAAGAAAGAATGCTATCGCGTGGTGATGATATTAGTTCAGTAGAAAGAAGATTATCATTAGATAAAGAACATTTTAATGAAAAGAATTTTTCTTTTAAGCATATCCTAATTAATACAGATAATATCACGATTGAAGAAATTAGTTCGTTCATCATGAAAGAATATCAAAAAGTTTTAGAAAGGTAGAAAATATATGAAAAAATCATTATTAAGAAAATATGCAAAATTATTAGTTGTCATGGGTGTTAACATTCAAAAAGGACAAGATTTAAATATTTATAGTTCAGTTGAACAAGCTTCTTTTGTTAGTTTAGTTGTAGAAGAAGCTTACAAAGTAGGAGCAAGAAAAGTACGCGTTCATTTTTATGATGAAGCAATTAATAAATTAGATAGCTTATATCAATCGGAAGAAGCTTTATCAACGCTAGAAATATATGAAAAAGCAGAACTAGATTATAGAGTTGAACATCTTCCTGCTCGTTTATATATCACTAGCGATGATCCTGATGGAATGAAAGGGATTGATCAAGAAAAAATGTCTAAAGTTAGAAGGTCTCGTTATCCAATATTAAAACCTTATTTAGATAAAGTAGAAAATAAAGAACAATGGTGTATCGCGGGAGCTGCTTCATATGCGTGGGCTAAAAAGATATTCCCTAATTTAACACCTAAAAAAGCAAAAGAAAAATTATGGGAAGCGATACTTTATACATCAAGAGTAACTGAAGGTGATCCTATTAAAAACTGGGAAGAACATAATAAAAATTTATCTTCAAGATGTGCTTATTTAAATTCTTTACATTTAAAAGAATTACATTATGAATCAAGTAATGGTACTTCTTTAAAAGTTGGTTTAATTGATGATTGCTTATTTGAAGGTGGAAGCGAAAAAGCCTTAGGTAGTAATATTATCTTTAATCCAAATATTCCTAGTGAAGAATGTTTCTCTTCACCAAAAAGAGGTAAAGCAGAAGGTATCGTTTACGCGACAAAACCTTTATCTTATCAAGGTGAATTAATCGAAGATTTTTCTGTGCGTTTTGAAAATGGAAAAGTGGTTGAAGTAAAAGCTAAAAAAGGTGAAGAATTATTACGTAAAATGGTCTCGATGGATGAAGGGGCATCACAACTAGGCGAAGTAGCTTTAATTCCATATAATTCACCGATTAATAATACAGGTATCTTATTTTATGAAACATTATTTGATGAAAATGCTTCTTGTCATTTAGCGTTAGGAGCCGGATTTACTAATTTAATTAAAGATTATGAAAAATATACTTTAGATGAATTAAAGGAAAAAGGGATTAATGATTCAATGATTCATGTCGATTTTATGATAGGATCTAAAGATATGAATATTGTCGGTATTACAAAAGAAAATAAAGAAGTACAAATTTTTAAAGATGGAGATTGGGCTTTTTAATTGAAGGTAGATTTTATTGCTTAAATGATTTTTTTTTAATCTTATCGATAATACAAGGGGATTATTATGATAAGCGAATTTTTTACATATTTTTTTATATTTATAGTATTTCTTATAGGTTCGTGTTGTAATGAATGCAGTAAGTTTACTCAAAAATATTATAAAGAAATGATAATGCCCACATAGTATTGAATGATGACAACAATGATTTTGTCGATTTTAGCGTGACTAATATTAATAGTGAATTTGTAACTTTAAATATTACTAATTTTACATTATCAGAAGATAAAATATTTTTTATAGAATCTAATAGCGATTTTTCTTTATATTATAACGATGAAAAAATTGAAAAAAATGAAGTGCATTTTTGGGTTAATTATCAATATTTTTACCCGATTTATGATCTTAACGTTAACTCAGTTATTAAATTGCAATATACTGATACTTCAATTAAATATACTAAAATTGATTGTTTTAGAACTTCACTATGGGAAGATATTTATGAAGGGGGGGGAAAAAGATAGGCTTATATGAATAATAAATTGTTTTATGTAAATATTTGTTTTTGAAGTTAATAATTTAATTAAGCATATTTGATTTTAATGGTTAATTTATTATTTATAAATAATAAAAATTGAAATACTACATTTAAAAATATTATAATAGATTCGATTTGGAGGAAGAAAGATGAAAGGGAAAGGATTTAAAATTTTATTAACATTTATTTTAGGCACTACTTTAACTAGTTGTGATTTAGTTAAAGATTTTTTAAGTAACATTACTTCATCAAGTGAAAGTACTTCTCAAAAGATAAGTTCTTCGTCTTCTTCATCAAGTGGAAACTCTTCACAAACGATAAGTTCTTCTAGTTCTTCTTCATCTACTTCTATTAGTGAAAATGGAGTTACTGAAGGAATTATATTCCCTGATTTTCAAATTCATTTTATGATGCTCGGTAACGATAAAGCTGGTGATTCAATTTATATTAAAGCCGGAGAAACAGATATTATCATTGATGCAGGCTCTAGACAAGGCTCAACTAAGACAACTAAAGAATATATGAACCAATATATAAAAGATAATAAATTAGAATATGTTATTTTAACTCATGGTGACCAAGACCATGTTGAAGGATTTACTGATTCTTCATCGAATAAAGGTATTTTATCTTCTTATGCAGTAGATACTATTATTGATAATCAATATACGACAAAAACAACACAAGTTTATAATAAATACATTACTTTAAGAGATTCCTTAGTTAGTAAAGGAACTAAACATTATTATGCTTCACAATGTTATAATAACGAAAGTGGGGCTCAAAGAGTTTACCAGTTGTCTGAGAACGTAAAGATGTCTATTTTATATAATTATTATTACTTTAATGTAGGAACTGACGAGAATAATTATTCTGTATGTACTTTATTTACTTATACTACCCCAGAAAAAGAATATAATTTTATGTTCACTGGTGATTTAGAACTTGAAGGTGAAGAAAAGATGGCTGAATATTATTCAGGAAGTGATGAAGAACATACTTTACCTGAAGTCGATTTATTTAAAGCAGGACATCACGGATCAAAAACTTCAACTAATGAATGTTTATTAAAAATCATTAAACCTAAGATGTGTGTAGTTTCCTGTTGCTGCGGAACTAATGAATATACAGGAATTGTTGATAATCAATTCCCAACACAAGCATTTATTTCTCGTATTGCAAAATATACTGATAAAGTATATGTAACATCTATTTATCAAACTTATGAAATTTTAACCGCGAAAGATAAAGGAAACGGAAAATCTGATACAACAGGAATCGCTATCGGAGGAAATTATATTTCTACCTCAGGATACCAAGGAATGAACGGCAATGTCGTTGTATCTTGTTCGTCAAATGGTGTAGGATTATATTGTTCAAAGAGTTATACAAAATTAAAAGATTCTGAATGGCTCAATACTAAAATTGTCATTGATGGTAAAGAACGTCAAATGAGAATTTGGGGATAGGAAACTTAATTATGGAAATATATTTAAAAAAAGGATTATTAAAAAAAGAACATATTAATTGGGAATTACCTCAATATTATTCTTTATTTGAAGGCACTTTATTTGATATGGCTTTAGCCCATCAATTAATTGAAAGACCTGATAATAAATTTTATGAAAATTCTAAAGAAGGTTTAGATTTAAGATTAGGTAGAAATATATCTCATGAAGCAAAACAAAAATTGGGATTCTATTTATCTAATCATAATTTAGTAGAAGAAAAAGAATTATTTGATTCTTTAATTAATGGTAAGTTAATGATTGATAAAAAGAATGCCTCATATGAAGAAAAATTATTCCGTGAGTTAGGTTATTCTGGCTTGGAAGATTTAACTTCTTTATTAGAAGAAATTTCTGAGAAAGATTTTAAAACTCTCGTAATAGAAAAATAGGTGATTTATGAGTTCAGAATTTCCAAATATAACTAATTTTAGAGACTTGAGTTATCTAACTAATAAAGATGGCTTACATATTAAACAAAATTTATTACTTCGTTCGAGTAAATTAAATGAAATCTCTCCTTTAGAAGCAAAAAAATTAAAAGATGTATATAAACTTTCTTATATTGTCGATTTAAGAAATCCAGTTGAAGCGAGACAAAAACCAGATTTATATGTTACGTTCGCGCGTTATGATAATATCCCACTTCTCGCGAAAAAAGTAAATGGGATTTCGCACGAAAATGAGGCTAAATCGGTCAATGAAACTAAGACTAAATCTCGCCCTCATCTTGAACAACTTTATAAAGATATGGCGGTACAAGAATATTCTATTACCCAACTTAAAACGGTCATCAAAAGAATTATGGCTAATCGTGACGGCGCTTCTTTATATCATTGTTCAGAAGGTAAAGATAGAACAGGGATTGTTACTTTAATCTTATTAACAATCTTAGATTTTGATTTGGATACAATATTTGATGATTATCTTTTAACTAATCAGTTTGTTAAATCGAAAGCAAAAAAACTCGCTTTTAGAGCCTTATTAAAAGAAAAAAGTTTTAAAGAAATGAAGAAGATATATGGTATTTATACGGTTGATAGAAGCTATTTACAAGGCTATATTGATGGTATAATTGAACAATATGGTAGTCTTAACGATTTCATACATTTAGGCTTAGAAATTTCTTCAGAAGAAATTGAAGAATTTAAAAAATTTGCTTTAGTTGATGCTTCTTTTCCTAAAGCAACTATTAGTGAATAAGCTGGGTGACCAGCTTTTTCTTTCTAAAGATATATATTTATATCTTTTTAAAAAATAGCATATTATATAAAAAATATTGAGGTGAATTATGGCTTATCAAGATTTATTTAAAGAAAGAAAAAGTGTGAGAAATTTTACTTCGCAAGAAATAAAAGATTCTGATTTATTAGAAATTTTACGTGCTGGCCAAGCTGGGCCAACATGTGTTAATTCTAGAGACTTTGAATTTATCGTCATTAGAAATAAAGATACTTTAAAAAAACTAAGTGAAAACAATGGAAAATCGGCTTGGATGCTTCCTAATGCAAGTGTGGGCATTATGGTATGTGGTAATTTAAATAATGCTTTTAGTAAAGATAAAGATTATTGGATTATTGATACTTCTATCGCTTCACAAAATATTATGCTTAAAGCTCAAATGTTAGGCATTGGTTCAGTAATGTTAGGATGTTATCCTCAAAAATATAAATTAGATGGCCTTATTAAGATTATGAATTTACCTTCATATATCATCCCTTTATGCATTATCGCTTTAGGTTATGAAAGTGAAGAAGAACAAAATAAACCTAAATATAAATTTGAAGAAGAAAAAGTTCATTATGAAACTTTTTAGGAGGACAAAAGATGATTTATTTAGATTATGCGGCAAATTATCCAACTAAAAAAGAAGTTTTAGATGAATTAGTAAAAGTGGAATTAACTTATGAAGGAAACGCAAATTCAATACATGAAGAAGGAAAGAAATCTAAAGAATATTTTTCTTATGTGAACAATGAAATTAAAAAAATATTATCTTTAGGTGATGATAAAGAAATTATCTATACTTCAAGCGCGACTGAAAGTAATAATCTAGCCATTAAAGGTGTTGTTGAAGCTTATTCATCTTTTGGTAATAAAGTTTTAGTAAGTGAATTAGAACATAGTTCAATTAATGGTTGCTTAGGCTATTTAAAAGATAAAGGAATTCAAGTAGAATTTATTAAAACTAAAGATGATGGTCATATTGATGAAGAAGACTTAAAGAAGAAATTAACAAGTAATGTTATTTTAGTAGTAATCGGTTTAGTTGATGGTGAACTTGGCACAGTTCAAGATTATAAAAAGATAAGTGAAATAGTTTCTTCTTCCTCATCACATTTATTAATGGATGTTACGCAGGGGATGATGAAAGTTAAGATTGATTTTTCTTATATCGAAATGGCTTCTTTTACTCCTCATAAGTTCGGTGGCCTCACCGGAACTGGTGTTCTTATTAAGAATAAGGAAACAATTCTAACTCCTTTAATTCACGGAGGAGAATCTTCTTCTATATATCGAAGTGGATCAATACCTCTTGGTTTAATCGCTTCAACTTATAAAGCTCTTGAAATAGGGATGAATAATTTTGATAAGAACAATAAAATAATTGAAGAATTATCTTCATATTTAATTACTAAATTACAAGATGAAAAAAATATACACATCAATTCTTTTGAAAATAAAAATATATTTAATCTATCTTATAAAGGCAAAAAAGGCTCATATATGGTAGAATATCTTTCAAGTAAAGGAATTTGTGTTTCACAAAAATCGGCTTGTTCAATTAAAAATACCCCATCAAAGATTGTAATGGCGGTTTATAAAAATAAAGAACTTGCATTATCAAGTTTTAGAGTATCAATTTCAGAATATACTAAAAAAGAAGATATTGATGCTTTAATTGATGCATTAAAGGAGTTAGAAAAATAATGGAAAGATATCAGGAAATTGAAAGAAGTATTATTACAACTTATCGTTCTTCAATCTGGGCTAATTTTATTAAAGCAGTAAGAGAATATAAATTAGTAGAAGAAAATGATCATATCTGCGTATGTATTTCCGGCGGAAAAGATTCAATGCTGATGGCTAAATTATTTCAACAACTTCATGCCCATAGTGATTTTCCTTTTGAAGTAACTTATTTAGTAATGAATCCAGGATACAATGATATAAACTTACAAGTGATTAAGAACAATTTAAATTTATTAAATATTCCTGCGATTATTCGTGAAACTAATATCTTTGAAATTGCCAATTCTCAAGATCGTTCACCTTGTTATTTATGTGCGAAGATGAGAAGAGGAGCTTTATATAATATCGCGACTGAACTAGGTTGTAATAAAATTGCTTTAGGTCATCATTATGATGACGTCATTGAAACAACTTTAATGAATATGCTTAATTCAGGTTCTATTCAAACAATGTTACCTAAATTAAGATCACAAAATTATTCCAGGATGGAATTAATTAGACCAATGTATCTCATTAGAGAAAAAGATATTATTAAATGGAAGAATTTTAATAAATTACAATTCATTCAATGCGCATGTCGCTTTACCGAGAACTGTGCGATCTGCGATAATGGAGGAGGTGGCTCACAAAGAGCTGCGACAAAAAAACTTATTCATGATTTATTAGAATATAATCCTCAAGTAGAAAAAAATATCTTTAAATCGATGACTAATGTTAATATGGATATGATATTAGGCTATAAAAGAAAAGGTAAAGTCGTATCTTATTTAGATGAGTATGAAAAGGAGAAAGAAAATGAAGAAAAATAAACTATTAATTATTTTATTAACTAATATTTTATTTTCATCATGCTCATTTAGTTCTTCTTCAACTTCTTATTCTTCAAGTTCAAATTCTACTTCATCTTCTAGTTATTCTTCTAGTGTTAGAGTAAGTTCCTCAAATGAAAGTTATTCTTCTAGTGAAGAAGAAACTAATTTAAATACTTTAAAATTAACATCATTAGTTTCAGGAAACTATGCCGAAAATTTTGATGTTGGAACAATTGATAAAGTTTCATTTAGCTATTATCGTGCATCAAGATTTCTAAATGGAGTCGTCACTTTAAAACCTCAATATAATCTTTTTGATATTGATAAATTAAATGGTGCATTATTAAATAACACTCCAATATATGGAATGAAGAAGATAGAGATTAATTATCTAAGTAAAACAACTTCTTCTAAAGCTAAAATATATTATTCAAATGATCGAAGTTATAATAACTTTATTGAATTAGATGCTTCATCTACTTATTTAACTTCTACTTTCACGTTAAATGGTAATTTCTTTAAGATTGAAACAGGTGATGCTGAATTAGAAATTAAAAGTATGAATATTATTTATGATGGAAAAGTAACTTCTTATACTAATTACGATTATGATTATTCAGATGATTATTATCGTTTAAATCCTTCTACTTATGCCGGAACTTTAATAAGTGGAGTAAGTAAAGTTACTGTTCCAATGAGCGTTACTAAAAAAGATGATGGATACGTTATAAATGAAACAAAAACTTATACTTATTATAATTATGAAGAAGTTATTAAAAATGCTTCTTTAGCTTATGAAGTTGCCTTAACTGATCCTATCGATATCGCGAATTATTATATCGCATTTAATGAATATCCAGTTAATTACGTTCCGAAAACTTATTATTCAGATGCAACATCTTATTTTAAAGAAAAGACAAGATGTGTATCATATTATTCTAGAACTAATGGTTATGCGACTAGTGTTCCTTATCGAATATATGAAAATAATAAACCTCGTTATTATGAATTAGATATCGCGTTAGATTCAAAATATTCTGCTTCTAATAGGGGTGTAGGCCGACTCGTTGTCTTTATTACAGGTTTTAATGCGACTAATTATAATAATAGTAATGTTGCTTTATATACTGATGATCATTATCAAACATTTAGTGAATATCTTAATACTGGTGTCTTTGGTGCCCGTTTTAACGCGGAAAACTCATATTTAGTAAATACAACTTGGAAAAATGTAATAACATTAAATTAAGGAGAAATGTGAATGAAAAAACTAGGGAAATTATTTTTAATATCATTACTTTCATTACCTATTTTTTCTTGTGCGAATAAAGAAGAAAAAACTTTAATTATTCAAAGAAGTTATGCGTTAAATGATACGATTAATTTAACTTATAGTGAATTAGAAACTAAGGTTAGTTCTAAAGATGATTTTATTTTATATATCTATGATGAAAGTTGTGAAGGATGTTTGAATTTTTTACCAATCTTAAAATCATATATTAAAAATTATTCTCTTGAAATATATTCTATTTCTTCTAATTTAATATCTACTACTTCTTCAATTATTTCTTATTCTTATACACCTACTTTAGGTTTATTTAATGATGGAGTACTCGAAAATAAAATTGATGGAGTAAGTAATGAAAAAGTATTTTCTTCTTATTCATCTTTAGAAACTTATCTTAATGATAATATAAGAATGTCTAATGAAATTAAGGTCACTAAAGATAATTATTTAGCTTTATTAAATAGTGATGAAGAATATATTATTCTATATTATTGGTCATTATGTTCAGATTGTTCATATATGTTTAATAATTTCTTTAATGAGTACTTAAAAGATAATTCTTCTATTACGTTTTATGGCTTTGAATTAAGTTATTTTTATGCAAATAGAAGTAGTTCAAGTGATCCTTTTTGGACTAATTTTACTAAAGAAGTAGGTCTATCTAAAGAAGGTTCGTTAAAAGGATATAATTCTGGAGTAGTACCTACTTTTCAACACCGTAAAAACAAGAATATCTTAGATGCAGTAGTTATTTTTAATGATGAATATACTAAGGTTACTAATGATAATGGAGAAATAGAAGAAATAACGATTACTTCTTCATATTATGAATCTTCTCCTTATATTGGTAAAACTTATAAAAAGGATAATGATGTTTCGGCAGTAAATAAATATCGCGAAGATACATCAACTTTCTATTTTAATAAAATTAAGGATCTTTTTAATAAGATAAAATAATTATGAATTTAGAAGAATATTTAAAAACATATATAAAAAGATATGATGATGAACATTATATTCATTATTTTAAAGCAAAAGATTTTATTAACCTTCATGAAGAAAAGAAATCTTTTATTTCTTCAAAAGGTAATTTAATAATGACTTTTTTATATTATTATCCTAATTTTTCTAATGATAAATTAGTTATTTTTGTTCATGGCTTAGGAGGAGGTCACCTTTCTTATTTAAGAGAAATAGAATATCTTTGTAAAAAAGGTTTCTTAGTTTTAAGCTTTGATTTAACTGGTTGCTTTGAATCAGGTGGCATATCTAATTTAAGTTTAACGCAGGCGATATGTGATTTAGATGATGTATTAAACTACGTTAAATTAATAGATGCATTTAAAAATAAAGAAATTATTTGTATTGGTCATTCTTTAGGTGGCTTCGCGGTTAATAATATTTATTCTCTTCATAAAGAAATTAGTAAAATTGTTTCTATTTCCGGAATTACGACAATAGAGAATTTAACTAGTGATTACTCAAAAAAAGATCGAGATGATATCTTAAAATATGAAAGAGATGTTAATTTAAAATACGCTTTATTAGATCCAATTAAGAACTATAATAATAAAGAATTAAAAGCATTAATCATTCATTCTACTGATGATAATATTATTTCTTTTGAAAACCACGCGGAATATCTTTATAACCATATTAAAAATGAAAATGTTGAATTTTATTTTGTTAATAATAAATTACATAATCCTAATTATACATTAGAAGCAGTTAAGTATATGAAGGATTCTTTTTCTAAATATTTTTCTCTTTTAAACGAAGGTAAATTAACTTCTTTAAAAGAGAAGAGAGATTATTTTAATACCTTAGATTTTGTTTTTATGACGCGGCAAGATGAAGAAGTAATGAATAAGATTGTTTCTTTTATTAAGAAATAATACTTGTTATCATTAGTTTTTACGTTATTTCCTCAGCGTTTTTTTCATAATTTGACTTATTTTTCTTTTGAGAGTATAATTATTCCATTGAGGGAACAACTATGAAAGAAGAGAATCTTAATATTGAAGTAACAAAAGAAGATATTGAATATCTTAATTTTTATGATGACTTTAAATTTAATAATGAATTAAAAGTTATTTTAAGTTCGGATGTTTTTTCTAATAAATCTTCTTTTCAATATTTAACAACACTCACTAAAGAAAATAAAGAATATGAAGTATTAGTCTCTATTAGAGAAATACATGGAGCCTATTTTATAACTATTTCTCCTCTTAAAGATAATGAGCATGAAGAAGTATTATCTCTTCTTGATGGAGTATTTTTTAAATACGATATTAAGACGAAGATTTTTGAATTTAAAGATTATAAGAATAATAAAATTATTTATAATTCCTATTATGAAGTAATTGATCGAAAAGCTAATCCATTAAAAGTTGACGCTAGTTATTTCCCAAGTTTTGTTTATCTAATTAATAAAATTGTTCAAGGAAAGAAGAATATTGAACCTGGCGTTTATTTTAAAGTTAAAAAGAAAGGCTATGTTTTAGATGCAATAAAAAAGACTTCTACATCAGTTATTGGTTTCTTTAAAAATGATGATATTTATATTAAAAAGATGGAAGAACTTGTTCAAAACTCAATTATTGATAAATTGACTGGTGTTTATAATAAAAGTGAAATTACAAAACGTTGTCATTTATTAATTGATTCATTAACTTCTAAAGATAAATTATTATTTGGTATTATTGATTTAGATTATTTTAAAAATATTAATGATACTTATGGCCATTCATTTGGTGATTCAATTTTGATTAGTTTTTCTACCGCTTTAAAAAATATCGTTTCAAAATATAAAGGTATTACAGGTCGTATCGGCGGCGATGAATTTATTTTTGCAATACCTGTTAATACAAATGTAGAAGCGGAATTAAAACCAATTTGTCGTGAACTTAAATATGAAATTAAAAATATTGAAATTAATGGCGCGAAATTTAACATCTCTTCAACGATGGGACTAGCTTGCTACCCTAAAGATGGAACGACATATGATGAATTATTTGAAAAAATAGATAAAGCATTATATAGAGGTAAGATTAAAGGTAGAGATTGCTATATCATTTATAGTGATGAAAAACATGGTAAATTAACATTTAATAATAACAAAGTTCAATTTGTTGGTTTGCCTGAAAGAAATAAATCAGATGCAGCATTTATTTCTGATTGCTTAGACCAATTAATTGGTGGAACTGATTTAGAAAAAGAGATTGCTTCAATTGTTGAAAAGATGGCGATTCATTTTAGATTGGAACATATTACTATTTGTGATCCTGATTTAAATATCACTTTCCAATATTCTCAAAGTGGTGAATTCCTTAAAAAAGGCTATGATGTTTTAAAAAACGAACATTATCAAGCTTCGTTTAAATCAGATAATATGTTACAAATATCAGATGTATCCGATACTAGATTAAAGAATCAAGAAGCATATGAATTCTATACTGCATTAGGCGTAAAAGCTTTAGTTCAGATTAAATTAATTAATAATGATGTCTTGTCAGGCTATATGCTTATCGATATGATTCATGAAAGAAGAGCATGGCAGCCTGAAGAAATGATGTATTTTAATATTCTTGCGAAGATTATTTCGGGTTTCTATTATAAATATCAAAAGAAAGATAAAACAAATTAGATTTTAGAGTCGTCTTAAATAGATGGCTCTTTTATTAATATTTGTTATAAATTAATTTTATCACGAACGATAAAAAAATAAGATTATGCATATATAAATTTATAGTGCTATAATGATTTCGTCTTCAAGATAAGAGATAAATTGCGTTGATAGGAAGAGTAGTCAAATAGATACTTGTAGAGAGGCTTAGTTAGGTGAAATAGGCTAGGAAGGATTTGATGAACATGGCCCAGGAGCTACATCTTAAGGGACACTAAGAGATGAGGGATCGCCCTTTAAAGCGATAGAGTATGATTGTACTTGAAAATATAAAAATATTTTAATTTTCAGCATGATTACATCCTTAGCCTATGGCAAGGATTTTTTTAAGGAAGTGAAAAGATGTCGGATTATATTATTGAACTAAGGAATATCTGTAAATCATTTGGTGAAACGGTAGTATTAAATGATGTTAATCTCCAAGTTAAAAGAGGAGATATCTATGGAGTACTAGGGTTATCTGGAGCAGGTAAATCTACTTTAGTTCGTTGCATTAATGGACTTGAAACATTTGATGAAGGTGAAATTCTTTATAATGGAGAGGAAGCTACTTTTGATCGAAAATACAAAAGAGAAGTAGCGATGATATTTCAAAGTTTCAACCTTTTACAACAAAGAACAGTTTTAAAGAATGTAGAATTAGCGGGAAGCATTGTTCATGACGAAAATGCTACCTTAAAAGCTATGACTTTATTAGATAAAGTAGGATTAGGAAATAAATTAGATTCTTATCCTAGTCAACTTTCCGGCGGTCAACAACAAAGAGTGGCGATTGCGCGAGCCTTAATGACTGATCCAAAGGTTTTATTATGTGATGAAGCAACATCTTCTTTAGATCCTGAAACAACTCATTCAATTCTTGAATTATTAAAAGAATTAAATGAAGAACTAGGCTTAACTATCATTATTATTTCTCACCAAATGTCTGTCATTGAAGAAATATGTAATAGGGTGGCAATTATTGATCATTCCCAAATCGTTGAAGATGGTCCTTTATATGATGTATTCCTTTCTCCAAAGGCTGATATATCGAAGAAACTTATTTATTCAGGCCATTTAAATACGACATTTAGTGATGATAAATATATTAAGCTAATCTTTGATGGAGAAATTGATAGTCCAATTATCGCGAATATCATTCAAGATTGTAATATGCTTATTTCAATTGTTTACGCGGATAGTAAAACAATCGATGATAAAGTTTATGGTCAAATGGTTATTAAATTACCATCGAGTGAAAAAGATGTTATTAAACTAGAGAAATATCTTTCGTTTAAGAAGATTAAATATGAGGAGATTATTAAAGATGAAACAAAATAATAATATCATTAAGATAATCTTAATCTCAGTATTATGCGTTTTCGCATTAGGTGCATTTATTACATTATCTTGTATTTTCTTTACGGCAGAACAATGGGCAATTCTAGGTAGATCAACTTATGAAACTTTAATTCAAACATTTATCGCGACTACCTTATCTTATCTAGTTGGTATTCCCGTTGGCGTCATCTTAAACATCACCGCGAAGAATGGTTTAAGACCAAATAAATATATTAACTTTGTCTTAGGACTTATCGTTAATATCTTAAGAAGTATTCCTTGCTTAATCTTAGTTGTTATCTGTATGCCTTGGACGAGAGCTTGGTTTACGAGAGGGACTGGCGCGTGGTATGCCATTCTTATTCCTTTATTTGTCACAGCCTTTGGTTTTGCTTCAAGAATGGTAGAACAATCTTTACAAGAAGTTCCTTCAGGAGAAATAGAAGCTTTTAGATCATTAGGCGCGAGTGATTTGCAAATAATCACCAAGGTATTAATTCCTGAAGCGAGATCGAGTTTAATTTCTGGGGCCGCGGTTACTGGAGTAACATTATTAGGATATACATCATTCGCTTACAATATTGCCGCGGGTGGTTTAATATCAACAATTTATACATATTACTCAAGAAATACAGGAGACTTTATGTCTAGTTGGTATTTCTGGGCATTAATTATCATTGTCGTTGTCATTGTACAACTTATGCAAGAATTAGGTTTATTCATTTCAAAAAAATTAGATAAAAGGAGAAAATTAAAATGAAAAAATTAAATAAAGTATTAACATTATCAGTAGCTACATTATCATTAGGCTTTGCTTTAGCAGGCTTCTCTAGCTGCGGAAATGGAGGAGATGATAAAACAATCTCAGTCGCCGCGAGTGACGTACCTCATGCAGAAATCCTAAATGAAGCAGTTAAAGGTATCTTAGAAAGCAAAGGCTACACATTAAAAGTAGCTACATTAGACTGGACTTTACAAAATGATGCAGTCGCGAATGGTGAATACGATGCAAACTATTTCCAACACATTCCATATTTATCAACATATGCTGGTAAAGTAGAATTAACTGCAACTTGTAAAGTACATTATGAACCTTTAGGAATTTATAAAGGTAAAAAAGCTACTTTAGAAGGCGTTACAAGTGTTGAAGTTTGTGATGATGATTCTAATGCGATTAGAGCTTTACAATTATTAAAAGCTAAAGGCGTTATTACAGGTGATTTACCAATTGATGCAGCAGGGGAAAAATTAACTTTCACTGATAAAGAATGGACTTCAAGTAATGGGGTTAAAGTATATTTAATCGCAGAAAACTTACTCGCTCAATCTAGAGGCGATTATGATATTGCTTGCTTACCATGTAATACTGCTTTAACAGGTAATATTTCTTCTACTGAAAGAATCGCGGTTGAAGATGATCCTACACAAGTATCTGCAAAAGCAAATGTCCTTGCAGTAAGAAAATATGATTATTTAAATAATACAACTTATAAAACTAAGATTGATGTATTAACAGATGCATTATTATCAACAACAGTTTCAGAATATGTTGCGACTAAATATTCAGGAAATATCACTTGTGATTCTTCTTCTCAAATCGATTTAAGATCATCAATTAAATAAACTAAAATTAATACAAAAATGGTTAGTGAGGCTTCTCACTAACCATTTCTTTTGTGAAAAATTATAAATAGATTTATAAAATAAATCATGTTATTAAATTATTAATAAAGGAGGCTCACACAATATCATATTATTTAAATAAAAGTAACGATTCATATTTTGATTGTTTACGTTAAAAAATATTTATTGATAAATCTGGACTTATTAATGTTACCAATTCTAATTTGAGA
>CAVDMV010000030.1:0-13196 GCA_963610315.1 Acutalibacteraceae bacterium
CTTATTAATTAATTTTCCATTATTATTTTTAAAAAATAAAAAATTGAAATTTATATAAAAATATGGCGTTTTTAACGTAAAAACTCTAAAATAAGATTAGTTTTAGAAGGAGATTTTAATATATGAAAATAGTTTCTTTTAATGTAAATGGCTTAAGAGCTATTTTAAAAAAAGACTTTATAAGAGATTTTGAAAACTTAAATACCGACATCTTCGCGCTTAATGAGACGAAGTTATCTAGTGATGACTTAGAATTTATTCCAGATGGTTATGAAATCTATAAAACTAACTCAAAAGTTAAAAAAGGTTATTCAGGAGTTATGGTGTTTACTAAGATAAAACCTCTTTCAGTACATTTTGGTTTATTAAATAATAAATATGATGAAGAAGGTCGAGTAATCACTTTAGAATTTAATGATTTTTATTTTGTATCTAGTTACGTACCTAATGCGGGAGAAGAATTAGTAAGACTTAATTTTCGTTTAGAATATGAAAAAGATTTATTAGAATATTTTGCTTCATTAAATAAACCTATTGTTTATGGAGGTGATTTAAATGTCGCACATAAAGAAATTGATCTTAAGAATCCTCGTCCTAATATTGGTAAAGCAGGCTTTACTTATGAAGAAAGAGAAGCGTTTACTAATTTATTAAGTAATGGCTATATTGATGCATTTAGATATCTATATCCAGAAAAAATTATGTATTCATGGTGGAGTTATCGCTTTAAAGCACGTGAAAATAATGCCGGATGGAGAATTGATTATTTTATTGTATCAAAAGCATTAATTTCTCAAGTAAAAGATGTAATTATTCATAATGAAATATATGGAAGTGACCATTGTCCAATTGAAATAGAGATTTTTTAAAAAAATTAAAAAAATCACTTACACGAAATTTTTCCTTTTGTTAAAATGTCGTTCGTGGCGTTAAATGTCCTTAACTCATTAGCCTGACGAGTTAAGTAAATTTGCGCTTTTTTTGAGGAGAAAATTATTTATGAACGATTATTTAATTAAAGAAAAAACTTCTAAATTATTAATAAAATTTGCGATTCCTTGTATATTGTCTTTATTAATTAGCGCTCTATACAATATTGTTGACCAAATCTTTATTGGTAATTCAAGTGAAGGTTCATTAGGGAACACTGCAACTAGTATTGTTTTCCCATTAACTTGTATCGCATTAGCTTTTGGCCTTATGCTTGGTGATGGTGCAGCAAGTTACATGTCACTTTGCTTAGGAAGAAAAGATGATAAAAAGATTAGTAACATTGTTGGAACTGTTATAAGTGTTGGAGTTATTATTAGTGCTTTATTTTTACTCATTTCATTCCCATTATTAAGTAATATCTTATCTTTCTTTGGAGCGAAAACTCCTGAATCATTAGATAAATCTTATCAATATGGTTTTGTTATTTTAATTGGTGTACCTTTCTATATTTTAATGAATGCCATTAATTCAATTATTCGTGCTGATGGTTCACCTAAAGTTGCAATGATTTCAATGGTTACCGGCGCGATTATTAATGTTATCTTAGATGCTATCTTTATTTTAGCATTAAACATGGGTGTATTTGGCGCAGCTTTAGCCACTATTATTGGTCAAATTGCTTCTTTCTTAATTTCTATTTTCTATTTAGCATTTATGACTAAGACATTTAAATTAAAATTAAAAGATTTTAAGATTAGCATTTCTAGTTTATTAAATATTTCTAAATTAGGTGTCTCAAGTTTCTTAACACAAATCGCCATTGTTATTATTTCTGTAGTTAGTATGAATATGCTCGCTGTTTATGGAGCTCAATCAAAATATGGTATTAATGACCCTCAAGCTATTATTGGGGTAGTTATGAAAGTATTTACTATCGTAGTTAATATCGCAGTCGGTATTGCAGCAGGTGCTCAACCTATTGTTGGTTATAATTATGGGGCAGGACAAATTAAAAGAGTTAAAGAATTATTAAAATTAGTTTTATGTTCAACTTTTGTTGTTGGAGTTATTGCGACTATTTTATTTGAATTAATTCCAGGACAAATCTTATCAATATTTGGTTCAAATTCATCTAATCCAGAAAACTATCTAGAATTTGGTATTCTTGCCATGAGAATATATTTAGGCGGTATCATCTTCACTTTAATTCAAAAAGTTACAAGTATCTTCCTACAAGCTATTGATCGACCAATTAAAGCAACATTATTAAGTTTAACTAGAGATGTTGTTGCAATGGTTACTTTTACAACAACTCTTCCTCTTGGAATGGGCATTATGGGGGTATTATGGGCAGCTCCAATTTCAGACGTTTTTGGTATCACTCTTAGCGTCATATTCCTAGTTATTGAGATTAGAAAATTAAACAAAATGAATGACCAAAAAGAAGATCTTTATGGTCAAGATAATGAACTTGAAGTAAGTAATAATTAATCTAAGAGGCATAGGCCTCTTTTCATTTGTTGAGATATTGCTTAAAAATAATTAAAGAGTTAATATTTAATTGTCTTTTGTTTCGCATAATTATAAAAATCACTCCACGATAGAAGTGATTAATAAATACTAGACTACCTTCTAAATTTCATTAGCGACGTTTATTTAGAAGTAAGAAAACTATTTATAACTTAACTATTAAATAGCCTCATTTTCAACATTAAACATTTGTTATGAACTTAGTAATTTATTATATTTTGGATAAAACGCAAGATAATTATTGCGCGAATTACGGATAATACGCAGGTATGTAGTTACATTTTTAACAATTATTCTATAAAAGAAAAAATAAAAAATGGCCTGCCTGACTAGATTCGAACTAGCGACGTTCCGCTTAGGAGGCGGACCCTCTATCCAACTGAGGTACAGGCAGATAAAAATATAATATCACGATTTAGAAACTATCGCAAAAATAATAGAAATATTTTATCTTAATTTATCTAGTAAATTTTGTTTAGTAAATAAAAAAACTATTAAATAGACTAATTAAAAGGGAAATAGCCTAAAATTACGTTATATTTAATGATAAAGAAAGTAAAATAATTGCTTTATTTATTAAATTTGTTATAATCTTTCTTAAGAGGTACTCAAAGTATGAAACAATTTCAAGTATTAACAGACTCAACGGCAGATGTTGAAAAGAAATTTCGTGATAAATACGATTTAGATTATATCAAAATGATTTTTACAATCGACGGCAAAGATTATGATGCTGATTTAGATTGGTCTAATATCGCACCTAACGAATATTACGAAATGATGAGAAGTGGTAAAAGATCAGTAACTGGTCAAATTCAACCATCTGAAACAGAAGAAAAATTTAAAAAATATTTAGATGAAGGATTAGATATCTTATATATTTCTTGTTCAAGTAGATTATCTGGTTCATATAACTATGCAGAAGTTTATGCGAAAGAATTATTAGAAAAATATCCTGGTAGAAGAATTGTTTGTTTCGATTCATTAAGAAGTAATTATGCGGAAGGTTTAATCGCGATTGACGCGGCTAAATATGCTTTAGAAGGTAAATCATTAGATGAAACAGTCGCACAATTAACTAAAGATCGTTTATCTTATCAAGTTTATGCTACTGCAGGTTCATTAGCTTGGTTAAAGAAAGCTGGTAGAGTAAAAGCTTCTTCAGCATTCTTTGGTAATTTAATTGGTATTAAACCTATTATTGTTTCTGATGCAAAAGGTAATAACTATGCATTTAAGAAAGTAAAAGGTAGAAAAGCTTCTTTAGATGAATTCGTTTCTATTGCTTGTGAAAGAATGACTGATCCAAAGAATTCATTATTATGTATTGAACATGCAGATTGCTATGAAGATGCAAAATATATCGCGACTGAAATTTCTAAACGCATGGAAGTTAAAGAAATTAATATTTCTGATTTAGGTCCAATTATTGGGGCGACTACTGGTCCAGATACCTTAACAATTTCTTTCTTTGGTGAAGAAGTTACGATCGCAGATGATCAATAATAAAAATAATTGTTAAAATTATTACCACTTTTATGAATAATGGAAGTGGTTTTTTATTTAAGTGGGAGGGAAATAAATGTTAAAAAGATTTATAAGTTATTATAAACCTTATAAAGGTATGTTCTTTTTAGATATGATGGCTAGTTTTTTTATTTCTTTAATTGGTTTATTATATCCAATCATTACAAATAAAGTAGTAAAGACTTATGTTCCTAATAATGATACAAATAAAATAATTATATTAGGATTTATATTATTAGGTTGTTACGTTATTAGAATGTTTTTAAAATTCTTTGTTCAATATTATGGACACATGATTGGAACTCACATGCAAGCAGATATGCGTAGAGAAATGTTTATTAAATTACAAAAATTACCTTTCTCATATTATGATGAACATGAGACAGGTAAGATTATGTCAAGAATGACTAATGATCTTCAACAAGTTAGTGAACTCGCACACCACGGTCCGGAGAATTTCTTTATCTGCGGAATTACTATTATCTTAGCTTTTGCTTATTTATTAACAATTGATTATCGATTTGCTTTATGGGTCTTAGTCGCAGTTCCTTTATTATTCTTTGTCTCTTTATTTTTTAGAAAAAGATTACATCGTGCCCAAATGGAAAATAGAAGAGCTCTCGCGGATATTAACGCTCGTTTAGAATCATCCATCACTGGTATTAGAGTAACTAAAGCTTTCACTAATGATGAAAAAGAATTAGAAAAATTTGAAGTATCAAATGTCGACTTTGTTAAATCAAAAGCAAAAACTTATAAAGCAATGGGACAATTTGGTTCTTCGACTGCTTTCTTAACAGATTTATTTAATTTTATTATTATTGTTGCCGGGGGATTACTCGTCGCACCTAGTAAAGATACCGCGAATTATGTAACTTTCGTTGTCTCAGTTTCGATGTTTATTACTCCATTAACAACTTTAATTAATTTCGTTGAACAATATGAAGAAGGCGTAACTGGCTTTCAAAGATTTGTTGAAATTATTGATGAAGAAGAAGAAAAAGTTGATGACGATGCGCAAGATGTTGGTTATTTAGAAGGAAATATTAAATTTGATCACGTCACTTTTAATTACATCAAAAAGCATCATCCAGGTAATGTACTTGATGACGTTTCATTTGAAATAGAAAAAGGTAAAACTGTTGCTTTAGTCGGAGCTTCAGGTGGAGGAAAAACTACTATTTGTCATCTAATTCCTAATTTCTATCATGCAACGGAAGGACATGTTTATATTGATGATATCGATGTAAATAAGATGACTTTTGAATCATTAAGAAGAAATATTGGTATTGTTCAACAAGATGTTTTCTTATTCAATGGAACTATCTTAGAAAATATTAAATATGGTAATTATGAGGCTAGTGATGAAGATGTCATTAAAGCTAGTAAAATGGCGAATATTCATGATTATATTATGGGATTAGAAGATGGTTATAATACTATGGTTGGTGAAAGAGGGGTTAAACTTTCTGGAGGACAAAAACAAAGAATTTCGATTGCTCGTGTATTCTTAAAAAATCCTTCTATTCTTATTTTAGATGAAGCGACTTCAGCTTTAGATAATGTTACCGAAGCATTAATTCAAAAATCATTAAATGATTTAGCGAAAGGAAGAACTACTTTAGTAGTCGCACATAGATTATCAACGATTAGAAATGCTGATTTAATTTATGTTATTGAAAAAGGTAAAATAGTCGAACAAGGTAAACACGAAGAACTAATTTCTAAAAATGGTGAATATGCCGCATTATATAAAGGTATTGAAGAAAATCAAACATTTAATCAATAAGAAAAAGTCTATGGAGTAATTTTCCATAGACTTTTTCTTATTTACCTTTTCTTATTAAGCCATACCACAAGACAACAAGAATTTGTAATGTTGCTGCGACAAACCAAATGACCCAATGGAAATTAACATCAAATACTAATAATAGAGATACGATTAATAAAGCTGTGGTCCAAACGATACCTGTAACAATAAAGAATCGATGCCATCTAACTTCATCCCAAATCTTATCAAATACTAAAGCGATAATACAAGAAACTGGTAATGGGGCAATAAATAAAACCCATGTCCATTTAGACCAATCATTAGAAGTATTTCTTTCAATAATTGTTACTATTGCAAAAGAAACAACGAAGACTAACCAAGCAAGTGCGATACTTAATAATGTAATTAAAATACGATTTTTTAAAAATGATGCTTTCTTAATTATTTTTCTTTCGCCAATGAGGTCGTTAACGCTAATCTGGTAAAGATCCGCTAGTTGAACAAGAATAAAAATATCTGGTACGCCTTCTCCTCTTTCCCATTTAGAGACAGCCTTATCAGAATAATTTAAAATCTCTGCAAGCTTTAACTGCGTTAATCCGGCTTGCTTTCTATAATATGTTAAGTTTGATGCAATTGTTGATTTTAATTTTTCTTCTTTTTCCATGGTTACATTTTAAAGGTGAATGTTTCATAAGTCAAGACAAAAAAAGACTAATTCTACTCCTAGTAGATAGATTCTACTTAAAAAATATTGACAAGAAATGTTTATATATCTATAATCCTAGTAGAATAGTAGGAATACTATTGAAGGAGATTTATATATGGCACTATATCATTCAATTGCTGAACTAGTTGGAAATACTCCATTATTAGAAATCAGTAACTTTAAAAAAGAAGAACATTTAGAGGCGAATTTATTCGCAAAATTAGAATATTTTAATCCAGCTGGATCAATTAAAGATCGTATTGCATTAAATATGATTTTAACGGCTGAAAAAGAAGGTAAACTCGTTCCTTCTTCTACTATTATTGAACCTACTTCCGGTAATACTGGTATTGGACTAGCTTCAATAGGTAGAGCGAGAGGTTACCGCGTAATTATTGTCATGCCTGAAACAATGTCAGTTGAAAGAAGAAGATTAATCGCAGCTTATGGAGCTGAACTAGTTCTAACTGAAGGTAGTAAAGGCATGAAAGGGGCGATAGCAAAAGCTAACGAATTACACGAAGAAATTCCTAATTCATTTATTCCAGGTCAATTTGATAATCCTATTAATCCAGAAACTCATTATAAAACTACTGGAAGAGAAATTTATAATGATTTAGATGGTAAAGTTGATATCTTAGTCGCCGGAATTGGTACAGGAGGAAGCATCTCAGGTATTGGTAAATATTTAAAAGAAAAGAATCCTAATGTGAAAATTATTGGTATTGAACCTTCTTCTAGCCCAGTTATTTCAAAAGGCGTATCAGGACCACATAAGATTCAAGGTATCGGCGCGGGCTTTATTCCAAATACCTTAAATACATCAATTTATGATGAAATTATCACTATTGAAAATGATGATGCATTTTCTTATGGAAAAAAATTCGCTCGTAGTGAAGGTATCTTAGTTGGTATTTCTTCTGGCGCGGCGCTTAAAGGGGCGAGTATTGTCGCAAGTAGAGAAGAAAATAAAGGTAAAAATATTGTTGTTATTTTACCTGATAATGGTGATAGATATTTATCAACACCTTTATTTGATTAAGAAAAAGGAGTGCTCGCGCACTCCTCTATTTAATTTTTTTCATTTCAGTATAAGCCATGATTAATGGACCAGTACCTTTTGCATCGTTTTCGACGATTGGTTCAGAAATGTAATATTCGTAACTTCCATCTCTTCTTAAGTTATTGCTAGGGCCTAGACCAGCGACTAAACAAATTCCTCCAAGATTAAGATCGCCATTTACATTAGTTAAGTATTTTTTACAAATACCATTAAAGATATCAACACCGATTTGGCGATATGATTCATCTAATACTTTAGTTCTTACGCCTTTTAATATCGCATAAGAAATCATCGCAGAACCTGAAGTTTCTAGATAGTTACCTTCTCTTCCACCGAAGTTAGGAACTTGGTAGAACATCTTAGATTCTTTATCTTGGTAGAGTAAGATACCAGAAATTGATTCTTTAAATATTTTAATTAAAGCATCTTTTGCTTCTTGGTGGTCATCATCAATATAATTAATGACATCGATTAAGCCGACGGTATACCAACCGATTGATCTTAACCAGAAGTTCTTTGATAAACCAGTTTTTTTATCAGCCCAGAACATTGTTTTAGAAGAATCATAACCGTGATAATAGAGTTTTTTCTCTTTATCAAACATAATGGAGAAGACGTTTTCAAATTGATTTACGATATCGGAATAATCTTTATTTCCGAAAGTTGCAACATATCTAGTATAGAAAGGTTGCATCATATATAAGCCATCTAACCATACTTGATTTGGATAAATTTGTTTATGCCAGAAGTTACCTTCTTTAGTACGAGGTTGATTCTTGACTTGAGAATAAGATAATTCGATGGCTTTCTTATATTTTTCATTCTTTGTTAAAGCGTATAGATCAAATAAGATTTTTGATTCGCATACATCATCTGTTGAATATTTAGTTGGGTCATAACCTCTTATTGAGCCATCTTCAAATACATAATAGTCGATGAATTTAATAACGAAATCTAAATATTTTTGATCTTTAGTTTCATCGTATAATGATAATAAGGAAGTCATCATACATCCATCGATATAATTCCAAGCTGGCTTTTTGCCTTGTCTAATAGCTTCAATATTCCATAATGGCATATCTGGAGATGAAGTCATTAATTTATCAATATACTGATCAATAAGTTTATACATATATTATTTACCTCTTTCTTATGTATTTATTATATAAGGAAAAGAGATTAATTTAAAGGTCAAAAATAAGTTAAGAGAATTAAATTGATAGATAATAATATCTTAAATTGATATTATATAAAAAGAAACGGAGAATTTATGGAAACTAAAAAAGTATTAACTATTCAAGATATTTCTTGTTACGGAGGTTGCTCAATAACAGTAGCTTTACCTATTTTATCTAGTTTTGGTATTGAAACTTCTATTTTACCAAGTGCTATTTTATCTACTCATACAGGTGGATTTAAAGGTTGGACTAATTTAGATTTAACGTTAGAAATGCCTAAGATTGTTGATCATTGGATTCAAGAAGGTATTAAATTTGACGCGATTTATACAGGTTACATCGGTGATACAAGACAATTTGATACCATTTTAAAATGTAAAGAAAAATTATTAAAAGAAAATGGCTTATTTATTGTAGATCCTGCAATGGCAGATAACGGTAAACTCTACCCAGCATTAAATGATGATATCGTTGAAGGTATGAAAAAGATTGTTGCAGTCGCAGATTATATTTTACCTAATATTACAGAAGCATGTTACTTAACTTCTAATCAATATGAAGGAACATTAACAAAAGATTATGTAGCTAAATTATTAAAAGATTGTTACGCATTAGGAGCAAAAAATGTCATATTAACTGGAGTAGGTTATTCTAATGAAGAATTAGGTGCATCTAGTTATGATGGAAAAGTTATCACAACTTTAATGGGTGAAAAAATTAATAAAATGTATCATGGTACTGGAGATGTATTTTCTTCTGTTGCAGTTGCTTGTATCATGAATGAACAACCTCTTAGTGAAGTAATTAAAACATCAATTAGCTTTACTATAAGTGCGATAAAAGAAACTCTTAGTGATGAAGAACATTTCTATGGAGTTAAATTTGAACAAACTTTAAAAAAGAGAAATTTTTAATATGGTTAGAAAAGATATCGCTTCATTTTTAAATACATTACCAAAAGAAGTTACTCTGGTTGTCGCGAGTAAATATGTTAATAGCTCCGACATGAAAGAATTATTAAAATATCATGTTAATAATTTTGGTGAAAATCGTGTAGAAAGCTTTTTAACTAAGTATGAAGAATTAAAAAATGAAGATATTAAATGGCATTTTATTGGACATTTACAAAGAAATAAGGCTCGTGAAGTGATTAATAAAATAGATTATTTACATTCTCTAGATTCTTTAAAATTATGTTCTATTATTGATAGAGAAAGAGAAACTCCTTTAGATTGTTTTATTGAAGTATCAATTAATTTAGAAGAAACTAAAAATGGTGTTCCTTATTTAGAAATTGATCAATTTATGGATGAAGTATTAAAATTTAAAAAAGTTAATGTTATTGGCTTTATGATGATGAGCGTTAAACATTCTTCAAAAGAAGAATTAATCGAACAATTCTCGTCACTAGTAACTTTAAGAAATAGATTAGAAGAAAAATATCGTCATCCTTTCCCTTATTTATCAATGGGAATGAGTGATGATTATTTAGAAGCTATTAAAGTTGGTGCGACTCATATTAGACTTGGAAGGATTCTTTTTGAAGGCTATGGATACTAAAGATTTAGTAATTGCAAAAGATGGCAAAAGTTTAGTTACTGATATTTTACAAAGAGCATTAGATGAATGCTCTTTTAATCATGATGCATTAGTTATTTCTAAAGGTATCTATTTAACTGGGCCTTTATTTATTAAATCAAATACAACTTTAATTATTAAAGAAGATGCCTTAATTCTTGGAACTACTGATGAAAGTAAATTTAAACTCATAAATACTAGAGTGGCTGGAATTAATATGGAGTTTTATCCAGCAATTCTTAATGTCATCGATGCGAATAATGTAACAATAAGAGGATTAGGAATTATTGATGGTAACGGCCCTTATTGGTATAAAAAATACTGGGGTGAAGATAGTCTTGGGGGCATGCGAAAAGAATACGATAAAGCTAATTTAAGATGGGCTTGTGATTATGATTGTTTACGCCCAAGAAATATTCTCGTACAAAATTCTAGTGAAATAACATTAAGCGATTTTACTAGTAAAGATTCAGGTTTTTGGAACGTTCATATCTTATATTCTCATAACGTACATA
Organism: Acutalibacteraceae bacterium; assembly: GCA_963610315.1. Classification (GTDB taxonomy): domain Bacteria; phylum Bacillota_I; class Bacilli_A; order RFN20; family CAG-449; genus UBA3210. Next base: position 10,805 of record CAVDMV010000030.1, read on the forward strand.
TTGATCATATTAAGATCAATTCCGGGATGAAAAATTCTCCTTCAACTGATGGTATTGATATTGATTCTTCTTACGATGTCTTAATTGAAAATGTCATCACTCATTGTAATGATGATTCAATCTGTATTAAATCTGGTCGAGATAGTGATGGAATAAAGAAAAATATTCCGTCTCACGATATAGTAATTAAAAACTGCTCATTATATGAAGGTTTTGGTCTAACTCTAGGAAGTGAAGTTTCAGGAGGAATATATAATATCTTCATTGAAAATATATCTTTTTATAACACCGACTGCGGATTCCGTATTAAATCATCATCTCAAAGAAAAGGATATATTAAAGATATTTATATTAAGCATTTAAATATGGTAAATGTTAAATATTTATTTAATATCTTTGTTAATTGGAATCCGGCATATTCAAAATGTGAATTACCTTCTTCTTATAAAGGAACTTTAAAAGAGCATTATAAGAAATTAATTGAACCTACTGAAGGAAAAAATACTACAATTTGTAATATCGATATTAATGATGTAAAGTCAAGATATACAAAAGATTACAAAGGTATTAATAGAATCTTTAATTTAGTTGGATTTAACGATTCACCATTACATAAACTAAATTTTGAAAACATGGATATTAAAGCTAAAGAATATGGTGTTATTGAAAATGTTACTCATATGACTATTTCTAAATCTTATATCGATTATTTAGTAGAGATAGATGAAAATAATAATGAATATGATAATAGATAAAAAGAAGGCTTACGCTTGTAAACCTTCTTTTTCTTCTACGTCAATTAATTCTTTTTTATAATCTAAATATGATTTAGGAACAAATTGTTTTAACTTAATAACAAGAATTTCTGAAACAACTAATTTAACTAAATCTGGAATTAAGAATGGAATGACACATACGCTTAATGCTGCAGTTAATGTATAAGGATTACCTTTACCATTCATTACGATCATAAACCAGATTGTACCAAAAGCGTAACATACTAATAGACCAATAATTTCAAATAGAATATTAGTGATAGATTTAATTTTTTTATCAGCTTTTCTAAATAAAAATTCACCGAGCCAAATAATTAATCCCATAAAGATAAATCCAATGATATATCCTCCAGTAGGACCAAGTAATTTCGCGGTTGATCCAAATCCTGCGAATACTGGAACACCACATAAACCTAATAAGATATAAACTAATACTGCAGTTGTACCTCTTTTAGAACCGAGTAGTCCAAAGATTAAAAATATCGCGAAAGTCTGTAATGTAACTGGAACTAAACCTACTTGGATTGATGTCCATGAACATATGGCCAGTATCGCTGTGAACATGGCAATTAATGTTATATCGATAACAGAATATTTAACAGATTTGTTTTTCATAAAATTTAGACCTCATATTTATTATATTGATTTTCTAATTGATATGGTAGAAAAATATACTATGTTGACAAAATCTACCCTGTAATTTATAATTTTCTTAATAAGCATGTTAAGGGGGATTTTATGATTATAATAAATTTAGTGGCATTGTTCCTAATGGGGACAATTAACTTTTCACCTATCAATAATAGTTTTGACCATAATTTAACAACTATTGATTCATCTAATACATTTAATACAAATAGTATAACGGATGATAGTCAAAAGTACTGGGGTCAAAATAAAATAGAATTAAATAAAGCTTTGGAAATATCTAATCCGGTAAAAACAATTAAGATTGGTGTCTTAGATACAGGTATTGAGTATTATAATAAAATTTTAAATCCATTATGTAATGATGATTTATTTTGTGATTATACATATGATGATAGTTTTCTAATAATAGAAGATGGAAATGGACACGGAACACATGTTTCAGGTATCATTGCAAGTATAACAAATTATGCAAATATTGAATTAATTTCATATAAAGTTATGAATAGTAGTGGTAATGGTAGATTGAGTACAAAAATAGATGCAATTAAGCAAGCAATAAAAGATAATGTTGATATTTTAAACATAAGTTCAAGTGGACCTGATGAAAATTTTAGTGTTCTTGATTCATTGACTGATACTATAAATGATTTTAATGGACTAGTTATTTGTTCCGCGGGTAATGATAATTGGAATTTAGATCATTCATCTGGAGATTATAAAAGATATCCTGCTTGTATTGATTCTGATAATGTAATAACAGTAGGTGCAACTACATATGATGATTCAAAACTAGATATCTCTAATTATGGTAAAACTAGTGTTGATTTATTCGCACCAGGAGATGACATCTATTCTACTATTCCTACTAGAATAAATAAATTAGGATATGAATATAAAGATGGTACATCTATGTCTGCCCCAATGGTCACAGGCGTTGCAGCCTTGTTATTAAGTAATAATCCTTC
>CAVDMV010000031.1:0-12563 GCA_963610315.1 Acutalibacteraceae bacterium
CTAGTTGAACTATCATAGCCTGTTACTGGCATCCATTTTGTATTCGTTGATGCAGTAATTGTTTCTGTTGTTTTAAATGCTCCAGAATGGCCTTTACGGATATATAAGCCATTAAAGTATCTGTCGTTATAAAGACATTATTTCGAATAATTTAAAAACTGGGCTCACTACAATTTAGTAAGTCCAGTTCATAAGTAAATAATATTAATTAGATGTTGTATATATTGGAGTTAAATCAGAAGTAGATTGTTCGTACTTACCTTCAGTAGCGATTGCTACAACAGTTATACTACTATCTGATTTTATATAATAATATACTACCGATCCATCTTCATCTTTTCTTTTAAATTTAATAATTCCACTCGCATTATCATTTATTTGAAATAAAGCTTCTGAATTCTTATAAATATAATTACCACTTGAATCTTTAGCAGTAGATATTTTCACTAATGTTTCATTAGAATCAAAATATACAAAGTCAATTGGCCAAGGTGATGAATCATCATCGTCTCCTGAATCGCCTGCGTTAGCCCCGATATCGAGGTAAAGGAAATATGGATAGTTTTTATTCGCACCACCAGTATCGTTTCCGATAAAATAGTCCCCAGATTTTAAAGGTATTTCAAAATAATATGCACTATTAAAATTTAAGTAATCGTTCTGATTTAAATTATATAAATCAATTACTAAATTTGAATTAGAAATAGTTTTATCTTTATCATATGCGTATTCTATATCAGCATTACTATTTTTATAAACTTTATAAATATGTTGGCTGTTTGAAATAGTACTTTTGATGTTTCCTGCAGAATCAGTAGTTTTAGTTCTCGTTATTTCATAAAATGCTGGAAGAACATGGTTAGAGCCACCTGCATAAGTTCCAACTATCATTGTTACAACACCATCTTTATCTAAAGTGAAATTAATTCCACCTTTAATCATTTGATAAGAAGCATATAGAGTTTTATCTATAGTAACATTTGAGTAATCACCATATGATAAATCAGATTTTAATAACTGCAATCCATTTAATCTAATAGCACTATTATTTAGAACACTAGTTGGTGTACCAGATTTTAACATTGTAATAAATTGACTTTTAGCATTATCATAATTAGAAAAGCCTAAGGATGATTTGTCAATATATGAAGTATCCGTGGCTGTAGTTGTAAAAGAAGTATTTTTATTATCATCATCACGAATTCTTTTTGTTTCATTCGAAGAATCTAAATAAAATAATGAAATTTCCGAAGACTTAAAAACTTTATCCGAATCAACAACATTGTTCGTTGATGGTAAATCATTCCCATTATCAAAATATGAAATGGAATATGGAATGCCATAAGTTGTATCACCACTAGAATATTTCTTAGTTAATTTATGTCTAAGTCTAGGTGTAGCATTCCCAGTTTCTTTATATCCAACAATATAGCCCGTATTATTAGATAAAACAGGTTCAGATGTAGTTGTTTCTTCCTTATAATAAGCACCTACATTTTCATCAGCAATCGGTGTATCAGGATCATATATAGTTGCTTCCTTTAAATCAATATTTAAAGGTAAGTAAGTGCCTTCTTGTAAGGCTGCGGTTTGACCAGATGCAGAGGCTAAAGTATCATTCCAACTATAGCCAGGTGCCTTACTATTTTGTGTAGTATAAATTATCGAATTAAATTTTGTTGCAGTAAAGGTTCTAGTGGTAGTAGAAGAAGTTGGTGTTACAGATGCGGCGATAGATGAAATTCTTTTACTAAAGCTTGCAAAATCAATACTACCGCCCCAGTCATTACCTTGTCCACCACCTCCACCATCTGGAATACTCCAGGAGAAGTTTTCACTATTATATGAACCTACTAATGCATAATCAGATACGCCTTTTAACGTAGTACCATTATATGTATCTAATGATGTAGTACCACTTGCTAAATCAAAAGTACCAAGTCCTACTCCGCAATTGAGCATAGGTGCATTAACGTAACCTGCTAGAAGACCCGCTAGAGTTTTTGTATTAGAACTAGTATCATTTTTTATAGTTAAATTCTCTGCATAAACATCATGAACTAGTGCATCTGTTGTACTTGAATTTCATATGCTTTAGATGTATCAGTCGCTCCTACGACACCAAATAAGCCAATAACTTGAGGTGCATCAAAATTAGTACTTGTAATCGATGAAGGAGTTCTACCATAATCACCATATTTATTAGATATAGTTAAGTTAGTTATTATAGACCCATTACCATCAAAATTACCGACAAAAGGGTTATTTTCAGTGCCTAATGGAGGAAGAGTATATCCTGACATATCTAATACTTTATTACCATAAGAATCAGTAGCTAAATCATCATCATCAATCTTAAAATATGTTTGTTTTACGGTTCCATCTTCTACTTCATTATATGTCCCCATATATTGTAGCCAAGCAAAGTTGTATAAATGAACAGGACGAGCGATAACATAAGGATTATCTTTAGTTCCAGCACCTGATTTATAATAAGCAGTTGGAGTAGATCCATTAATCGTTGGTGTTTTTTTATTACTTTCTGTAAACCATGCAAAAGAATTCGCTACTACGAATGTAGTAATAGATGCTAAACAAATAATAGGTAATACCACTTTCTTAAGCATGGTAATTACCTCCAAAAATATATGTATTTAAAGAGTTCTTTGTCCTCCCCCCCCCTACGAAGTAGGAGAAATATTTATTTTGTTTCATAATGAATTCCTTTTTTATAAACTTATATAACAAGCAGGACATATGCCTGCTTTAGTACTATTAATGTAATTATTATATGTAACGGCATAATTACTAACACCATAGTTTTGATCTTGGAATGAAGTAGGTGAACGTAGGATATATGAAGAACTATCATTTTTATTACTAACGACTAATCCTTGAGATTTAGAATAATCACTACCACTTTTAAGTTCAATACCATAATTTAACACTTCAGTATATGATAATAAGAAGATCTTATCTTCTGTATTTGGACATACATTGGTGGACGCGCTAGTATGGGTAGAAGAAGCAGAATTATCTACTGTTGTTAATAATATTTTTTCTTTTTCAGTTACACTAAATGCATCTTGATAAAAAGTAGTATTTAACCAAGATCTAACATGAGAAAACTTATAGTTATTCGCTCTAATGAATTCTTCAGTTGTTTCACCTTTATAATCTTTATCACCTTTATGAGTATCAGTGCGATAATTATATTCTTGTGCATCGATAATTAAATCACTAACAACAAGAGCTTTAGAATTTTCTTTAGATATTACTTCCCAAGAGATAGGTTCATATTTAAACCAATATACGTTATTAATTAAATAACCATTATCATCTTGAACAGAATTTTCTGCACTAGTAGCTAATTCTGTTGTATGAGGTCTATAGGAAGTCATATATATTCCTCGATAATCCATTTGATTATCGTTATCTATATCTAAATCAATATAATACATATAACTAGATATCTTACCTTCACTATAATAGCCATAGTCAGTCCAAGCTTGTTTATTACTAGAAGAAGGTAAATCTCCTGCTTCCGAATTTAAAGAAGCAATTAATGTTTGTTCACTTACCTTAGTTTGAGGATATCTACCAAAAGTAATATGTTCTATTACCTTTTGAGAAGAACTTGATGAACTAGAAGAAGTTTCGCTACTAATAGAAGAATTATCTTCTTTATTACCACAAGACGTTAATACGCCCGATAAAGTTACAATAAGAAGTAAAGTTTTAATTAAGTTATTTTTCATTTAATCTCACCTCAATACGAGAAATATATTACCATTTTTAAATATCTATTACAATTTTAAATATTATTAATATTTATTCTACGCTTTTAGATTCACTAATAAAGTATTTTACTGTTCCATTAGTTAATTCTTTTAATACTTGTTTAGCAATTGAACTATCTTCTTTAGTTTCACAATAGATATTAAAGATAGAATATTTACCAATATTTTCAATATAACTATGTTTTACTTGTTTATCATTTAATTTGTTATGAATAGAAGAAGTATATTCACTTAATACACTTGCTTCAATCTTCCATAATTTATCTTTTCTAAAATGATCCATGATGCTCATACCAACATACGTACCAATTAAGTTACTAACAAAAGTAACAACAACTTTAATCACTAAATCCCAAGTACTTCCATAACCAAAATTAGAAGTCATAAAGATAACTACTACTGTATAAAAAGCATAATAAACAGAATTTGCAATAGTCGCCGAAATCTTATTACCCTTAATTTGAATAACTGTCTTAATAGTTGATAAAATAACGTTAAATAATTGTAAAATCGCAAATATTAGAATATTAATCATATGTTTTCCTTTCTATATTACTAAAAAGGAGGCAGTTGCCTCCTAGTTATTTTAATAATTCATTAACAACTTCAATAAGTTCTGGATCACTCGCGTTCTTAAAGAAATAATCTTTAAATGAAGGGCGATCAATCGCACCTAAAACTAAATCTCTATCAAGTTCTAATAAAGATTCTTTTAAAGGTTTAAAAGTCGCTTCTTTAACTGTATCAAGAATCTTCTTATTTCTTTGTTCAGGTTCTCTTCTTTCAGCAGGATAACCTTGACCTTTTTCACCTTTAAATAATTGTTCAAAACAATATTCAAGGTTTAATTCAGCTCCCCAACCAAATCCTTTAGCGAAAGGAAAACTTGCTGCATTACCATCATTAATTTGCGCGAACATATAAGCATCTGATGGATCAACAATAAGTCCGCAGTTGACGCGTGGGAAAGCATTACAAGCTAGCATTGCTCCACTACCAGTTCCGCATCCAGTAATAACAAAATCACATGCTCCACTATTAAGTAATAAAGCAGTTAAAATACCATTTTGAACATAGGTAAGTGATTTATCTTCACTATTAAACATACCAATGTTATATACTTCGTGTCCTTTTGGTTCACAAACCTTCTTTAATGTCTTAAATACTAATTCATTTTTACTAGCTTGTGAATTTTCATTTATTAATACAATCTTCATAATTATTTTTTCTCCTAACTACAAAAATTATAAATAAATCATTTCTTCTTATCAATGATTAAAACAATTATTAAAAAAGAGGCCTAAGCCTCTAGTCTTCATTATCGTCTTCTTCAGAAAGAGTTACTTCCTCTTCTTCATCTTCATTAACGCCATCTTCTTCACCAGTAGAAAGAACATCATATTCAAATGATTCTACTTCATTAGGGCATTCAGTTTCGATGTATTCTCTAATTTTTGTAACTAGATTTTCTCTTTCACAATATAAGTCAGTAATTAATTTAGTAGGAAGTTTATGTTCCTTTTTTCCTATTAAAGAACTTATTTCATAATGAGTTCCACATTCTAAGCAATCCCATGATTCTTCTTTAGTAGAGAATCCTTCTTGATTAGATAAACAATCTCCACAGGTAGAACAATAATATTCAACACTTTCTAAAGTTGGTGCACCAAACTTAATATTATATATACTAACGTTAAATCTCATAATAATCCTCCAAGAACTACATACATATATTATATTATTTAAAAAGAAATTTTAATAATTATTTTTAATCTATTAATATTGTTTATTATTGTTTTAGATTATTTAGACTAATGTTATAATTTTTATACAATTGACTTTCGTGCGTATTTCGTTAATAATTTAAGCACGAAAGTGGTGAAGCAAAATGGAAAATGAAAGACTAATAAATACAAATGGAATCATCGAAGCATCAAATGCTTCAAAATTTAATCTTTCTAAAGAAAGTTTTTATAAATATGTAAAAGAAAATAATTATGAAAAAGTCGGACCTGGAATGTATGTTTCACCAAATGAGTTTGTAGATGAACTTTTAGTGCTTCATAAACGTTGTCCTAATGGCGTAATCTCACATGATGAAGCTTTATATTATCATGGTTTAATTGATCGTGAGCCAAGAAACCATGCCATCACAGTTTACAGCGGATACAATGCTTCACGCCTTATAAAATCAGGTTATGAGGAATACTACGTAAACAAGGATTTATTAGGACTAGGAAAAGAGATGATCATAGATCACTTTGGTAATGAAATTCCGATGTATGATTTAGAAAGAACCATTGTAGATTTAGTACGTAATCGTAGTAAATTTGAAATTCAAGATTTTAATATGGCGCTGAAATCATATTCTAGAATGCCAAATAAAAATTTAGGAAGATTATATGAATATGCAAAAATATTTCATATTGAAAAATTATTAACTATTTATATGGCGGTTTTACTTTAATGGCCATTACATCTTCACAATTGAAGGGTAGGATTAACGCCCTTGCAAAACAAGATAATGCCGATGCTAGGCTTCTTATGCGTATGTATATGATGAATCATTTTCTCGAAAGACTATCAGTATCTTCTTATAAAGATAACTTTATCATTAATGGAGGCATTCTTGTCACTTCTATGGTCGGGATTTCAATGCGTTCTACAATGGATATCGATACAACTATCAAGAATTTAGATATAAGTACTGATAATATTCAAAAGATTATTACTGAAATTGCAAATATCAATATATATGATGAAATTAGTTTTGAAATAAAGCGCATTTATAATATTATGGATAGTTTTGAATATCCCGGAGTTCGTGTTGAGTTAAATGCTCTAATGGATAAAATGATTACACCTTTTAAAATTGATATTTCAACTGGTGATATTATTACACCTAGTGAAATAAAATACTCATATAATCTAATTATTGAAGATAAAAAGATAAACTTGTGAACGTATAATTTAGAAACAATTCTTGCAGAAAAACTGCAAACAGTTTTAGCACGTGATGTTTTTAATACAAGAATGAGAGACTTCTATGATATTTATACGCTTATGAACTTATACAAAAATAAAATTGACAATACAGTTCTAAGTGAAGCCTTTAAAGTTACATCAATAAGAGACAAAGTAAGTTTGATTGTATCGATGACAAGTTAGACAATCTAACTAATAATTCCGAATTACAAAAGTTGTGGAAACAATATAAGCAAAGTTTTCTTAGGCTTCAAACATCACATTTGAAGAAACAATGGAATGCATAAATGTGCTTTGTAAAAAAGCCAATATTATATAAATTTCCTAGTTAAATAAAAAAAGAGGCCTAAGCCTCTAAGTTATCTCATTGACCAAAATGAAATAAAGAATATAATACTAAACCCGATAAAGCATACTACCATATTAATAGAAAAGCCAATGTAAGTACCTTTTCTAGTTTTTTCTTCTTTAATCGCGAATGTAGCTATAAGAACTCCAATAATACCTAGACAAAATCCAAGTAACATTCCTAAAAGTAAAGAGCCTTTATCTTCATCTTTTGAAGTTGGTCCATTGTAATCATAATCATATCTACTTTTATAATCATAACGATTATCATAACTAGATATTTTTGCCCCACATTTAGGACAGAACTTATCACTATCTCTAACTTCATTACCGCATTTAGAACAATACATTATTTCATCACCTAAATATAATATACAATTTTTAGGTAAATTATTCATCAATAAATTTTAAATCTTTTTTGTTTGTAACGTTATTAAATTGAATATTATTAAACGAAACATTAGTGATATGACTATCTTCTAAACCTAATGCTTTAATGCCGTTAAGGGCATTATTAATTTCAATTTTATCGAAGCTAAAATTGTTAAATCTAGGTGCAAGTTTAGTTAAAGGGATACTAGTTGATGAAGGATAATCCATCGTTAGTTCAATGCCGTCTTTTACGTTAAAAATACTAACGTTTTTAACTGTGACATCTTCGACATAACCTCCCCTGCCAGGAAGAGATTTAACTCTTATTCCTCTTTCTACTCCATCGATTACTGAATCAGTAAAGACGATGTTTTTAACTCCGCCGGACATGCCGCTACCAATTGCTACCGCGGCATGACCTTTAATGAATTTACAATTTTTAATTGTGACATTAGTACAAGGAATATTTACTCTTCTACCATCTTCATTAAGGCCCGAATTAATCGCGATACAATCATCACCTGTTTCAAATAAACATCTTTCAATAAGAACATTATCGCATGAATCTGGATCAATACCATCAGTATTAGGTCCATCTGAATAAATATTTACATTTCTAATAACAACATTTTTGCAATAGACTGGATGAAGTGTCCACATTGGTGAATTACTAATCTTAAAGCCTTCTAAAGTTACATTGTTACATGATACTAGTTCAATAAAATCAGGTCTTAAATAAGATGTTTTTAAATTATCAATACGGTCTTCAATCTTAATATGATTAGCTTCGGCATAACAAAGTTTATCACATGCTTTAGCTTGTAATTTCTTATATTTCCACCATGCTTGGCCGTTTCCGACAAAATGACCTTTACCACGAATGACAATGTTTTCTAAATCTTTACCATAGATTAAAGGATGTAAACCAAAGCATTCAACGCCTTCAAAACGGATAAAACGTTCTTCTAAATAATATTCTTTAATTTCAGTAAAGATAATATTAGTTCCTTCTTCAAGAGTAAGAGTTAAATTAGATTTTAAATCTAAAGGACGAGAATAATATGTACCTTTAGAAATAACAATTTCATCAAAGTCATTTGATTCATCAATGGCATTTTGAATATCATATAAATCATATGTTGTTTTAATAATTCTTTGCATAATTCTCTCCTATAAAACTAAGCCAATTAATAAAGTAAAGGCTGGTAAAGTAATAATTGATAATAAAGTTGTAATAACAACGCTTGAGGCAGCTAAGTCTTCATTATAATTAAATTTAACCGCGAACACCGATGTAATAGCCGCGCATGGGCAAGCTTCAAGAACGAAGATAATTTTAAGTACTTCGTGATCAATGCCCGCTAAAGAAAGTAAATATACAGTTCCAAAGCAAGCAAGAGGAATTACGACTAATCTAATTAAAGTTGTAAACCATAAATATTTATTCTTTAAAACTGGAACAATTGAACTACTCGCGATAATCATACCGGTAATAATCATACTTAAAGGAGTATTCATATTGCCGATTAAACTTAATGGAGAAGAAATAATTTCTGGTAATGGAATTTGAAAGAAGAAGATGATTAAACCAATAATTAATGCGTATAAAACTGGTGTTTTAGCGATTGAAGTAAGGGCTACTTTTACGTTAAAACTACGACTTACGATCATATAACCGATCGTCCAAAGAAGAATGTTAAACATGCTGACAAATGAAGAAGCATAGATTAAACCAACCTTACCAAACATCGCTTCAATTAATGGGAACCCCATATAAGCTGCATTTGAGAAGATAAGACCAAATCTTAAGATAGGACGATCATCAATATGCCAGAAATGAGTGATGATAAAAGTAATAATTAAACCAACTATTAATAGAATAAAGCTACCTAAGAAGCACCATAAGATATTAACTAAGACACTTTGATCAAAAGTTGTATTATATGAATTAATAATCATACAAGGAACAACAAGATAAACTAAGAGATTTGAGAATGATTTTTTTGAAGAAATATCAATTAGTTTTAATTTAACTAAGATAAATCCTAGAGCAATCATGATAAACATGATTGAGACTTGTTTTAATGCAATAAGAGCGAGATCCATAATATTAATATCCTTCCACAGTATTTTTAAGATGTTCTTTCATCATTAACATCGCTTTTTCTTTATTTCCTTCAATAAGTGCGTTTAATATCGCGATATGTTCTTGTAAAGAAGCTAAATATCTATTCTCATTTTTATAGTTAGATAAATATCTAATTCTTTGAGATAAATCCATTAGGTGACTAACTTCTTTATTGATTAGTTTGTTGTTAAGTGAAGAAGCAATAGATGCATGAAATAATTTATCAATGTCAATTTCTTCTTCCTCATTAGTTTGAACCGGTAATTCTGTGTCAACCTTATTTAATAAAGAAATAAAGTAATCTTTCCATTTTTTACATAATTCTTTATCAATGGTGGCTGCCGCTTTAAAGGCAATTTCTGGTTCTAACATGTAACGTAGTTCATATACTTCTTTTACGTCTGTAAAGGAAATATTCGATACTAAAGTACCTTTTCGAGGGATAACTGTTAAATAGCCTTCTTCGGCAAGTCTTAAAACTGCTTCACGAACTGGTGTTCGACTTAATCCTAATGAAGAAGCAATTTCTCCTTCATTAAAGATACTTCCTGGAGCAAGGCGGCCCGTAATAATTTCATTTTTAATATAAGAATATGGATTCATATCGTTCCTCCGTGATATATCACTAGTATATTAGAATTAAATTAATATAAAGTCAACAATTCTTAGAAAGAATAAATGGCAAAAATAATTTTTTATTATATAATAAAAAAAGTTAGGGAGGTGAACATATGTTTAATTATAGTTTCAATATCGCCGCGATATTAGTTTTCATATTAATTATCTTTGTTGCATTTTATAAAAAGATGTATGTTCTTAAAACGACTAGATTATTAATAATCGCTAGTGTTCTCTCCATTCTTTCCTGCGTATTAGAGATCTTATTTGTTTTTACTAACAATGATGATCTTAACATGTTCTATATAACTTTATATATATGGCTTAGAAATATTATTTACTTCTGTATCTTAGATTATACGATTTATTCTTTAAGAGCCGATGTATACATTAAGAAGAATAAATGGCTCTATAGTTCTTTAATGCCATTATTCTCTACTCTTATCTGTTTTATTATTAATATCTTCTCAAGAAATATCTTTTATATCCATAATCAAGAAATCATTAAAGGTACTTATTCTTGGTTAATATACGTTATTGTTGGTTATTATATAGTATTCTCGTTTATTACATTATTTACTTCTTGGACTAATTTTATCATCAAGAAAAATAAATTATTAATCGTCGTAATCTTTTCTATATCTATAACTATTTTAATCCAAGTATTCTTCTGTAATTTCTTCTTTGAGATGTTTGCCATTTCGTTATTTATCGGAATAATTTTATTAATTATTGAAAGAAAAGAAGACATTATCGCGAATGGATTAAACTGTTCAAATGAAAAACTCTTCTTATCAGATATGAAGATTTATTATAATTATGGTATTCCATTTAATGTCATCGTTATTAAGATCAATGAATTTAAAGGTCAAAAGAGTTCAACGTCACAAAAACAATTAGAAGCAATATTAAATAAATTCATTACTACCTTAGATAATTCACTAAATCTCTATCAATTAGAACATCATACATATTATTTAAATAACGGAGTATTCGCGGTTGCATTTAAAAAGAAACCAGAAGATATTAAGAAAATATTATTATCAACATTTGAAAATAAATGGGTTAATGATATTGGTTTACAAGATATATGTGTATTAAGTGTTGATTCAGTAAGTGATATTAAATCTTATGATACATTTATTGATGTATGTTTACATATGGAAGATTATATTACTTTCACTAAAGATAATAACTTTATTATCTATAATGAATATGCCTTAGATAATAAGATATTATTAGATATATCTTATCCTGAGCTCATTCAAACTGCGATCGATGAAGATAAATTTGAAGTATTCTATCAACCAATCTATAATTGCTTAAACAAATCATTTACACAAGGTGAAGCTCTTTTAAGACTTAGAACTAGTGAAGGATATATGTTCCCTTCTAAATTAATTGAAATTAGTGAAAAGAACCATAACATTGAAAAAATCACTAATATCGTCTTTGAGAAAGTATGTAAATTTGTTAGTAGTGATGACTTTAAAAAACTAAATTTAAATTTCATTGAAATTAATGTTTCCTCATATGAAATAGTTAAAAAATCATTTTCTGATCGAATAATTGAAATATCGAACAAATATAATATAAATCCAAAGAAAATATGTTTTGATATCACCGAAAAAGCTTCATTAATCGATGAAGAAATCTTCTTTAAGAATATGGCTAGATTAATCTCTTATGGCTTTAATTTCTGTTTAGATGGTTATGGCTATGGTTATTCAAGCATTACAAGAATGATGAAATATCCAATAAATATTGTTAAATTTGATAAATCATTTATTTCTCATGAAGATGACAAAGATATGAAAAGTATTGTTGCTTCCCACATCAATATGTTAAAAGATATTAATAAAGATATCTTGATCGGCGGAGTTGAAACAAAAGAATCAGTTGATTATTTTATTTCTTTAGGAGTAAATTATTTACAAGGTTATTATTATTCATTACCTTTAAAAGAAAAGGAATTTGTAACATTTATTTTAGATAATAATATTTCTAAAGACTAGCTTCCGATTTAGGAAGCTTTTTAACTCTCTAAAGTAAATATTGGTTTATGTCAAAAAAGTGTTGGTTATGAATTGAATCCCAAAAATTAGATCGTGGAATAAAAAAGACTTAAGGCGTTTTTATTATGAAGTTAACATTTGTTTTAAACAATATATTTAAACTAGAAATAAGCCTAAATTACGATAAAATATAAATAAGTTTGGAGGCTCACACAATGTCATATTATTTAAATAAAAGTAATGATTCATATTTTGATTGTTTACGTTAAAAAATATTTATTGATAAATCTGGACTTA
>CAVDMV010000032.1:0-10641 GCA_963610315.1 Acutalibacteraceae bacterium
TTTATTATTCTTTACTATATTTATTTTACTAGAGGAGCTTTATCAACTTATAAAAAGAAATATGAATTCTTTATGAGAATTATCTATATTTATTTATTTTTTGTTCCTTTATTTATTAATAATTCTTATTCATTAACTCCTTTAACAATGTTATTTACGATAGGCTTAACTCCTTTTATCGAAATATTATATTTACTAGGAATATTAGGCATTTTTATTCCTTTATATTTTATTCTTAATCCGTATTGTAGCTTATTATATAAAGGATTAAATCTTATTGATATTTTAAATATTAAAATTCCTCTTGGAGGGATATCAATTTTTAGTATTATCCTTTATTATATAATTTTATTTTTACTAATTTTTGTAACAGAAAATAAAGATAAATTTAAAAAGAGTGTTTTAAGCTATTCGTTAATTGGGACTATCTTTATATCTTCTTTACCAATTACCAATTCATTATCTTGCTCAATAAGTTTTATTAATGTTGGTCAAGGGGACTCAACTTTAATTCAATATCATAATACTAATATCTTAGTTGATACTGGGGGAATAAAATCTTTTGATATCGCAAAAGAAACATTAATTCCGTATTTTCGAAAAAACCATGTTTATAAATTAGATTATGTTTTTATCACTCATACTGATTTTGATCATTATGGAGGATTTTCTTCTTTAAAAGATAATTTTAGAATTATTTCTTATAATGAAGATAACTTATTTACTTCAATTGATATAGGTGGCTTAACTTTTTATAACCTCAATCCTAGTTCGAGTAATGAAGAAAATGAAAATTCTTTAGTGTTATATTTTACGATAAAAAATAAATCGATCCTATTAATGGGAGATGCTCCTAGTGAAATCGAAACTCGCATTATTAAAAATAATCCTTCTTTAAAAGCGATTTATTTAAAAGTAGGTCACCACGGATCTAAATATTCTACTTCTAGTTATTTTATTTCATATATTCAACCTAAAACTGCAATCATTTCCTGCGGAAGAAATAATTATTATGGTCATCCACATAAAGAAGTAATTAATACTTTAAAATCATATAATGTTACGATAAGAAGAACAGATGAAGAAGGAACGATAAAGATTAGGTTATAAATAAGATTTTAATTTGCTATACTAATAAAGGTGATAATATGTTAACAAAAGAAAATTTATTTAAAACTTTATCTAATATTGGCTTAAAAAGTGATGATGCCGTAATGATTCATTCTTCCTTACGTAGTATTGGTCAAATTGAAGGTAAGGCAGAAGGATTAATCTCATATCTAAAAGAATATTTTAAAGATGGATTAATTATTTTCCCTAGTCACACCTGGGCAATTATAAATAATGATGGAGATGTATTAAATTTAAAAGAAGCTAATTCTTGCGTTGGTGAACTACCTAATATCGCTTTGAGAAGTTCGTTTATTCGTTCTCATCATCCAACTCATTCAGTTGTTTGTTATGGTAAGAAAGCTAAAGAATATATTTCTTTAGATAATAATTCGTCTACTCCTGTTTCTCCGACAGGTTGTTTTGGTAACTTACATAAAGTAAATGCAAAAATTTTGTTTTTGGGTTGTTCTTTAACTAAAAATACTTTTATTCATTCTATTGAAGAAGAATTTAATGTTCCTGATCGCTTCACTAATCACATTTATCATTTTTATTCAAAAGATGATGAAGGAATATATGAATATTTTATGCCAAAACATTATTCATCATTAAATCCGCATATCAGTGAAAATTATTTAAAATTAGAGAAACCATTAATAGATTTAGGTATTGCCCATTATTTTACATTTGGTGAAGCTCATTCAATTATGATTGATGCGAAGAAATGTTATGATTATGTATCTAGTTTATTGAAAGAAAATTTACATGTGTTTGACGATGGAGAAACAATTATTTAGTTATTTTAATAAAATTAACTTGAAAAAATCTCTTGAAAATTGTATCCTTTTCTTGTAATAAAGGACCTATGTTGTTATTACTACTCAGTTAGATATTCATTTAAGTGGGAAATAAAAAATCCCACTTTTATTTTGTAGGAGGCATTAATGGATATTACAATTAACGAAAAACTATTAAAAGAACTTACACCGATTGCTGATTCTCAAGGGTTATTAATTGAAAAACTTGAATATGCAAAAAAAGGAAGAGAATTCTATCTTACAATTTACGTTGAAAAAGAAGATGACGTTACTTCTTTAGATGATGTTTGTAAAGTTAGCGATCTTATGAGCGCAAAACTTGATGAACTCGATCTAATTCAAGAAAATTATATTCTCGACGTTTCTACTTCTGGGGCTGAAAAACCAATAACTGATTTTAGTAAATTTCCTAAATATGTTGGAAAATACATTTATGTGAAATTTAAAAATCCATTCTCTGGATTAAATGACATCACAGGTACATTAGAAAAAGTAGAAAATGATGAACTTACTATTTCTTACAAAGTCAAAACAAGAACAAAGTTTGTAACTGTTCAAATTACAAATATTTCTAAAGCAAATCTAGCTATTAAATTTTAGGAGGTATATATGTTAGATACAAAAGTATTCATGAAAGCAATTGAAGACTTAGAAAAAATTGGTATTGCTCATGATGTTACAATTCAAGCGCTTAAGGAAGCATTTGAATCAATCTTCAAGAAAAAAGGCTATGAAGATACACGTGTCGAAGTTGATATTGATGAAGTAAAAGGAACAATCGATATCTATTCAGTTAAGACAGTAGTTGAAAATGTTGAAGATGATAACCTTGAAGTTGAATATGATGAAATTAAAGATGAATATCCTGATATTAAAGTCGGTGATGATTTAAAAGTTAAACACGAAATTGAAAATTTCTCTAAAGCTGATATTGTTAGATTCCAATCAGTTTTAAAACAAAAAATTAAAGAAGCTGAAAAAACTGCAATCTACAATGCTTTCTCTGATAAAACAGGTGAAATTATTACAGGTGTAGTTGAAAAAATTGAAGATCGTTACACAATCGTTTCAATCGGTGGAACTGGTAAAAATACAAGTGTTTCTTTACCTAATTCACAAAAGATAGGTCAAGAAGAATTTAAACTTGGTCAACAAATCAAAGTTTATTTATCAGAAGTTAATTCAGCAACAAGCGGACCTCAACTTCGTATTTCTAGAAGCGAACCTGGTTTCTTAAAGAGATTATTTGAAGAAGAAATTCCAGAAGTATTTAATGGTCAAGTAGTCATTAAAGATATCGCTCGTGAAGCAGGCGAAAGAAGTAAGGTTTCCGTTTATTCAACTGATGAAACTTTAGATCCAATCGGTGCTTGTATTGGCCAAGGTGGATCAAAGATTCAAAAGATTTGTAGCCAAATTAACCATGAAAAAATTGATATTGTTCTATATCATGAATATGCTGGCTTATTCATCGCAGAAGCTTTAAAACCTGCAGAAGTTCTCGCGGTTAAATTAAATGAAGAAGAAAAATCAGCAGTCGCAATTGTTAAAAATGGTGATTTAAGAGTCGCGATTGGTAAACGTGGTATTAACGTTGTTCTTGCAGTTAAATTAACTGGTTGGAAGATTGATATTAAAGAACAAGATGTCGCATTAGCGGAAGGCATTGTTGGTGAAGATCTAAACGAAATGACAATTAAAGAACATGAAATGATCTTAATTAAACAAAGAGAAGAAATCTTTAAAGAAATCGCTTCATCAAAAGAAGATGTTGTTGAAGAAGAAAATCTTGATAGTGAAGTTGTTACTCCTACTGAAGAAGAAGTTGCTCCTGTCACAGAAGAAACTAAAGTTGAAGAAGAAAAAGTTGATGTTAACGAAATTATTCTTCCTACAAAAGAAGAAATTGAAAAAGAAACAAAAGTTGTTGAAGAAGAACCAACTGTTGTTTATAACCCAGTTAAGATGCAACCTACAACTTCATTAAGTGATCTTGAAAAACAAATTGAGGAAGAAAAGAAGAGAAAGTCATCTTCACAAAATGCTCCTGTTAAGAAGAAGTATAAGAAAGATGATGAAGAAGAAGTTAAACCTCAACCAAAGAAAACAAAACCACAAGAAGAAAAGAAGAAACCTGATTCATATATGTCAATTTATACAGACGAAGAACTTGAAGAATTTGATGCAGAAGACGAAGAAGAAGAAAATAGATACGATGATGATATCGATTCTTACGATGAATATGATAAATACTACGAGGATAATTAATCTTTATGATTAAACAAAAAAAGATTCCGATGAGAAAATGTGTCATCACTAATGAACTCTGCCCAAAGAAAGATTTATTAAGAGTTGTTAAAGACCCTGAAGGAAAAGTTTTCTTTGATTATTCCGGTCGAGCAAATGGTCATGGTGCATATGTTAAAAACGATGTAAGTGTCATTGAACTTGCACGTAAAAAAGGAACTTTAGCGAAAGTATTAGAATGTGAAATTCCTGATGAAGTTTACGAAAGACTTTTAAAGGAAGCTAATAATGCATCCAAAAATTAAAACAATGATTTCCTTCGCTTTAAGAGCGAGAAAGATATCTTTTGGAGAAAGTGTTCTTTCTCGAAAAGGTAAAGTAAAACTCGCTCTTATGGCAAGTGATGCATCAGAAAACACATCTAAGAAATATCTCGATAAATTATCATATAATCAAATTCGATACATAGTCTATGGAACTAAAGGTGAACTTGGTGAAGTAGTGAATAAAAACGATGTGTGCCTATTAGGAATCGAGGATCCTAATATCGCGAAAGAAATTATTAAAATAATGAAGGAGGAAAATTGATATGGCAAAAAATACAAAACCAAATAAAGGCAATAACCGTCTTTCAAATGGACCAAAATATGATCCAAATCACAAAAAAAATGCTCCTGTTAATAAAGTTAACGGAGGAGTATTTGTTTATACAGGCTCAATTACTGTAAATGAACTTGCTTCTAAATTAGGCTTAAACGCAAGTGATATCATTAAATATTTATTCTTAAATAAAAAAATGATGGTTACTATTAACTCTCAACTCGATGATGAAGTTATTGGTGAATTATGTTTAAACTATGGCTATGATTTCAAGAAAGAAAAATTAGTCGAAGAAGAAAACTTTGAAGAATTAGAAATTATTGATGATGAAAAAGATCTTGAAGAAAGACCTCCAGTAGTTGTTATTATGGGACACGTCGACCATGGTAAAACTACTTTAATTGATACTATTCGTTCTTCTAATATTGCTGGTGGTGAAGCAGGCGCGATCACTCAAGCAATTGGTGCTTACCAAAAAGAAATTAATGGAAAGAAAATTACTTTCTTAGATACTCCAGGTCACGAAGCTTTTACCGCGATGAGAGCTCGTGGAGCAAAAATGACTGATATCGCTATTATTGTTGTCGCGGCAGATGACGGCGTTATGCCTCAAACTAAAGAAGCGATTGATCACGCGAAGGCTGCAGGAGTTACCATTATTGTTGCGATTAACAAGATTGATAAACCAACTGCAAATATTGAAAAAGTTACTCAAGAATTAATCGAATGTGGTTTAATTCCTGAAGAGTACGGCGGAGAAACAATCTTTAAACAAATTTCTGCGAAAAAGAATATCGGTATTGATGAATTACTCGAAACTATCTTAGTTGTCGCAGAATTAAAAGAATTAAAAGCTAACCCATCTAGATATGCTTTAGGTACTGTTATTGAAGCATCCCTTGATAAAAATGAAGGTGCAAAAGCAACTATTTTAATTCAAAATGGTACTTTAAATACAGGAGACTCAGTTGTCGTCGGTACAGCTTATTGTAAAGTAAGAAAGATGGTTAACGAATATAAAAAGGTTGTTAAAACTGCAACTCCATCTACTCCAGTTGTTATTACTGGTTTAGATGAAGTACCTCATGCTGGTGATAACTTTATGGCTTATCCTGATGATAAGGTGGCTAAAGATATCGCAGATAAACGTAAATTAGCAGCGAAGAACAAAGAATTAAAAGCTAGTAGCGCAATGACTCTTGACGATTTATATTCTCAAGTTGCTGCAGGTGAAGTTAAGACAATTAACATCATCCTTAGAGCGGACGTACAAGGCTCAGTTGAAGCAATTAACGCTTCGCTTCAAAAATTAAATAATGATGAAGTTAAAGTAAACATCATTAGAGCGACTGCTGGAGCTATTACTTTAAGCGACGTATTACTCGCAAGTGCTTCTAAAGCAATTATCTATGGCTTTAACGTTAGACCTGATGCCTTAGTAAGAGCGAAAGCAGAAGAAGAAAAAGTTGAAATTAGATTACATACAATCATTTACGCTTTAATTGAAGAAATTGAAGGTGTTATGAAAGGTATGAGAAAACCAATTGAACAAGAAGTAATTCTTGGCCAAGCGGAAGTTAGACAAATCTTTAAAGCAAGTAAGATTGGTACTATTGCAGGTAGTTATGTTCTCGATGGTGAATTAAAGAGAGATTGTTCAGTTCGTTTAATTAGAGATGGTATTGTTATCTTTACAGGAAAACTTGGCTCTTTACGTAGATTTAAGGACGATGTTGCAAAGGTTTCCACTGGATTTGAATGTGCATTTACAATTGAAAACTACAACGATATTAAAGAAGGCGATGTAGTTGAAGCTTATGAAATTCAACAAGTCGCACCTAAGGAGTAGTAGTTATGCAAAAGAATGTTAATAGAAAACAAAGAGTTTCTGCAAGCATTGGTAAATATATTTCTGATATCATTTTATTTGAAATGAAGAAAGAAATATTCCGTTTAGTTTCCGTTAACCAAGTTGATGTTACTAACGATTATTCTTATGCAAAAGTATATGTTTCTCACCTAGATCCTAGAAAAGTTAATGAAGCAGTTGATGCTTTAAATGCTTCAAAAGGTGTAATTCGTTCTTCTTTAGCAAAGAAACTTGATATTTATAAAGTACCAGAATTAATCTTTATTAAAGATGATACTTATGAAAAAGGTGAACATATTGAAGCGATTATTCGCGATTTAAAAAAAGATGAAAAATAAGTTAAGTGTTAGGAGGTAAAACTTCTAACATTTTTCTTTTTATTCTACTTTTATTTGTAATATAATATCTCTCAAGAAAAGGAATAACTTATGAGCTATATCGAATTAAAAAACGTATCTAAAACTTATATTCAAGGTGAAGTTGTTACTAAAGCATTAGACAACATTTCTTTTAATATTGAAAAAGGTGAACTTGTCATTGTTTTAGGCCATTCAGGAAGTGGTAAAACAACTTGTTTAAATTTGCTTGGTGGCATGGATAATGTCACTAACGGTGAGATAATTGTTGATAATGTTGATATAACTAAATTAAAACCTCGTGATTTAATTAAATATCGTCGTAATGATATAGGTTTTGTTTTTCAATTCTATAATTTAGTACAAAATCTAACTGCTTTAGAAAATGTTGAACTAGCTGTTCAATTGTGTAAAGACTCATTGCCTCCAGAAGAAGTTTTAGTTAGTGTTGGACTAGGAGAAAGACTTAATAATTTTCCTAGTCAACTTTCTGGCGGTGAACAACAAAGAGTGGCGATCGCTCGGGCTATCGCGAAAAATCCTAAGTTATTATTATGTGATGAACCTACTGGAGCTTTAGATTATAAAACAGGTAAACAAATTCTTTCTTTATTACAAGATCAAACTAGATTATATAATAGAACAGTTGTTATTATTACTCATAACTCAGCTCTAGCTCCAATGGGAGATAAAGTTATACATATTAAAAGTGGACAAATTGAAGAAGTAACGATAAATTCATCACCAACGAAAGTAGAGGATATCGAATGGTAAAAAAGAATCGTTTATTATCTACCTCGTTTAGAGAAATTAAAAATAACTTTCCTGCTTTTTTATCTCTTTTAATAATGTCATTTTTAGGCGCGTTTGTTTATTCAGGATTAAAAGCGACTACTCCTGCGATGATGAATACCTTAGATAAATATTTAAAAGAAAATAATTTTTATGATATCTCTTTAGTTTCTTCAATTGGATTTAATGAAGAAGATATTTCTTCTCTTGACGAAATAGAAGGAATAAAACAGTATGTTCCTAGTAAAATAGTGGATACAACATTTAAAGATGATAATGACTATGTTATTAGAATTCATGATATTACTCCGGATATAAATAAAATTACTTCTTCATATGATATTGCTACTTTAAAAGATGATGAAATCTTATTAGATTATACTTTCTTTAAAAATACTAATTATCAAATTGGTGATTATATAACTATTAATAATGATTCACTTAATAACAAAGAATTTAAGATTGTCGGAGAATTAAAATCTTCTTTATATTTCTCTAATGTTGAAGTAGGAGGAGGATATGGAAAAACTAATGTAGGAACTGGTAATATTAATTTCATCGCTTATGTTAATGAAAATGTAATTAATACTTCTTATTATTCTTATATTTATATTCAAGCTGATGGAGTAGAAGATTATCAAACTAATTCAAGTGAATACAATAATAAAGTAGAAAAGTTAGCTAATGAAATTAAATTGATTAATGATAATTTATTACTCAATCGAAAAAGTGAATTAGATACTAAATTAAAACAAGGTGAATTAATGTATAACCTTATTATTAATAATGGCTATACTAATGAAACCGCGGCAGCAATATTAAAAGAACTAGGTTATTCTTCGATTGAGGAATTAAAAGAAAGTATTGACTCAGGAAAGATATTATTAAATAATGCTTCAATTACTTATAATACTAGATTATCAGATTCAACGTATAATGGCTATTTAGATAATACTGAATCAATGACTAAAATTAGTTATGTTTTCCCAATAGTATTTTATGCTGTCGCGATATTAGTTTCTTTAGTATCAATGAATCGAATGGTTGAAGATGATCGTCAACTTATCGGTACTTTTAAATCTTTAGGCTTTAATAATGGGCATATCTTATTTAAATATTTATTATTTGCTTCTTTAGCTACCTTAACTGGTGGAATATTTGGAGTAGGGTTAGGAGTAGTCATTCTTCCTTCTTTAATCAATAATATTTATAAATTGTTATACAGTATTCCTTTCTTTAACTTAACATTAAATTTAGGTCAATCGCTTATTGGTTTATTAATTTCTTTAATCTGTATTTTAGGAACAACCTTATATACGGTTTTTAAAGAATTAAAAGAAAAGCCTGCTTCATTATTAAGACCTAAAACTCCTAAAGCAGGTAGAAAAATATTAGTTGAAAGAATTCCTTCTTTATGGAAGAAAATTAAATTTTCAAATAAAGTTTCAATTAGAAATATCTTTAGATATAAGAAAAGAGTATTAGTTACGATCTTTGGTGTTGCAGGATGTACTGCTTTAATGTTATGTGGATTTGGTATTAGAGATTCAGTTTTAAAAATACCTTCTTTCCAATTTGAAAAAGTTCAAACATTCGATGCTTCAATTTATATTAATAATTGTGAAGAAGAATCTTTAAATGAAATTCTTTCACGAAAAGAAATTAAATCATATTCAAAAACTACTTATCTAAGTGGAACTTTAATGGATACTTCGATTAATATAAATGTCTTAGATAATAATTATGAAGAATTTTATCATTTTTATAAGATTAGTGATGGAACCATTGCTTCTTTAAATGATGATGAAATAATCATCACAGAAAAATTAGCTTCATCTTTAAAATTAAAAGAACAAGATGAAATTACGTTTCAAGATTCTAATAACTTTACTTATACATATAGAATTGGTGCGGTCATTGAAAACTATGTTCGTCATTATATCTTTGTGAATGAAACTACTTATCTAAATGCAACTGGAAAGAAAAATGATGTTAATTTAGTTTATGCTTCTTTAATTAAGATGAATGAAGAAGAAAAATTAACCTTTACACAAGACTTACTTAAAAATGATGAAGTGTTAAATGTTAGTTATATCCAAGAACAAATGGATTCAATTAATAACATGTTACAATCACTTAATAGCGTTGTTTATATCTTAGTCATTTTATCGATGATGTTATCGTTTATTGTTTTATATAATTTATCGAGTATTAATATTCATGAAAGAAAAAGAGAGATAGCGACTTTAAAAGTTCTCGGCTTCTATCCTCGTGAAGTAGATAACTATATTAATAAGGAAACAGTAATTCTTACTATTATCGGTATTGCATTAGGATTATTTGGAGGATATTTTTTAACTAATGGAGTAGTTTCAACAATTGAAATATCTTATGTTAGATTTATTCATGAAATAAATTGGTATAGTTATGTCTTCTCATCTTTATTAGCTTTAACGTTTACTTTAATTGTAAATCTCATTACACATTTTACTTTAAAAAGAATTAATATGATCGACTCTTTAAAGAGTGTTGAATAATTAAGCATTTATTCTTTATTTATATATAAAGGATAAGTGCTTTTTCGTTACTAAAATTTTTTTATTAATTTCTTAAAAAAGTTCTTGCATTATATTTTAGACTATGGTTTAATATAGCAGTTGTCGCTTTTACGCGATAACAAAAATCTAAATTTAAAAATAATATCAAAAAATGAAAATTGTTCTTGACAACAAAAAAACATAGTGATATTATTAAAACACGTCAGCGCGTCTTAGTAAGTTTAAGCGCTGAATCTGATCTTTGAAAACTAAGCAGAAATAAACAAACAACAACGTCAATTTTTTCA
>CAVDMV010000033.1:0-9617 GCA_963610315.1 Acutalibacteraceae bacterium
TAAAATTATTATTGTTACCTTGTTTAATCTTACCTAGTTTTTCCTGCGGGAATAAAACTTCTATTGACACATCATATTTGAGTGAAGATTTAGCTGAATACGCTTATTTAATTGAAGATGCAAATAAATATTTGAATTCTACAACATCTAAATTACTTTATAATTATCATGATAGTGAAAATAATGCTGATTATTGTATTATAGAAGCAAATGAAATTCAATATGGAGAAAAAACTGAAACATTTAAAGAGTTAAATAATCCTTATCCGTTAAAATTTTGTTATTACGATAATAGCCAAATGTTTTTTGTTAAAAATCATAATGTTTATACTTTAAAAAATGCATTTTTGGATTTAATGATGAGTTTAGAAGATTTATGGTACGTTCGATCAATGTACGTTTATGATTATTTATTCAATTTTAATTCTGATGGTAGTAATGCTAATATAGGTGAAATTGGTGGAGAAATTATAGAATTACAAGGCTATTGTAACATGGATATGATGGATGGATATAATTCATTTGAATATCACGGTCCTAGCATCGCAGTTCAAATTGATCCTGTTTTTTATAATCATACTTTTACTATAGAAGATTTTAAAGGAATTGATGTAGCTAAGATTAGTAGATTTAAATATGGTAACGCGGATAACGGAGCTTCTGTTACTTTTGGTAGCTATTGTGACAAGACTTCTCCTGTATATGTACTCGATTTAAAAGATCAATCTAAAGAACATATATTAAGAACAATTCTTGATTTAAAACAAAGATATTATGTTTATGACGCATTTTTGAACGCGCCTCGCTTCATATATTACTGCAACAACTAATATTTTAAATAAAATAAAAAGAGGTAGGTTTAAAATTCCTATCTCTTTAATTTTGCTTTTATTATCTCGCTAACCAACCGCCGTCAATTGCAAGAGTGAATCCGTTAACGTAGTCACTTGCTTCACTAGCTAGGAAGATAGCTCCGCCCATGAGGTCTTCTTTTTGTCCCCATCTACCTTGAGGAATTCTTTCTAGAATTGCTTCATTTCTTGCTTCATCAGCTCTAATCGCGGCAGTGTTATTTGTTGACATATATCCAGGTGCGATTGCGTTAACATTAATACCTTTTGATGCCCATTCATTACATAATGATCTAGTAATTCCGGCAATCGCTGATTTACTCGCACAATAAGAAACAACTCTAAATCCACCTTGGTAAGAAAGCATTGATGCAATGTTAATAATTTTACCTTTTCTATTATCATTAATACATTCTCTCGCGAATGCTTGAGATAAGAAGAAGACAAATTTTAAGTTAACATTTAAAACTTTATCCCAATCTTCTTCCGTAACATTAACTGAATCTTCTCTTAAGATCATACCTGCGTTATTAACTAAGATATCGATATGACCAAATTTATCTTTTGCTTCTTTAATAATTCTTTCAATTGGTTCAGTAGTTGATAAATCTGCAGTTACCTCTAAGAATTCTCCGCCTTCTTTTTCAACTAATTCTTTAGTTTCATCACAAGATCTTCTTGCAACCCCTACTACTTTCGCGCCAGCTTTTGCATAAGCAATACAAATACCTTGTCCTAAACCAGTATTCGCGCCTGTTACTAAAGCGACTTTACCTTTAAGTGAAAACATATTGTCCATAATAAAATAACTCCTTATGAGAAGATTATACCATAAATAAAATTGATATAAATCTACTTATTTAATATGTGTGCTTATAGCACATAGGAAAATAATTAAATATTTAATATTTAAAGATGAAAAAAAGATATAATTTAATATATAATAGTTAATGACTGAGGTGAAAAGTATGAAAAATATTATGTTAACAGGTGACCGTCCTACTGGTAAATTACATATTGGTCATTATGTAGGAAGTTTAAGAAGAAGAGTAGAATTACAATCTAGAGATGATATTGATGAATTTTATATTATGATCGCTGATGCGCAAGCATTAACTGATAACGCAGAAAATCCAGGTAAAATTAGAGATAACATTTTAAATGTTGCTTTAGATTATTTATCTGTCGGTATTGATCCTAATAAAGTTAATATCTTTATTCAGTCTAGTATTCCTGCTTTAACTGAATTAAATATGTATTATATGAATTTAGTTACTGTATCTCGTTTACAAAGAAATCCTACTGTTAAAAATGAAATTAAGATGAGAGAATTTGAAGCTTCTATTCCAGTTGGCTTCTTTACTTATCCTATTTCTCAAGCAAGTGATATCACAGCTTTTAAAGCTAATATTATTCCAGCTGGAGAAGATCAAATGCCAATGGTAGAACAAACACAAGAAATTGTTCATAAATTTAATTCGGTTTATGGTGAAGTTTTAGTTGAACCTAAAATCATGCTTCCTGAAAATGAAGCAAGTAATCGATTAGTTGGAACTGATGGAAAAGCAAAGATGTCAAAATCTTTAAATAATTGCATTTATTTAAGTGATGATGAAGAAACATTAAAGAAGAAAGTAATGGGAATGTTTACTGATCCAAACCACTTAAGAGTTGAAGATCCAGGTAAAACTGAAGGTAATCCAGTATTTATTTATTTAGAAAACTTTGCTAAAGATGAAGACTTTACTAAGTTCCTTCCTGATTATAAGAATTTAAGCGAATTAAAAGCTCATTATGAAAGAGGTGGGCTAGGCGATATGAAAGTTAAAAGATTCCTCTTTAATGTCCTAAATGAATATTTAAAACCATTTAGAGAAAAAAGAGCATATTACGAAGCTCATTTAGATGAAGTATATGAAATTTTAAGACAAGGTACTTTAAAAGCGAATATTAAGGCTAATGAAACATTAAAAGAAGTTCGTCATGCAATGAAAATTGATTATTTTGATGATGATACTTTTATTAATGAAATGAAAGCTAAATTTTAATGTTTGAGCAACTATAATGGTTGCTTTTTCATTAAAAATGAAGTTTAACAATATTTTCGAGGTGAAATTATGGATCGATATTTTAATGAATTTAAACCATATAAAGATGGTATACATAACGATGGAGAAATTCTTTCTCACGCGATTGAAGTTTGTTCAAAAAATAATGAACGTTTAATAATTGAAAGTGGAACTTATAAATGTGGAACCATTTATTTAACTAATAATGCTTCTTTATATCTAGAAAAAGGAGCCCTTATTAAATTAAGCGATGATGAAAAAGATTTCTTTTCTTTTGATTCGGGTAATAAAGTTATTACTAGAAATACTTGGGCTGATTGTACTTATAACGGCAAACCTAGTAAATATTTTATCTATGGAAAAGATATAGAAAATGTTATTCTCGATGGGGAAGGAATTATTGATGGTAGTGAAGAACTATTTGTCGGAGTAAGTAATCCTTATCATATTGAAGGTAAGTTTTATCCTCGTACTCCTTTAATCTATATGGAAAATTCTAAGAACTTTGTTTTAAAAGGCGTTACCTTACAAAGAAGTGCTTTCTGGACTGTTCATCTAGTTGGATGCGACGAAATATTAATTGATGGAATTACGATTAAAAATAATCCAATATTTACTAATTCAGATGGTATTGATCCAGATCACTCAAAGAATATTATTATTAGAAATTCTTCTATTTCCTGCGCGGATGATTGCATTGTTTTAAAATCGACATCATATGCAAAACATTTTGGTCCCACTGAAAATGTCGAAGTTTATAACTGCACTTTAAAATCCACCTGCGCGGCGATTAAACTTGGAACTGAATCATATTCTGATTTTAAGAATATTTATTTCCATGATATTGATATTATTGATACTAACCGTGGCATTTCTTTAATGTTACGTGATGGAGGAAATGTTTTTAATACACGTTTTGAAAATATAAAAATTAATTCTCATCAAGTTTCTCCTCTTCATTGGTGGGGAAGAGGTGAACCTATTTCTATTACTAATATTAAAAGAGATGAAACGTCTATTGAAGGAACTATCTATGATGTAAGTTTTAAAAATATTACTTGTGATTCAGAAAATGGTATTACTATTGTTGGAAATAATATTAATGATATTATTTTTGATAATGTTAATCTCTTTATTCATGATAAGACTGCCTGGGAGAAAAAAGATCTTGATTTAAGACCTAGTATTTATAATGTTGTTAATGGGACTTTCCATGAATTATATATTAGAGGTAATGCAAATATTAAGTGCATAAATACTATTTTTAAAGATGTTGTTAAAGAATAATTACATATAATATAACCTAAACTAAAAAAGATGATAGATTTAGTTAGTACTAAATTCGTATCATCTTTTTATTTTTAAGTTAATTAAATATTAGTGAGTTTGACGTTATCACCATCCCAAGCGTATGAGAATGATGCATATGAATATGTTCCTAAATCAGTAAATGAGAAATCAGAACTTCTGACAACAAAATAGATATTAGATACTTCTTTATCTTTTGGAAAGACTTTTTCTAAGTCTAATTCTACTTCGAAATCAACTTTAGTTTTTCCTTCAGTTGTCGCTTTTAAGAAAGTATATAACCCTGTTTCTGAATATGAAACTGTACTCATTTTTGGTTGCTCATAAGTATAAGATAAAACATAGATATCTTTTAAAGATGCTGTTTCTTTAATATTTAATGAACCATTAATTTTGGAGCCTGATGTTAAAGTAGAATCTATCTTATATGATAAAGTAACATCTCCATTTTGCATAAATAAAGTACCTTCAATAGGTGAAGATCCGCAGCTAGATAAACCTGCTAATAAACATAAGCTTGTCGTTAATAATAATTTTTTCTTCATTTAATTTTCCCTTCTTTCTTTCGTTCATTTTACATTAATAACAAAAAAAATAAAATGAAAATTATAATATTAAAATTATTTTTAGGATTTTTCTTCTTTTCTTTACATTATCTATTATAGAAGGTGAAGGAGAATAAATTATGCCAAACTGGATAAAAAATAAAATTATAGTTAAAAATAGAGAAGTTGTCGATGAAATTATATCTTCATTTACTACATTTAATGAAGAATATAAAGAATTAGAATTTGATTTTAATAAGATCATTCCTATGCCTAAAGATTTAGAAATTGAATTTTCTACAAAAAGTGATGATGGATTATTACTTTATTTAACAAAGATAAACGGAAATATTACTTATTTAGGAACTAAGGAAGATAAGCTAGATACAAAAGAATATAATGATATAATTACTAAAATTAATGAGCATTTATCAAATAAAAGAAATCTTATTTTAAATGAAGAAGAAACAAAAAAAATATTAAAAAAATATCATGATAATCTAGAAGAAATATATGAAATTGGTCAAAAACAAGTTAATAATATTCTTCAATATGACGCGTTAAACTGGTATGAATGGAGAATTAGAAACTGGGGATGTAAATGGAATGCCGATAAACTAGAAATTCTTGATGGATGTTCATTTTCTTTTGAAACCCCTTGGGATCCACCTTTAAACGTAATTATCGCGATGAGTAAAGCAAAGCCTCATATAAAAATAGCTTTTTTATACGCGGATGAAGATATAGGATCTCATGTTGGCTATATGCTTTTACAAGGTGGAAAGATAGATTATAAAGGTAGATTCAAAGATCAATCATCTGATGCTTATGAACTGGCTCATGATTTATGGGGAGATGATGTAATAAAAGTTGAACTTCCTAATGATATTTGTAACTAAAATAAATTACGATAAATTTCGTTTATTTGTGCTTTAAACACTATCTTAGCTAATTAGAAATTTTAAATTATTCTTTTATTTAACTTGTTAGGCTAAATAATGTATAATTTAAGTAATTAACAAAGGAAGGTAAATTATGAACGAAAATTTAAAAGTAGCAATTGTTGGTGCAGGCCCTGCTGGATTATCCGCGGCAAAAGATTTATTAACCGCAGGAGTTAAGGTTGATATTTACGATCGAGAAAATTTCGCCGGCGGAGTTATGGCCTTTGGTATTCCAGGCTTTAGAATTGGTCAAGAAACTGTCAATAGATCAATTACTCCAGTACAAGACTTAGGAGGAAATTTCATCTTTGGAAAAGACTTAAAAGAATCTGATTTCTTAGATCTTGCGACTAAATATGATTATGTCTATTTAGCATTTGGTTTAACAAAAGTTCGTCGATTAGGCGTTCCTGGTGAAGATTTAGAAGGCTCTTTAGATGCACTTGATTTCTTACGTGATTTTAACTTTGAAGATAAATTACATTTAAAGAAATCTAAACCAACTTTACATGGAACAGTAATTCTTGTCGGTGCAGGCAATGTCGCAATGGATGGAGCTCGCGCGGCTGTTAGATGTGGTGCAGAAAAAACTATCATCGTCTATAGAAGAAGTAGAGATGAAGCTCCTTGTAAGAAAAACGAAATGGAAGATGCAGAAAATGAAGGTGTCGAACTTCAATTCTTAACTAATCCAGTTGAATTAATCGGTGAAAATGGCCACGTTACAAAATGTAAATGTGAAGTTATGGAATTAGGTGAACCTGATGCAAGTGGTAGAAGAAGCCCAGTTGGAACAGGTAAATACATTGAAATTCCTTGTGATTATGTTATTTCTGCAATTGGTCAAATTCCAGATTCCAGTGTTTGGAACGTTGGTAAAATTGAAACTAATCACGGCTATGTCGTTGGAAAAGAAAAATATGGGGCTGGTAAGATGATTGCTTATCAAACTAGCGTAGAAAATATCTTTACCGGCGGAGACGTCGTATTAGGCGCGAAAACAATTGGTGATGCCTTATTATGTGGTAAGGGATTTGCTAAATACGTATTAGAACATAAATAGTTAGTAAGAAACATTCCTTAAGGAATGTTTTTTCATTCTTATTTTTCTATCTTTAATAAACAATTTATGCTAGAATGTAAAAGATGAAGAAAGGTGGGCTATTATGGTAAGAGATGATACTACTAATCAAGCTGTGCCAATGAATAACAAAGATTATGAATCTTTATTTAATGCCTTCGCGATTAATTATTTAAACATATTTTTAATTTATCCTAATACGGGTAATTGCAAAATCTTAAAACTAAATGGTTATAAAACCACTGGTTTTGGTAATGTTAATTATGTTTCTAATTATGAAGAAATGCTTTCAAATTATATTAAAGAACGTGTTTTTGATGAAGATAAGGCATTCTTAAAAATGGAATTATCATTAGATGAAGTTGTTCGTGAATTAGAGTCTAAAGATCAATTTGAACTTCCATATCGTGTTATTCAAGATAAACAAATTCATTATTATTCTGCACATTATATTAAAGTTAATAAACCCGATGAAGAACTTTTAATTGTCGCAGGATTTAGAAATATTGATTTAATCATTAGTGATGAAGATAAAAGAAAAGATGAAGCGATGAATAAAGCTTATGAATCTCTAGCTAAAGCTTTCTATTCTTTACATCGTGTTGATATTATTAATAATATTTATTATGAAATTAAATCGAGTAAATATATTAAACGAGGCGAAATAAGAGGGACTAATGCTTATAAAGAAAATGTTGATGCAGTTATCGATTATGTTTGTACTCCTGAATTTCATGATTTAGTAAAAGAATTTATGGATATAACAACGTTAGAAGAACGTTTAAAACATACTAATTCAGTTGCAATTGAATTCATTGGTCGATTCACAGGCTGGGTTAGAATGTCATATATTGTAGACGATTATGATGACTATGGCCATTTATATCATGTCTTACTTCTTGTCGAAGTTATTGATAAAGAAAGAAGAAGAGAAGAATCTTTAAGAGTTCTTGCAGAAAGAGATCATTTAAGTGGATTATATAATCGTGGAACTGGTGAACATAAGATTAAGAAATTTATTAATCAAAAAGTGTCAGGCTTATTCTGCTTAATGGATTGTGATAATTTTAAATCAATAAATGATAACTTCGGTCATGAGATTGGTGATGAAGTTATTAGACAAATCGCGAATGTCTTAAAAAAGAATGTTCGTGACGAAGAAATTTCTATGCGTCTCGGGGGAGATGAATTTGCAATCTTCCTTCCTAATATAACTCGTGAAGATGAAGCAAAAGAATCTTGGAAAAAAATAGTTGATGGATTTAAAAATATCCATATTAAAGAATTACAAGGTTTTACTCTCTCAATAAGTGCAGGATGTACATTATATGATGGAGGAAGTGAAGAAAACTTCAATACCTTATATAAAAAAGCTGATGATGCGATGTATATTTCAAAAAAGACCTTCGGTTATAAACTTACATTTATTAAATAAGCCACTGCGGTGGCTTTTTATAAACTAAGAAAGAAGAAAGTAGGTAAACATGGATAAAATAAAAATATTATTTGTTTGTCACGGCAATATTTGTCGTTCACCAATGGCTGAATTTATCTTTTTAGATAAAATAAAGAAATTGAATCTAGAATCTTATTTCTATGTTGAATCTAAGGCTACTTCTAATGAAGAAATTTATTTAGGTAGAGGTAATCCGATTTATCCTCCGGCTCAAGAAATATTAACTTTACACCATATCCCTTTTTCACACGAAAAAAGAGCTAGTAAACTTATTAAAGAAGATTATAATAAATTTAATTATATTATCGCGATGGATAAAAATAATCTAATAAATATGTTAAGAATATTTAATAATGATAACGAACATAAAATTAAATTATTATTAGAATATGTTTCTCTCAATGAAGATATTTCTGATCCATGGTACACTAGAGATTTTGAAAGAACTTATTTAGATATTTCTCGTGGAGTTGATGGCTTAATTTCTTATTTAGTTTCTACTTATAAACTTAAATAATTTTTATTGAAGGTGATTTATGAAGAAGATTGATCTTTTACCAAATATATATGTTTCTCTTGAAGAAGAATTTTCTTCTCGTGGTTTTTCTTTGTTCATTGTTGGAGGTACCTCGCGCGATATCTTACTTAAAAAAGAAATTACTGATTTAGATTTTGCTACTGATGCAACTATTGAAGAAATGAAATTATTTTTAACTTCATCTTATTCTAGTGTAGGTTCAATGAGTATTAAGTATTTAGATAAAAAGGTAGATTTAACTACTTTAAGAAAAGAAAGTGGATATTTAGATTATCGTCATCCTTCTGAAGTAACCTTTATTAAAGATCCAAAAGAAGATTCTTTAAGACGAGATTTTACGCTAAATGCCATATATATTGATAAAAATGGCAATATCTTAGATTACCATAATGGTATTGAAGATTTGAAAAATAAAAAATTAGTTTTTATTGGGGAAGCTAATAAAAGAATTAAAGAAGATCCTTTAAGAATCTTAAGAGGAATTAGATTTTCTTTAGTTTATAATTTTGATGTTACTTTTAATAAAGAAATTGAAGATAATCTTTCTTTATTAAAAAAGATTCCTATTAGAAAAGCTTTTGAAGAATTAAATAAATTAAAAGAAGTTTCTTCTATTTATTATAGACAAGCTTATAAAGATTATAATTTAGAAAGAATATTTCCTTTTAACGATATTAAAGATAATAAGAATATCTATTTAGGAAAAGAAAAAGATCTTCTATTTTTAGCTAACCAAGGTGTCAGTTTATATCTATTAAATTATCGTTATTATTATAAACATAAAGAAGAATTCTTAGAATATAATTATTTATATAATATCTGTTT
>CAVDMV010000034.1:0-7757 GCA_963610315.1 Acutalibacteraceae bacterium
AACTCTAAAAATTAATTTTTTTTAACTATGAATATTTGTAAATAAATTATATAATTTATAAAGACTTATTTTTTGGAGGTACTTATGGAAGTATTTAAAACCATTAGAGAATTATTTGAAGCAGTCAATTATGGTGACCAAATGATGTTAGACCAAATTGACGAAGTTGAATTAGAAGGTTGGATTAGAACTAATAGAGACAATGGATCAATCGGATTTATTGAATTAAACGATGGTACATATTTTAAAAATGCCCAACTTGTCTACAATAACGAATTAAAAAATCATGATGAGGTTTCTCATTTTTTAACAGGAAGCGCCGTCGATGTTAAAGGTAAATTTATTTTAACACCAAATGGAAAACAACCATTTGAAATTCAAGTTACATCAATTGAACTTGAAGGTGATGTTGATCCTAGCTATCCATTACAAAAGAAGAGACATTCTTTTGAATATTTAAGAGAAATCGCTCATCTTAGACCTAGAACAAACACATTTAATGCTGTCTATAGATTAAGAAGTGTTTTATCAATGGCAATACATGAATTCTTTCAAAATCAAGGATTCGTATATGTTCATACACCAATCTTAACTGGTATTACTTGTGAAGGTGATGACATGTTCCATGTTACAACAAACGATAAAGATCCTGATGCATATTTTGGTAAGAAAACATTATTATCGGGTTCAGGACAAATTCATGTTGAAGCTTTCGCGATGGCTTTTAGAGACGTCTATACATTTGGACCTACATTTAGAAGTGAAAAATCAAATACTAGATCTCACGCGGCAGAATTCTGGATGATTGAACCAGAAATTGCTTTCGCGGATTTAGATGATGATATGGCTTTAATTGAAGATTGTGTCGTTTATTGCATCCAATATTGTTTAGAAAACGCACCAGAAGAAATGAAATTCTTCAATGAAAGAATTGATACGACATTATTAGAAAGATTAAATCATGTTATCAATACTCCATTTAAACGTATGGAATATACTGAAGCAATTTCAATTTTACAAGATGCAGTTAAAAATGGTCATAAGTTCCAAGAAAATAACATCACTTGGGGCATGGACTTAATGAGTGAACATGAAAGATATTTAACTGAAGAAGTTGTTAAAGGACCATTATTTTTAATTAACTATCCAAAAGAAATTAAATCTTTCTATATGAGAGAAAATGATGATGGTAAGACTGTTGCAGCTTGTGACTTACTCGTTCCAGGAGTAGGAGAACTAGTCGGAGGCAGCCAAAGAGAAGAACGTTATGACATCTTAGAAAAGAAGATGAAAGATTCTCACTTACCTATGGATAAATATCAATGGTATCTTGATTTAAGAAAGTACGGAGGATGTAAACACGCCGGCTTTGGTATTGGATTTGATAGATTTGTCATGTATCTAAGTGGTATGGACAACATTAGAGATGTTGAACCATTCCCAAGAACATATGGCAATATGGATTATTAGGAGATAAAAATGGGAGATTCTAGGATTGAAGAGTTAAAGAAAGAAGATGAAACACTTAAAAAGACTCGTCAAAAGAAGAGAGTAAGAGGTGTCTTAGTTGTAATAACTACCTTATTACTTGCTTATACGGGTTATTTAACTGTGCAAACAATTGTTGATAAAGTTAATGAAAATGCTTCTAAAGGTGTTGAAGATACGATTACTTTACTAAATAAATCCGCGAAAGAATCTTTATCTATTTATGAAAAATATTTTAAAACTAATTCAAGTATCGAGGTAAGTGATGTTTCAACTTATGGAAAATACTTAATTGCTTCACAAGGAAGAAATTATGTTGATTCATATAAAGTTAATAATTCGCTTAGTATATTAGAAGTAGTTAATGATAAGCCAATTACTTATGGTTCAAGTAATATAAGAACACTTGGAGATTCATTAGATTCTCAATTAAACTTATATTCTTTACCAAAAGGAACTTATTTATTATTTGATCAATATAATCCAAATGATATTGATCAAAATGTCGCTTATCATTATTCTAATGAAACGTATTTTGAAACTAGTATCTATTCATTTAAAGATGAAGAAGGAACAAGAAAGAAGATAACTTTAAAAGGAAAAGCTTCTTCACCAGCCTTAGTTATTGAAGTAAGTGAACTTTCTTCTTTACCTACTTCTTATTATGATGTAGTTATTTATGATCCTTATTCATTATCAAGTAATATTGCTTATCTAAATACTTTAAAACAAAATTATGATGTATATGTTACTTCTTCTTTAGTTGAAGCTTATAAAGCTAAAGCTAATTATGCGATTAGTTTATATGAAGGTAATAACATTTATACAAGTGCATATACTTCTCTTATTGATACTCATGATGACCTTATTACCTCTGGTCCACTTTCTTCTTTAGATAAAGATAATTCAATTAGAGAATTAGGTGGATATATCTTTAATGCCGGATATGGATATTATTCAGAAGATGACAAGGAAATTTCCTCTGCATCAATGGAAATTAAAAATAATAAATTAGATACTCATGTCGGTAAATATGTCATTAAAGTCGGTAATGAATATAGTAATATTGAAAATGATATTTCAAAAATTTTAAATGCATAAAGGAGAAAAAATTATGGCTAAAATTTTAATTGTTGGAGGAGCAGGTTACATTGGCTCACATAACGTCAGAATGTTCTTAGATAAAGGATTTGAAGTAGTCGTTGTCGACAACTTAAATACTGGACATACTAAGGCGATTGATCCTCGTGCAACTTTCTATAAAGAAGATATTCGTAATAAAGATAAGATGGTCGAAATCTTAAAGAAAGAAAAAGTTGATGCAGTCGTTCATTTCGCGGCTTTATCACTTGTTGGAGTCTCAATGAAAGATCCTCTTGCTTATTTTGATAACAATGTCTATGGTATGATAGCTCTACTAGAAGCAATGCAAGAAGCTAATGTAAATAAGATTGTCTTCTCTTCATCCGCGGCAACTTATGGTGAACAAAAAGAAATGCCTTTAACTGAAGAAAGTCCTACTCAACCAACTTCAGTTTATGGTGAAACTAAATTAATGATGGAAACTATTATTAAATGGTGCGATAAATGTATCGGAATGAAATATGTTTCCTTAAGATATTTTAATGCTGCCGGGGCAATTGAAGATGGAACACTTGGTGAAGATCATTCTCCAGAGACTCACTTAATTCCATTAATTTTACAAGTACCTCTTGGAAAAAGAGATCATATCTCAGTCTTTGGTCAAGATTATGAAACTCGTGATGGAACTTGTATTAGAGATTATATCCATGTTCAAGATCTCGCGGATGCACACGTTCGTGCGATCAACTGGTTACTTGAAGGTCATGATTCAGAAATCTTTAATTTAGGCTCAGGCGATGGACAAAGCGTCAATGAAATGATTACATGCGCAGAAAAGATCGTCGGAAAAGAAATTAAGAAAGAATATGTTGAAAGAAGACCAGGAGATCCTGCAACATTAATCGCTTCAAATAAAAAAGCAAAAGAAAAATTAGGTTGGAACAATGATCATTCGTTAGAAGATATTATGTCTACTGCATATAACTTCCATAAGAATAATCCAAATGGTATGAAATAAAAAGATATCGCGCGAGCGATATCTTTTATTTTGTACCTTGTTCTTCAACAAAATCCTTCATTTCTTGTGTTGGCTTTTTTGTGTGGACATCTTGACCTAAATTTCTTTTCGCGTCTTTAAGTTCTTTTAAATCTTTTCTAAAATATTCATTACCGATTTTTATTGTATGAATGTTTCTAACTAGTAAAGCAGTTGAACAAACGAGGAAATGAATAAAACCATAGACAAATGCGATAAAGAGAATATAAGTTAACCAAGCATCAAATTTATCAAAATGGAATTCACTAGCTTTAGAAATACTTGGCCAATCGGAGATGACGGGAATACCAAATAATTTAGTAGTAGGCCAACTTAATTCAAAATGTGCATCATTTAAGTTAGAACCAATAAATGCCCAAGAGAAATTTGAGATGACAATTTGATAACCGAAGATAACTAAGAACACGATGATAATAACTATCATTGGGATTCTTGAATCAAAATAGAATTTACGACGGTTCTTTTCGTAGGAGATCTTAAAGAATTGTTTTTTGTCATTTACTAGATTTGCATCTAAGATATCATACATTGATTTATCGACAAAATCGCATTGGACTTTAATGATGTATTTAAATAATTTAACTAAATAGCCAATTAAGATGAATACTAAGATTAAAATTAATAATAGAGAAATTAAGACTCTTTTGTCGGATTCAGATAGACTTATTAAAAAATTAAGCATGTTCTTCTTCCTCCTTATCTTTTATTTCTTCTTTATTTATTTCATAAGATAAATCAGGTATTGCTTCGACCTTTGGTGGTTCAGGAACAATTGGATTATCTTCTTTTACAGGAGTTTGATCTTTTGGAGGATTATTTGGTTGCATGTAGGAATAACCTTTAACACGACCTTCTTCGTCAGTTTGAATAAATATTGGTTGATAGACGGTTGTATTTTGTTCATGAATAATTGTCTTAGTTTCATTAACTTGAGGTGTATTTTGTCTTTCTTCTTCCTCTTGATCTTGATTTTCAATATGAATTTTTGCCACTTTATCAATATTCATACTGATTGACATATCTTCACCTTTAAAGAATTTAATAATACGTTTAATAAACATGACAAAAAAGAGTATAAAAGAATATACGGCATAACATAATATTAACAATAATAAAAATGGTGAAAGGATAAAGTACAAGATACCTTGTCCCATCGTTTTTAAAAAGTCGAGCATAAGATGTTCCTCTTTAGTCTAGTTTATCAAAAATCTCATCAACAAGTGGGTTCTTTTTATATACCTTTTGATAAATAATGATATAACTACCACTAATTATATGGCTTAGAGGGATTAATAAAAAGAATAAAGACATTAAATTTCTATTTATATTAAAGAATAGAACCATAAATGTAATAACTGCGATTACATATAAAGTTATTTGAAGAGAATAAATTATTTTTCTTTGGTAGAAAGAGAAGATGTAATAACCTAAAACTACTGTATAAAATGAAGTAACACCAAGTAATAAATAGAATACTAAGGTATTAATAAAATAAAAAGCAATAGTTGAACAAACTAAGACAATATTTAATAAAAAGATAGGTAAAAATTGATTCTTCTTTTCATTGAATTCATAATCGATCTTTTTAAGTTCATTAGTAATAATGATATATGATAAAGAAGAAGAGATTAAACTAATGACATATAAGAATAAGAAATATAAAGAATTAAATTCTAATTCTTCAATTTTTAAAATAGTCGCGAATGTCTTAATTAAATCTACATTATAAATTGCCTTAATTAAGAAAGTTGAACCTATTTCTAAAAGCGTCAATACAATACTAGTTAAGAAAACAACGTTATAGCCATGAAAATATTTTTTGATTAGTAAGCCAAATGTCAATCCATAGATAACACTTGGAATAGTTAAGAATAAACAAGTTTGTAAATCAAACATTGATAATAAACTTAACGCGACTAAATATATAAAAGCATATTTATAATCAACTTTAATAAATACTAAACTAGCGACTAAAGGTAAAATAAGCATTGAAATAATTTCAAAGCCTCCAATAAATTTAGTTAAATAGATAATTATGAGCGAAAGAGCGCACATAAGGGAAGAAAATGTTAGTTGTTTAGTATCAAAGTGTTTCATAGTCATGACCTTTCTTAGTTTATTTTAACATATTTTATAGGATTTTTAATAATATTTACTAAATATTAATTTAGGTGAATTATTATGAAAAAAATTAAAATTATCCTTCTTATACTCTTTAATTTATTAACTTTAAATGCTTGTAAAAATGATGAGTCTTCATTAGAAACTTTTTCCATAGAAAACGTAACTATTCCTTATGATGAAAATATCTTCTCATTAAAAGAAGGTGAATATTATATTTTATTTTATTCTCCTAAATGTAAGGCGTGCTTAGATACTTTAAAATACATTGAATACCTTTATAACGAACATAATTTTGACATATATTTAATTAACATACTAGAAAATAAATTTGCGATTAATAAATTAAATGAAACTAATTTATATTGTTCTTCTATTAATGATTTTTATTTATTCAAGACTCCTTATCTAGTAGATATTCTTGATGGATGTATCACAAGTGAAGAAACTGGTTTTAATAATATTAGAAATTATTTAAACGAACAAATTAAAATGAATTCTATTTAAAAATTTACAACACACGAAAATTGATGATTCTACGGAAGAAATCGTGTGTTGTAAATCTAAGCACAACAAGTGCAAAACTCGTTAGTCTTAGTTTATAGCACAAGATTTTAATGCTTTTAGCTAAACAATAATAAATCTTATATTAATTAAGCCCTTAATAAAAAATGCTATTCAAGTGAAAAAAATGAATAGAATTGTTTTTTCTATAAAATGATTGTGTTATAATCTTTAAGTCTTATTCGATAAGGAGATTTTTTATTATGGGAAGAGCACACGAAGTTAGAGCAAAAGCAATGGCAGCAACTGCAGCAGCAAGAAGTGCTTTATTTATGAGAGCTTCAAAAGAAATTTATATGGCTGCAAAATCTGGTGAACCTGATCCAGAAATGAACTTAGCTTTAAGATCTGCGATTGAAAAATGGAAAGGTCAAAACGTAACTAAAGAAGTTATTGAAAGAGCTATTCAAAAAGCAAAAGGCGGTTCAGCTGAATCATATACTGCAGGTAGATACGAAGGCTTTGCTCAAGGAGCTAGTGCAATTATCGTTGATACATTAACTGATAACACAAATAGAGCTTATGTTAATGTTAGAGGCGCATTTACTAAAAAAGGTGGTCACTTAGGTACTCCAGGTTCAGTATCATTCAACTTCAACGAATGTGGTGTTATTGAATTCGAAGGTACAAATAGAGACGAAGTAGAAGAAAACTTAATCATGGCAGATGTCGATGTTAATTCTGTCGAACTTGATGAAGATTTCATTACTGTTACAACTGCACCTACTGCATTAAACCAAGCAAAAGAAGCATTAAATGGAATGGGTATTTCTGAATTCACAACATGTGAAATCAAAATGATTCCAAATGAACTTGTTGAACTTGATCCA
Source organism: Acutalibacteraceae bacterium (assembly GCA_963610315.1). Classification (GTDB taxonomy): domain Bacteria; phylum Bacillota_I; class Bacilli_A; order RFN20; family CAG-449; genus UBA3210. The sequence continues at coordinate 7,144 of CAVDMV010000034.1, forward strand.
GAAGATGAAGAAAAATTCAAAGGTTTATTAGGTATGCTTTCTGAATGTGAAGACGTTCAAGCAGTCTATCATAACGTTAAATTACACGACTAATTAAATTTAAACAACTAAGTCATAGAAGTGATTTAGTTGTTTTTTCTAAGGATTGAAGATGAAGAAAGAATTAAGAGAAAAAAGAAAAAAACTAGATGAAGATTACTTTTCTTGTTTTGTCGAAGTTATTAAATATATTAGAACTTTAAATTTATCTAAGTATGCTTTTTATTCTTTAAGAGATAAAGCACTTGAAGAAATTTATGAAGGACAAATGAATGATGTTCGACCTGAAAAGATTTTTAAACATGGTTTACAACCTTACTTTGATAAGAAAGCTAATTCATTACCAAAAAAGACAGTACTAGAAAGTTCATTAACTTTCCTTTTTGTCTTCTTTTCTCTTTTTAGTATTCTTTTACTTTTTGTTTATATATTAAGATTCTTTTTAAAAACTGATTTATTTTATTCTCAAGGTATTTATCTATATGTTTCACCTACCAATTTAAGAAATATGTCTTTATATGGATTTGGTGGATCAATTATTGCTTCACTTATTCAAAGAGTAGAAAAGAAAGAGA
>CAVDMV010000035.1:0-7520 GCA_963610315.1 Acutalibacteraceae bacterium
GATTAAAATATCATTTAGTGTTAGTATATGAATTATAACTTATCATCTATTTTTAATTTATGAATCATTTTTTGCTTTTCTATTTCATTTTTCAGTTCTTCATTACTTGGCAAATATAATTTATATTTTGATGCAAACAACTGTTCATTACCGTGCATTACTGAATATTTAGCTATATCCTCGTCTGTATCAGAGCATAGTACTATGCCAATAGTTGGATTGTCTGAGTCTTCTTTTATCAATTCGTCATACATCCTAATGTACATGTCCATTTGACCTACATCTTGATGAGTAATTTTAGAACTTTTTAAATCAATTAATACAAAACATTTAAGTATATAATTATAAAATACCAAATCTATATAATAGTCTTCTTTTTCGGTATGGATTCTCTTTTGTCTAGAAACAAAAGCATAGCCTTTTCCAAGTTCCATTAAAAATTTTTGTATATGAGTAATTATTGAACTTTCAATATCGCTTTCAAGATAAGTGTTGTCTTCACTAATTCCTAAAAATTCTAACACCATTGGATCTTTTATATAGTCAAGTTTATTTGATTGATTAGGCTTATTAACATCAATCATTTCCTTATGAACTTTATCTTTAAAATGAGTTGATAGCATTCTTTCATAATATTGACTTGATATATTTCTTTGCAATGTTCTAACACTCCAACATTCGTTAAAGCATTCCTTTTCGTACCATTTTCTGGCTTCACTATTGTCGACCTGAAGAAGTATTCTATAATGGGTCCAGCTAAGGAAAGATTTTGAACTCACTGCGTTCAAAATGTCAGGAAACTTATAATAGAAGTCCAAATAATAATATAAATTTCTTTGATCAAAGCCTTTTCCATATTGACCAGTTAATTTTTTAGAAAGTTCACTAATTATTTTCTTGCCATAATCCGCTTTATCATTTCCAAGAACTTCAATCGCAATTCTCTTTCCAATTAAATAATTTCTTTGAACCAATAAATAATTAACCGCCTTATTTGCGATATTATATGATTCACTAATAACTTTTGAAATATCATCATATAAGTTAGAAGTATTAAGATTATTAATAGTTAATATATTTGAATTATCAAAATCAATTTTATTTTTTTCGCAAAACTCTGTTAATTTTTCAACAAATTTAAAACTAGGGTTAAAGACTCCTCTTTCTATTCTGCTTACAGTTGAATAATCAACGCCAAGTTCATGTGCTAATTTATCTTGAGATAAGCCTAGTTCTTTTCTTATTTTCTTTAGTTTTTCACTAATATCCATATAACCACTCCTTTTTTCAAATTATAGCATAAATGCCATATATTTTCAATAAAAGTGTTTATTTTAATTACAGTAACTTTTTAAAAAATGTTACAAGTTTAATAAAAGCTTAAATTCTTACTCGTATGCATATAAATCCATTATTATTAATACATTTATCTATTACGCCTCTGGTTTCACTAGGTGAACCTTTAAGTATTGCGCAAGGCTTTGCATTATCTTGTATTTAATATGATAGTAATTTTTTAAATCATTATTTTAATTCATATTTAATAATAAAACACAAAAGAGTGAGTTAATATAACTCACCCAATAAATTAATAAGGAAATTTTGGTATGATTTGATATTTTATACCATATTTATCAAATTTCTTTTCCAAGACTTCTTCAGCATATCCTTTTTTAAATAAATATCCATTTTGCAAATAGCTTTTCGATTGAACGTAATTAAACCCTGTTAATTTTGAAATCAATTTAATATTTTCTAAAGAGATTTCATTTTCACCTAATATAAAAATCACATATTTAGTACTATCTAAATCCATGGGTGAGTTATAGGTTGTTACGACTTCATAATCACACGAAATACATTTTTTATAATTTCTCTACCGTTATTCATTACTATTAATTCATTACCACATTTTGGACATTTAATCATATAATTTAGTAATCCTATCTTCTATTTCAAAACTTCCATCATTAATATTTTCAAGAAGTTTTTTTAATTCATCAACCATTTTTAATAATAATTCTTTGTCTCTAAAAAATTTATTTTTATCAAAACTACAATTAGAATCTTCTGAATCAAAATGATAATATGAAGAGTATAAATCCGAAATTTTCTTATTTATTGAGGCTATATCTTTATTAGAATCAATGATTTCAATTCCTGTTATAGGTTCACCAGTTTCTTGATCAGAAATCCATATAGCCCCTTGATTAAAGTCTAAATCTAATATTACTTTTTCTTTCATTTCTTATTCCTCCTTATTAACGCTAAAGCCTCTTTTTTTGATATTGGATATGCAGATACTATATATCCATTAGATCCTACACCCGTTTGTAAATAATATTTGCCTGATTTGCTATATAATCTCTCATAGCAATCTCGTCCATTCCTTTGTGTTACTTTTTCATATTCCAATTTACCATGTTCAATTATATTTTTTATATGACTTTGAATTTTATCAACTGACACACCATGCTTATTTGCAAAGTCATTTGAATGCCTAGCCTTTATATGATTTAAACCGCTTTGATCATTACCTTTTTCAAGCCAAATTAATTTGCCAATGCTATCATTAGTAACAAATATTACATCTTCTTTATTAAATTTAACACCAGCGTTTTGTAATTTCATTACATCTTCTTCAGTAACTAAAGTCTGCTGTTTTGGATAATTAGCTTGCTTTTGTTCTTTCAATTTATTCATTAACTCATAATTTTCAAAACTTAATTGTCCATGAACACCAATTGATAAACCACTATTTATTTTCCTACCCATTGATATCACCTCTATTTCTTCTTAATAGAGTATTATCAATGATATAAACATCAACATTATTCTTATATGCATAATCTAGCATATCTTTTGTAGATTCTTCTTTGGATACTGAATATACAATCAATGATTTAGGATGTCTTGTATCAATTAATTTTTTTAATGCTTTCTTAAATAAACTTTTATTAGGTTCATCCATTACACCTTTAAGTGATACTGCGACAACAGAATTTTTCATTATATGTTCAAAGCACCAATTAAGTGAATTTTCATTTGCATAAGTCATTAAAGGAATAACTACTGCATTAAGTTCAAATATTAACCATAGTGATACAACTAATTGTTTTCTTAGATTATTTAATATTACAGTTTTATCAAAATCACCATATAAAGAATAATCTGGTGATATAAAGAATCTCACTTCTTTATATCTTTCTTTATAATATTTTAATAGTTCAATGTCTTTATAAATAATTGCATTATAAAGACCATCAATTGTATCAAATACACTATCATCTTTAAACCAAGCTACACATGTATTATTAGTAATATTATATAAGCCAGTCTCAGTTTCTAGTGCAATAAAGTCAGGAATAACATTTATAAAACAACCTATATCAGGTAGTTCCATAAGATTATTCTTAGTTGTCTTATTAGTTAGATAAAAGCCATATAAATCACTTTTATCAATGGAGGAATAATCCAACTTGAGTTGTATTTTAGTTTTAATTTTATTAACTTTTATTTTCTTTTTAGCATTAAAAGTTAATGATTTTTTAGAATTTATCATAGTCATAACATCACCTCGCAATCAAAAAATTTGACTATTGATAAGTTAATGTAACCATGATAAAATCTAATTGCTATCTATGTTTTATACATGGTTACAAGAATTAATTCTATTGCCGTAGGATTAATTCTTTTTTATTTTATTAAACTTATAATAATTATTCATATATTCTCTTTCAAAATCAAACAATGAAAATCCATAAGAATTTATTCTATTATTAATACCAGTTAAATAATTTCTTGAAGCTTCTAATGATAGTCCAAAGAAAGATGTTATTTCTTCTTGAGAAAAATAATTATTTTCAATGATTATACATTTTGGCGCGAGTAAAATTTTTGCAAAATAATCAGCTAGTTTTTCTTCATCTTTATTATATTTTTCCTCGCCACATAATATATGTTTTATTTCATGAGCAAGTGTATATCTTTGTCTTGCAATGCAATTATAATCATTGATATAAATAATATACCTAATAGACCCATTAGATAAATGTTCTACAACAGTATATCCTTTATCTAAAGGATCCTTACTTTTAATATATTCTAATTGTTCATTATTTAATGAAGAATAATAAACTATTTTAGCATTCAAAATATCAGTCGCTATTTTAAATATATCAAGAGGAAAACTATATAATTGATAATCGTTCAAAAATTCTAGTGCTAGTCTATCCATTCTTTCAAAATCTTTACCATTAACCATTATTTATCACCAAATAACAATTTTAATAATTCCATTTTTTCTGTGTCAGATAAATCAGCTCTATTACGCATAATTATATTTCTTGTTTCTACATATGGATTTTCTTGATTTTCTTTATTCTCACCTCCTAAAAGATAAGTCTCATTAACGCCTAATGCCTTTGAAACATTAATAACTATATCAAGACGCGGAGTAGATTCCCCTTTTAAGTATCTACATAAAGTAGCTTCAGATACTCCGCTCATCTTTGATAATTCTTTTTGATTAATGTTCTTTTCATTCATTAACGATTTAACTCTTATTGCAAATTCAGTCATAAGTCCACCTCCAAAATTACTTATTTCTAAATCTAATGATATTATAACAATTTCATTTTGAAATTACAAGTAATTGACTTTGAAATTATTATAACATTTTAAAAGTGGCCACAAATTTATCGTAACCACTTCTATTTCATTTAAATATTATTCTAAAAGTTATAAATCCATTATTATTTAAATACTTTTTATTTACGTATCTGGTTTCACTCGGTGAACCTAGCAAGGAAGTGCAAAATAAGCATTTTCTTGCAATATGAGGTAATTAAAAATTTTTTTCAATTAATCTTAATCATTAACTTTCCAATAGCCGCCATTATTTGAACCTATTCTTTCAACTATATTTTTTTCCTTTAAGATTCTCAAATTCTTTTTTACGCCTTGAGATGATAGTGCTGTTTTAAGCATTAATTGCGAAATTGTTACATTCGGATTATTTCTAATTTCTGAAATTATAATTTCTTGAGACTTATTAATCTTTTGGGTTACTTTTTGGTCTACTCTTTGGTCTACTATTTTAAAAGAATTTACATTTATCTTATTAAATGGAATTATTACTATAATTCTATTTTTTTCAATTTTAATGCTTTCTTTTCCATATTTCCCTACAATTTTAGGAACCCCTCTACCTGAGCGTTCACTTATTCTTAATTGTAAGAAAATTGAAGCAAGTATTTCGTTTACTGGTATACTCGCACCATTATAAAATCCATTTTCATCTTGTTCTAATGCTAGTCCCCCATGAGACAATATTTCAATTCTATCAGTATAGATTGTTATTTGAGGTCCATTTAAAATCAACCATTTATTATGAATAAATGCATTTAAAATAGCTTCATGAAAAGCTTCATAGTCAAATAAAGGTACATCTATTCTCTCTGATATTCTATTTCTTTCATCTGCTTGAATTATATTAATTGCATCTCCATATTCTAGAATTTTGTCCATTGAATATAAAATACAATTATTTCCAAATTCTTTTACCGAAAAAAGTGATGCTGTTTTATCTTTTCCGCTAAAAATAGAAACTCTAACTGGAATAGAATTTTGATCAGATAAAATATATGCCATTATATTATATTTATTGTCTTTATTTTTCAGCTTTAATGTTTTTTCAAATGTATCTTGTCTTAAAGTTATCCCTTTAGCCCCATAATACATAAAAAGTTTCTCGAATGTTAATTCTTGAGCATAATCAGGAGCGGCAGTATTAACTATTGTAGGTATACCATTAACCAATACATTATTAAGTTTTATTTCCCATTCAGGAAACTTTTTTAATTTTTCTTTACTCGAACCTATTCTTATATACGATTCATCTTTATATTTCGTAATTACAGATTTAGATTGTGGAATGATTAAGATAACAATTCTTTTACCATAATAATCAAAGTCTAGTACATCAAATGCAATTTTAGGGTTTAAATTTCTTGATAAATAATGTTTATAAGGTTCATGATCAATATCTTTATTAAAATTAACGCTAGTTCCAACTATTTCTTTAGTTTTATCGGTAACTCCCCAAACAATATATCCATATTCCATTCCAAAAAGCGCAGCACCATTTGCAATGGCAGATATATATTCACCTATCTCGTCTTTATTAAACCAATTTTCTTTAAAATCAAGCCATTCATATTCATCTTTATAGGCCAACAATTTTTCAAACAAATCGTATTTTTCATCCATATAAAAGCCCTCTTTCCATATCAATAGTATATCATATAAAATTTAAAAAGTATACCAACAAGTATACCAATAAGTATACCAATAAGTATGCTTTACCTTAATAATAAATTGTTATACAAGTAAACCCATTATTATTTATATACTTATCTATTACGCCCCTGGTTTCATTAGGTGAACCTTGCAAGAAAGTGCAAATCAAGCATTTTCTTGTAATATTAAGTAATTTATTTTAGTCATTAACCTTCCAATATCCACCTTTTTTCGCACCAACTCTTGAAATTGCACCTATTTCTTGCAATTTATTTAGATTATTAGAAATAGCCGAATGTCCAAGTCCCAATTCTTTCATAAGCATTACACTTGTAGTATTAGGATTATTTCTTAAAAGCTCTACTATTTTCAATTGTGTTCTATTAAGCCTTATATCCACTTTGAAGTGAACCCCAAAAGTTGGACTAAGGAATTAAAAAGACTTGAGAGTTTTTACTAACATGAAATATCTAAAGCTTAGTTCTGATGCAAAATATTTTCCTTGTGTTTTTACATTTATATTTCTATCATCACTTTTCAAAGTTTTTGTATCATACTACAAAAAATAAGATTTTTCTAACTTTTTTATATTGAATTTTCACTATTGTGATAGTAATAATTTACAATTAATCTCTTGTGCTTGCATGCATGTATATATAATTAAATTGTAATTTGTTTATCTAATAGAGGAGTTTTTATATGAAAAAAATTAAAAAAGTATTAGTGTTAATGACTTCTATGTTTGTTATTTCTTCTTTATCTAGCTGTACTAGTGATGATATTGCTAAACTTAAAAATCAAATAAGTGAAATTCAAAATGAATTAGCGTCTATTCAAAATCAAATTAGTGATCTTCAAAGAAAAATGGATGGAGATATTACTTCAGTTAAAAATGATTATAATAGTAAAATATCTACTCTTTTAGAAAAACAAACTAGTTTAGAAATAGAACTTAATTCTTTACAAGAAGAATTAAAGAAAAATAAAAAAGAACTAGAAACTGAATTAAATTCTAGTATAGAATCTTTACAAAAATATTTTGATGATAAAATATCTACTCTTTCTTCTAGAATATCTTCTGATGAAGCTGAATTAGCTGCGTTAAAAACTAAGCATGATAATGATGTAGCTAGTTTAAAAGCTGATTATGAAGGAAAAGTATCTGAGTTAAATGCAAATATAACATCAACAAAACAAGAACTACAAGATGACTATAATAC
>CAVDMV010000036.1:0-7129 GCA_963610315.1 Acutalibacteraceae bacterium
AGTCAAAAATTTTGATGTGTGAAAAGTAGTAATTCAACTAACTTTGGAAAGAGCCTATTTTATCTTGACACTTTCATTAATTTCTTTGATTATTAAAAACATTAGTAATAGAATTTGTAAGCTAGTAAATTATTTAGCTTTAAATATCTTGTTTTAGTTACTCTGTACTTTGAGTTTTAAAATAAAACGTTAAGTGATAAAAACGTAGGTTGAATTAAAAAAGATTAATATGGATAGAGGTTATTGAAATGGAATTATATGAAATTGAGAAAAAAGACAATCTAGCTCTATTATTAAAATAATTTAACGTTATAAGATATTCTTTTTAGAGTGAAATTTATTATTGTTTGCTCTATAATAATATAAATTAAAGGAGAAATTTATGCCTAGAAAGAAAAAAATAGAAACAACTATTACAAGTGAAAATATAAATGAAGAAAATATCGTTTCTAAAGAAGAAACAATAGATGATAAAGAAGTAGCTACTGAAGAACCTGTTATTACAGAAATTAATGAAGGAACGCTAATTAGTGAAAAACCTGTTTCTGAAGAAGAAACTCCATTAACTCAAGAAGAGATTAAAGAAGAAGTTCCAGTAGAACTAGAACCAGTTAGTGAAACTAAAGAAGAAGCAACAAAAGAAGAATTAAGTGCTGAAAGCGCTAATGAAACAACTCCATTAGAATTTAACGAAACAGGTGAATTAAATCAAATTGATGTAAGTGATGAAAATGAATTAAATAAAGCAGTTAATAAAGCAAGAGTTGAATTTAAAGAAGAACATGATCGATTATTAAAATATAATAAAGTATTAGGTATTGTTCTCTTTGTCGCGATGATTGCAATCCTAATAGTAGGCTTAATTTATCCAGATGCTGTCGTATATTTATTAATTGGTATTGCAGTTTATTTTGTCCTAGTATTTGCGTTAACTCGTTATCAAAGAAGAAAGATGGATGAATGCGTAAAGAGATATCTAAATGTTTATTCTTTATATACTGAATCATATTCTTATGATCCTAGTATATATAAAAACGTTACAATTAAATTTGAAGAAAAATTAGATAGAGAAGTAGTTGATAAGCTTGCTTATGTTAATGACTGTATTGAAATTGGCTCAAGGAATATTGTTCGTTATTCATTAAATGGTACTTCTTGTTATACCGGTGATGTATCAATTAAAACTGGTGAAAAGAAAGTAAGAAAGACACATCGTGTTGGATTTGTTGGTAAACTTGTCGTTATGCCTTATGAATTAAAATCTGAAGGAAGAATTCTTTGTTATTTAAAAGGATGTGGAGATGCTACACCTAATAATCTCGATGATGTAAATAAGATTGATGTTCATGATTTAAGCTCTTCTTGGGAAGTATATGCTTCAAACGAATCATTAAAACAAGTATTTACTTCTTCAGTTGTAAAAGCTTTAAATGCCTTTAGTTGTGATAATATATTAAATGATGTCTTAATTTCTTTTAATGAAGGTTCATTATTAATTGGGTTATCATATTCTGATGATTTAATGGTTATTCCTCTTGAAAAAGAATTTGTTGGTACTTCCTTTACTCACTTTAAAGAAGACATGAAATTAGTCGCAGAGGTTTATAAATCATTAACTAAATAAATGATAATTTTAGGCTAAGTCGTTTTTTACGATTTAGTCTTTTTAATTGCTTTTATGAGATTTTATGTTCGATTTATTTAAAATCAATCTTATCTTTGTTATAATCTTTTCGACAAGTGAGGACGAAAACGTGTTAAAAGAAGAATTAATTGGAAAATGGATCCATGTACAAAGCTACAAACACGATGGTTCACTTCATAGAACTTGGGAAAGCGCGATGATAGTTGACTATACTGATGATTATATAGTCACGGCATCTACTTGTAATAAAGTTATTGAAGCAGATGGAAGAAGATGGTTCACTAGAGAACCTGCCATATCATTCTTCTTCTTTCATGAATGGTATAACTTTATCGCGATGTTTAAAGAAAATGCCATTATGTATTATTGTAATATCGCTTCTCCTAGTATTGTTAGTAAGAATTGTATTAAATATATTGACTATGATTTAGATTTAAAATTAATGCCAGATAAATCAATCTTACAACTAGATTCTAAGGAATATGAATTTCATCGTAAAAAGTATAATTATTCAGATGATTTAGATAAGGTTATTAAGCTCGCGAACGCTCGTTCAAAGAAGCTAATGGAAGATAATGCTTATCCTTATGATGATAATTTAATGATTGATTATTATAAGAAATTTGAAGAATTAAGCGCTCATCAAGATAAAGAAATGCTTGATGATTATGAAGAAAGCGACGATTAACTATAGGTTATCCTATAGTTTTTTAATCTATAAAATTAATAATTAAAATAAATGATAACTAGTTTATATCTTAGTGATATAATTATTTGGTAACGGAGGCACTTATGGAACTTATTATTGAATCAAATAATTTAGAAGATACTTCTAAACTTGGAACTATCCTTGGTGAAGAAGCTTTTAAAGGTGCTTTATATTCTTTAGATGGAGATTTAGGCGCAGGAAAAACTACTTTAACTAAATCAATCGCGAAAGCTTTAAAAATAGAAGACAATGTATCAAGTCCAACTTTTAATATTTTAAAATGTTATTTTGATGGTCGTTTACCTTTATATCATATTGATGCTTATCGTCTAGAAGAAGGAACTAATGCTTCTATTGGTCTAGAAGAAGTAATTGAAGGTGATGGTTTATGCATCGTTGAATGGGGGAAGTTTATTAAAGACTTAATCTTTGAACCATTAGAAATTAAAATAACCATCTTAGATGATACAAAAAGAAGATTTGTAATTAGTAGTGAATATAAAAAATATGATAAAGTCGTTTCACGCTTAAAGGAGGAATTTAAATGTTAACCTTAATGTTAGATAGTTCAAATACTGATTTATCAATCGGTATTAGTAAAGATTATAATATCATTTATAAAACATCATTTGCTTGTTGGCAACGTCAATCTGAACTTATGATTCCAGAACTAGAAAAAGCGTTAAAAGAAACTTCTTTAGAAATTAATGATTTTAACGAAATTGTTTGTTCAATTGGTCCTGGCTCTTATACTGGAATAAGAATTGCCTTAACAATCGCGAAAACTATCGCGGTTATGAATGAAAATATTAAATTAAAATGTGTTTCTTCTTTAAGAATCTTCGGGGGAAAAGATAAGAAATTTATCGCATTAATGAACGCTCGTAGTAAGAGAAGCTATATCGGTGTTTATGATAACGAAAAAACTATCTTAGAAGATAGAGTCTTAACTAATGAAGAAGTATTGTTGTTTATTAAAGAACATCCTGATTACGAAGTAATTGGTGAAGTTGAATATCTTGGTTTAGAGAATAATTTACCTGACGTAATTACTAGTATGAATTCATTAAGTGAAATTCTTCCTGTTACTAGTGATGTATTAAGCGTAAAACCATCTTATTTAAAGGATTAATATGGAATTAGTAAAAGCAAATATTAACCATGTTGAAGAAATAGTTTCGTTAGATCAAAAATATTTTCTTGCTCCTTGGAACAAAGAGCAATTTATCTATGAAATTAATGAAAATCAATTTTCTACAACATACGTTATTTTAGATGATAATAAAGTCATTGGTTTTATTATTTATTGGATCTTATTTGATCAAGGAGAACTAGTTAAAATCTGTGTGAGTGAAGAATATTCTCGCATGGGTCTAGCGAAAAAAATGCTTGATAAGATGAGTGAAGATTTTAAAAAAGCAGAGTGCTTTGTTTGCACCTTAGAAGTAAGAAAATCAAACGTTAAAGCGATATCTTTATATGAAAAATATGGCTTTACATACGTATTAACAAAAAAGGCATATTATTCAAATGGAGAAGATGCTTTATATATGATGAAAGGAGTTTAGATTATGGATAAAATAATTCTTGCGATTGAATCTTCTTGTGATGAAACATCAATCGCAGTTTTAAAGAATGATACTGAATTACTCGCGAATGTCGTTTCTACTCAAATTGCAATCCACCAAAAATATGGAGGAGTAATGCCTGAAATTGCTTCTCGATTACACGTTGAAAATATCGGCGTTGTCTTAAAAGAAGCGCTTGAAACAGCAAAAATTACTATGGATGATGTTAGCGCTATCGCAGTTACGTCAGGACCTGGTTTAATTGGAGCTTTACATGTTGGTTTACAATGTGCGAAGACATTAGCTCTAATGTATCATAAACCATTAATTCCAGTTCATCATCTTTCAGGCCATATTTATGCAAATGAATATCAAGCGGCACTTAAATTCCCTTGTTTAGCGATTGTTGTTTCTGGAGGTAATACCGAACTAGTTTTAATGGATAAACACTTATCTTTTAAAATTATTGGAGAAACTAAAGACGATGCACTAGGCGAAGCTTTTGATAAAGTTGCTCGTGTAGTTGGTTTACCTTATCCTGGCGGAGTATCTATTGACCGCCTTTCTAAAGAAGGTAAGCACACATATAAATTACCTCGTCCATTAAATGATGGAAGTTATTATTATTCTTATTCAGGTCTTAAAACAGCTGTTATTAATTTAGTTCATCACCTTGAACAAGTTGGTGAAAAAGTTAATGTTCCTGATTTAGCTTGTTCTTTCCAAGAAACGGCAATTGATTTACTTTTAGATAAAGCTTTACCAGCCGTAAAAGAATTTAATTGTAAACAAGTAGTTCTTGCTGGAGGAGTTTCGGCTAATTCTTATTTAAGAAGTGAAGTGGTTAGAAGACTAAAAAATCAAGATGTAGAAGTTGTTATTCCTCCATTATGGTGCACAACTGATAACGCGGCAATGATCGCGAAAGTAGGTAGTTATCTATACGAAGAAAAGGTCTTCGCACCTTTATCTCTCGCAGCTAATCCAAACTGGAAATTAGAAGATTATCGAAAATTCTAGAGGTGAATTATGGAAGAAAATGAAGTTATCGAAGAACATAAAGAAAAGCAATCTTTAAAATCTTTAATATTTGAATTCATCCGTTTCCTTCTTGTTGGAGGACTTGCAACCTTAGTTGATTGGCTTATTTCTTTCCTTCTAAGCGCAGTTCTACCTATGATAAATCTAGGAACTTGGAACGTTAAAGATACTATCTCGATGGTGGGAGGCTTCACTGTTGGCTTATTTATCAATTATTTCTTAAGTATCATCTTTGTTTATAAAGATAAAAAAGATGAAAATGCTGGTAAATCATTTAAAGATTTCTTAACATTTGCGATAATTGGTATCTTAGTCTTATTATTTCAATTATTATTCAATTATTTAGTTAATGATTTATGGTTTACTCAAGGATTACATTGGGAAGCAATCTGCTTTAATAATCTTACCTGGGGATTTATTATTTCTAAGGTATTTGCAACAGGAATTGGCCTTATTTTAAATTATATTTTTAGAAAGATCTTTATCTTTAAATAAAAACATCCGTGAGGATGTTTTTATTTGTTCTCTTCAAACTTATAATAATTAGTTTTATGTTCGCAATTTTGCACATCTAAGTTAATATTACTTATTTGAAGTGCAATTTCTTCAAAATTTTGCACCTATAAAGCTTTAAACACTATAACTTTATTCTCTCAACCATTGAATCATGTTTTAAAGTCTTATCGTTATAAGATATACCAAGTAATAATACTTCTCCTTTATATGAACCTAAAGCATTAAAATATTGTTTATCTTTAATTTGTTTAATAGCTTCACTAGGAGAAGAATTAACCTTTAATTCAACAATCATTGGTATATGGTCATTACTATAAGGAATAAAAGGTATATCTGATCTACCTAAAGTAGAACTATCTTCTTTTTTTACGTTATAATATTTCTTACAAGCATAATAAGATATTTGAACAATAATACCTAGAACATCTTCTTTATTCTTATTAAAAGGTCCAGCAAGATCTAAATGATTCTTACCTAATGTTTCATTTATATATGTAGTATTACCTTTTAAAGTTTCTTCGTATAGCTTTTTAGAATTAGAAATAGGGTTATATATTTCAGTCCAATGTAATTTATCTAAAGCTTTAACAAATTCTTGTTTAATTTCATAATTAGGAATATAACAAGAATCTGTTTCTGAATCATAAGCTAGATATCCTAAATGAATAAGAACTGTTAAAGCAGAATCAGTTGAATCAACTTTAGTTAAATCATTTTCGAATTTATATGTTTTAACTTCTACTTTTTCACCAGTTAACATTCTTGCAATAGTATCTTTTAAAACACCATTATCATAATTCATATAATCAGTAACTGCTTCTATCGCGCTTGTTTTAGTCCAATAGTCTTTACATACACCTCTAGTTACTGCTTCAACGATAGATTTAGGATTATAAATATCATTACCATTTAGTCTATAACCATTATACCAAGATTTAATTTCATTAAAATCTCTATTATATTCTTTGCATAGTCCTTTTACTTCTTCTTCAGTAAAACCAAAGTAAGTAGATAGATTATCCGGATCAATCATATTATATTCAGTAAACATATTTAAGGTAGATTGAGTAGAATATCTTCTAATAGGTAAAATACCTGTCATATAAACTAAATCAATACAAGCAGAAACATTACTTGATTTAAATAAAGCTCTAAGTAACATGATATAATCGTCACATAATTTTGTATTATTTTCTTCTTCTCTAAAGATGACATCCCATTCATCAATTAAGAAGATAAATCTTTCGTTTAATTTAGAATTAATTTCAATGATTGCATTAGAAAGAAATAATCCATCGCTTAAATCATAATCTAAATTTAAAGAACTATAAGTATTTTTTAAATCTTTATATAGATATTCTTTTAACTTAAAAACAAAATCATTTTTATTTGTTAATCCTGTATAAAATGAAGCCATATCAATCCATATGACATTATGTTTATTTAAGTGTTCTTCAAAAGAAGGATGATCATTAGTTATCTTTAAACCTTTAAATAAATCTCTAGAATCACGCCTTTAGAATAATAAGCATAGCTAAAGCCATTGATTTACCAAATCTTCTAGGACGGGTGACACACATGAATTTATCATTAGTTCTCAAATTAGAATTGGTAACATTAATAAGTCCAGATTTATCAATAAATATTTTT
>CAVDMV010000037.1:0-6945 GCA_963610315.1 Acutalibacteraceae bacterium
ATTTTAATTATTAATAATTAAATTTCTTCAATAAGTGATAATTCACTAGCTTTTTTTATCATTTTTTCTTTAATTCGATTAATATAATTACTATTTTCTAAATTTGATTCATTTTCTAAAATATAATTAATCTCATTTTTAGAAACTTCAAACATTTTATAATCAGAAACGATATTTAAAGAATTGAAAGTTGGAAAGCCACTTTGTTCAATTCCTAAATAATCACCTGGTCCTCTTAAGAGCATATCTTGTTCAGCAATTTTAAAGCCATCTAAGGTCGTTTCTAAGAATTTTAATCTTTCGATTTTTTCTTCGCTTACGTCTTCGTTATAAACTAATAAACAGAATGATTCTTCTCCATTTCGCCCTACTCTACCTCTTAATTGATGTAAGGAAGCTAAGCCAAAATTATTCGCCGAAAAAATAATTATTCCTAAAGCTTCTTTTACGTCAATTCCAAGTTCAACAATAGAAGTCGCGACAAGAATTAAAAATTCTTTGTTTTTAAAGCGAGTAATTAAATCACTTGTTTTATTTTCATCCATTTTTCCGTGTAATAACTCGATATTATTACCATATTTTTCTTTGTATTTTTGATATATTTCATTCGCGGAAACTAATGTTGTAGCCCCTTCTAAAATCTTTGGACAAACAATAAAAACTTGTCTATTTTTACTTATCGCATAATCGATTAATGAACTAATTTTAGGTGATTTATCGTTAACTACTAAAGTCTTCACTTTTCTTTCTTTAAATGGATAAGAATGTAAAGAAGATACATCTAAATCCCCATAAATAGACATTGATAAAGTTCTCGGAATTGGTGTCGCGCTCATGAGGAGAATATCAACGCTATCTCCTTTTGAAGCAAGTAAATTTCTTTGATTGACGCCAAAACGATGTTGTTCATCAATAATCGCTAATCCGAGGTTTAGATAACTAATAGACTTAGAAAATACTGCATGAGTACCAACAACAATAACATTAGTTTTAGTTAGTAAAACCTCTTTAATTTGCTTTTTTTCTTTATTAGATAATGAACCGACTAAAAGAAGAACTTCAATATCTTCATCTTTTAATAATTCTTTAAAATAAAAATAATGTTGTCTAGCTAGTGAATCAGTTGGTGCGAGCATTACTCCTTGTTTATTTCTTAAATAATTAGTATATAAAGCAAGTAATGAAACAAGCGTTTTTCCACTTCCTACATCGCCTTGTAATAAGCGATACATTAAGTGTTCACTATTTAAATCTTTATAGATATCATTCACGGCATTTTTTTGATCTTGTGTAAGTTCATATGGTAAAGACGAAATAAATTTCTTTAGTTTACTAAGATCTATTTTTAATACTTCATGTTTAATAAGTTTTTTATTTTCATCACGAATAAGTTTATTTGTCAAAGAAAAATCCAAACATTCAATAAATTTTAAAGTTCTTAAGCCTACAGAAATATCGTCATAAGAAGTAGGAAAATGCACTTTATTTAAAGCTTCTACATAAGGTATTAATTTATATTTTTTATTTAAATATGAAGGGATTATATTATTAAAATAGGCTCCTTGATTTTCAAGTGTTCGTTTAATTAATTTATGAAAATTATCTTGGCTAATTTTTGTATTTAGATGATAAACTGGTTTTAATCTTTCATTTTCTTTAATCTTCCCTTTTTTAATCTTAATTAAAGACATATAGTTACCTTTTTTAGAATAACTCGCAATTAAAGAGAAAGCTTCATTAACCTTTAAAACCTTCATTAAATAATCTTGATTAAATGCTTTTACTTGATAAATAACTCCTTCATTAGAAGCAAAAGAAAAAGAACATATCTTAATGTTTTTCGCACGTACATAGATTGGTCGAGAAATTATCGTTCCATATAGAACATAACGATTTTTATCCTCTAAAGGAAATTCATTAGTATATTCAAAAGACTCATATCGATAAGGAAGATGATTTAATAAATCTTCTGAATCATATATGTGTAAATTATTTAGTTCACTTTCTAAAGTAGTCTTTAATAATTTCATATTTTCACCTAAATCTATTCTACAATATTTATTTTTTAGTTAAAAGTAATAAAAAAGAATAGTAACTATTAGTTATCTACTCTTTTTCTTATGAATGTGGAAAATATTTGTTCGATCCTTATGAGGGATAACTTTCCAAGTAAGTTTTCTTGAAAATAAAGCGACTATATCAATAATAAATTGAATAGTCATAAAGATTGGATAAGTTAAACAAATACCAATCTTTTTTATAAATGATACACCTTTAATTTTCTTGTGGTCAACGATGAATAATAATGCAGTTAATAAGAAGAAACCTAAATATCCAAAGATTAATGATCGAGCCATACCAATTAGATAACCTCCTCCATAAACTAAATCATAGAAAGAAGTTATTTCACCAATGAAGATGTCATAGAAACTATATGAAGTAAATAATGGAGCTAGCATTAATAATAAACATTGAATAAAACCAATAATGAATAAAACTAAACAGAAAGGTAAGATATAAATCGTAATATCATAAATAGAAAATCTTGTCTTAGTCTTTCTTGAGAATAATGATTTTAATAAATCTTTAATTCTTAAATAGAAGACAAGTAAATGACCTCTTGCCCATCTTACTCTTTGTCTAAACATGATTCTCACGTTTGTAGGTTGTTCATCGTAAAATACTGCTTCATCAGTATATCTAATCTTATAACCGGCAATATCTTGATCAACAGTAAATTCCCAGTCTTCTGTTAGAGTTAGATAATTCCAACCTTTTTTAACACAGACACTTGGAATAACAAATCCTGTACCTTGAACTCTAGCCGAGCATCCTAATATTGATCTACCACGCGATTCAATCGCGTTACCTTGAACGAAGTATATACCATAACATCCAGACATTAAATTATAGCCAAAATTCTTTGAATTACGATATGAAGTAACAATTGACTTCTTATCAAAATAATTAAATGCATCATTAAGTTTTTCAATGTAATCATCTTTAATTAAATTATCTGCATCTAACATGATGAAACCATCAAAATTCATAATGCCATAATCTTTATCGATGTTTTCAAATAAGGCTTTTAAGGCACAGCCTTTTGTTCCACTTGTAGGATCATTAATTTCATAAACATGCGCCCCTAAAGAAGAAGCAACACTTGCAGTTTTATCATCACAGTTATGGGCCGCGACAAATATTTCTATTTTATCCATTGGATAGTTATTATTCTTAATACTTAGAATTAAATTACCGATGACATTTTCTTCATTTCTTGCTGAAATAACAATGCCATAACGGCATTTATCATCACTATGAGGATATTTTGTTTTCTTAAAAATACCAACTATCCCGAACACGACAAAATGAGCCATTAATACAGCATAAATTATATATATAATTTGACTAATTAAATTAACTATTTGTACGTAATCCATGCTTCTTTTTTCCTTCTAAAAGTAAATCGCGTTGATTAAAATATTTACAGATTTCTTTATAGATTAAATCTGCGGTATATTCTGCACCAAAGTTATCGTGGTAATCTCTTGCGTTTTTACTAAGTTCATCTAATAAGCTTGGATTATTAACATATGATTCTATCATTTCAACTATTTTATCAACATCAAACTCTTTTAAAGCGCATTTAACATTATTAATGTAATAATTACCGATATCTCTTTCAATTAATGTCGCGAAATTAGTAATAATTGATGGTACTCCAAAGAAAGTAGGTTCTGCAATACAGTTACCACTTTTGCCGAGGAAAAGATCACTTGCCGCGATATATGGTAATACATTTGGAGTAAATGCCATTGGCATTAATTTAACTTCTTCTGTAGTTTGTAAAGAAGATAACTTTTTAAATAATTCTTCATTCTTTCCACAGAATGGGATAATGGTAATTTTAATATGTTTTTTTGCCAGTTCTTCACAGATCTTTTCTGTTTTACCAATACCATAACCACCTTCCATTAAAGTAATTGTAAAATTATCTAAAGGAAGATTTAAATTCTTTCTATTTTCAATCTTATCAAGAGGAATATCAAAAGCTTCATTTCTAATTAAGAAAGGAACTCTCTTTAAATTATCTTCATTATATTTTCTTCTCTTCATCGCTTTTTCATAACCGATGCTTGAAGCAACTAAAGTTAAATTTGCTCTATATCTAAATAAAGAATTCATTACGACATCAGGGCAATAACTGATGGTAAAGATATCTTTGTTCTTAACGTGTTCTGCATAATAATTTGTCGCCCAGTGCGTAGAAAAAACAACATCAGGATTAAGTTCTCTCATATATTCAATACCTGATGCACATGCTCCTGGAATAAGTCTCATCGTTGTAAAAGAAGATAAAGTTGTACCCCAAAATTCAGAATTAATAGTCGCGAAATAACCTAGATTTCTATGTTTATTATAATTGACAACTTGGTTGACTAAAAATTGTCCATATTGTTTTAAATATGGATCACCTGAATCTTTAAAGAAATTGCATGTAATAACTTCACATTTAGAACCATACTTCTTTTCAAATACTTCTTTAATAGACATTAAAGGCATTATATGACCTAAGCCAGCTTCTACATATGGAAATAATACTCTTATTTTTTTCATTTCGACTCCTCGGCTTTATGCCGTATACTAATTATATAACAAGAATGCCACTTTTACAAAAAAATATTTACCTAGAAGGCTTTATTTACCTTAAATTAACAAAAAAATCACTCTTTTCGAGTGATTTTCTTAATTTTCTCTTATTCAACACCAACAATGAATGAATATACTGGTTGTTTACCTTCAGTAACTTCAATTTCTACATCAGGATATTTATTAGAAATTAATTCAGTTAAAGCTTCTACTTCACTACTTGTTGCATCTTCACCAACGATTAATGTGATGATAGAAGAATTTTCATCAAGCATTGAAGAAATCATCTTATAAGCTGCTTTTACTTTGTTAGGATAGCAACAAATGATAGTTTTACCGTTAATACCGATATATTGATCTTTCTTAATATCAACGCCGTCAATATTAGTATCTTTAATTGCGAAAGTAACTTGACCTGATTTAACATTCGCGATAGCTTCAGTCATTTCACTAACGTTTTCATCTAAGGAAGCTTCAATATTAAACATCATACAAGCTACAAATCCTTGAGGAATTGTCTTAGCTTGAACAACTCTTACTTCTGCTCCTTCATATACGTCTGCCGCTTGTTGAGCTGCAAGAACAATATTAGAGTTATTTGGTAAAATGATAACATTTTTCGCATGTACTTTCTTAATCGCTGCGACGAAATCTTCTGTCGAAGGATTCATTGTTTGACCACCTGAAACGATTTCATCAACACCGTATTCTTTAAATTTATCTGCGATACCTTCACCTGCACAGCAAGCAATTAAGGCATATTCTTTCATTGGTTCATCTTTTACTTCTTCTTCAAATACATTCATTTCTGTATGATCTAAAGCGACGTTTTCAACTTTAACACGGTTAAATTCACCATATTGTTGAGCGAATGTTAAGATTGCACCAGGAGTTAAAGTATGTAAATGAACTTTTATAATTTGTCCATCTTTCTTAAAGATAATTGAATTACCATGTGATTGTAAGAATGAATTAAATTTCTTATCAACAAACATCTTTTTACCGACATCTGTAGGTTCTTCTGGTAGATTTAAAATAAATTCAACGCAGTAACCATATTCATCACTTGCTTCAAGAGGAGAAGTTTCATCTTTTTCAACAATTGAAGTAACAGCATTCTTTTCAACAATAATACCTTTTAATGCTTTCTTAAAACCGTGGAGAACCTTACATAAACCCATACCACCTGAGTCAACAACACCAACTTCTTTTAAAACTGGAAGTAAATCAGGAGTTCTTAATAAAGATTCACGTGCTTCATTATAGAAAATTTCAAAAGCTTTTTCGATATCCATCTTAAGAGTAACTTTTTCTTCTAAGAGTTTTGAAGAATCTTTAATAACAGTTAAGATTGTTCCTTCAACAGGCTTCATAACAGCCTTATAAGCTACTTCTCTACCATTTGATAATGCTTGTGATAATTCAACCGCATTAATAGTTTCTTTGCCTTGTAAAGACATCGCAAATCCTCTAAAGATTTGGCTTAGAATAACACCAGAGTTACCTCTCGCGCCCATTAATAAGCCTTTAGAGAATGCTTTTGCAATTTCATAAACGCCTTTATCAGTTCTATTTTCAACTTCTTTAGCACCACTTTGCATGGTTAAGTTCATATTTGTACCAGTATCTCCATCAGGTACTGGGAAAACGTTTAATGCATCAACTTCTGGATAACAATTATATAAATAGTTAGCACCAGAGATTATCATTTGTTTGAGCATTATTCCATCTATAGTTTTCATAAATGTCATCTCCTTCGTAATTAGATATCTTTTACGCCTGTGACGTAAACATTGACGGTAACTTGTTTCAAGTTAAAAGTCTTAGTTAAATCGTATTTAACCTTCTTTTGTACCGCGGTAATTGTTTCAGTGATTCTAAGTCCGAAACAAACAACAATGTATATATCTACTTCAACTTGGCCTTTAGAATTCTTACGAACATAAACGCCTTTTGAATAATTTTCTTTTTTTAATATTTCATTAATTTCGTCTTTAAGAGTACGTTTGCTGCTAATACCTACAACACCATAACATTCTGTTGCTGCTTCACAAGCGACACTAGCAAGTGCATCTAGTGAGATATTAACGCTACCATATTGAGTTTTCTTATCAATATCCATAACAAGCCTCCTTAATAGGTATGTTTATTTTATCATAACTTGTATACAATTTAAACTATATTTATAGTTTGTAAAAAAAGTAATAATTGAATTCTTCTAAAATATCGAATAAATTTTCAAAAAAAAAGCCCGGCAGCTCGCTATTCTGTCCTTACGGATACCTTCGCCACTAC
>CAVDMV010000038.1:0-5737 GCA_963610315.1 Acutalibacteraceae bacterium
TCTTTCGATGAATAGAAGGAATATCCTTTCCTTCCTTTCTGGAAGTACTCGCATTTAAAGAGGACGTTAGGCGTCAAATTCGATCCCTTACCCTACTTTTGAAACGTGATGGGACTTGGTCGAAGAGTCCTCTTTCCGCTTCTTCCTGAAGCTCAGCATCTAAGTCACAGAGAACCATGTTGTATATCGCGGATGCAAGTAACAAGAGATTCTCGTTTCGATGCTTGATGTCATCTAATTTCTTGTTTTCATTCACATAAGAAGAGATGATCATCTCATGAACGTTATCTATCTTCTTAGATAGTTCTTTGTCTTCTTCTTTTGAACTCACAGAAGAAAAAGAATCCTTTCTTCCTTTGATGGCTTTATAGCCTTCTTCAACAAGCATCAAGAAGAAATCTTGCTTGTTCAGTTTGCTCTCACGAAGCATCTTCTCAAGTTCTAAGACAAACTCACTGTCATAGATTCTTAAAGTTGCCTGAGAACATAACAATCTAGTTTTGTTTTCTTTCATTTTTTCTTCCTCCTTTTTTAACTCACAGAATGAATGAGAATATTTAGGGTTCTACTTACTTGCTTTAACTTATCGTTATGTAACTGGTATTAGAGATATATGTGTTCTCTTTCCTTTAGTTCACGTGAATTAGAAGTAGGACCCTTTGTATTCCCCTAAAGCAAGGCATTAGCAATGAATGTTCCTATTTTCTAAGTAATCCTTGTAGACGATTGTGAAGATTTCTTTTTGGACTCCTTTTGGTTCCTTCTTGATCTTCTTGTAGACCTCCTCATCAATTGGGAATCTGACTTGCTTTTCTTTATTACGGTCTAATAGGATCGTCACCTTGTGGATTTTCTTCATTGCTTGTTGCCTCCTTCTAGTGAGAGGAAATATTTGTCCCCTCACTATATAAGTCCGCCCAAAATGGCCAAAAGTTGTATTTTCTAAGAAAATTTTTTAAAAATCTTTTTGTTTAAGAGATTAATTCTTCTAGAAATTGTGGTTTTATCAATATTTAACCTTTCACATATTTCACTTCGACTTAATCCGTCGACATAGAAAAACTGATATAGTTCTTGCATACTTGGATACAATGTAGAAACATAATCTTCGACTTGTTTTCTTAGCTTTTCGATTCTTTCCTCTTCAGCGATCTCGGCTTCTTCATCAAGTGAATTGTGATAAAGAAAATTATCAATCATGTCTAAAGTTGCATCAGGTGTGAATTTATTCAGGTAAATTACCTTAGGCGGCTTATCATACGGATTCTCTTCATTTGGATGTTCTTTGTCCCATTGCTTCTTTTTGGCGATTCTCTCCTTCATCATCGGCTTATCTTCAAAATTGATAGTTCTGAGATTCTCTCTAACTTCTTTGTCATCAAGCTTATGAAGGTTAGAGATTACCTCTTTAGTGATAGAAGCGTCATTAGAAACGGAAATAGTTCCATCATGGAATGATGTAACCTTACCAACAGAAACAACGCTCCAATCGCCATTATCAAAGCGATAGGTGTAAGTATCCCTTTGCCATAAGGGAGTCTTTCTTAGTTTCATCTTTACCTCCGCTTCTTACCCATTACGAAGGTTTGAAGATGTTATTAAATTTTGTCGCTGCGTAATACCTAGGATCAGCGACAATCTCATCATAATTCATCTTCTTTAAATCTCCTAGGACACGAGATGTCACATGAAAAAAGGCAAAAAAACTCTACTTTTATTGAAATTTCGGCACAAAAAAAGACCTGCAGTTAAGCAAGTCGATAAATTTAATGTTATTAATATGACACTGGATGTCATATTTAGAAGAAAAATTTTTTAAGATTTTTTATTTGTGAGTGGTTCGAAGCCATTTTCCTTAAGCATTTTATTGATTTTTTCGAATGTAAATCCAACACACGAATCAAGAATTACATAGAGAAATGCATCTTCTAGACTATTTGTTAATACGAATCCAGCATTGCTAAGCATTATTAATGAAAGCATCAACGGTAGTCTCATCGATATACAAATCGCAATCACCATTCTCTTATTTAAATTTTTAATCTCAGAATTTTTATAGCGAAGGAAACATCTATAACTAAGACTTTCAGGATCATGTGCTAAATCCGTAATCTCAACTACTCTTATCTTAAGTTCTTTAAGTAAATAAGATATAGCGTTTGAAAACTGCATTCCTTTGATTTCTGAAGACAATCTTTGTAGCAATACTGCTTTTTCCATCAGTTCTTTAACTGAAACATATCTCTCATTAGAGTATGCTAAAACTTCCTTTTTTTCCCATACATTGGTACCTCTTCTTTCTGTGTTATTGTTTTAATTATACCACTAGTTTTAAGGCGTCTCAGTTCAAATATAAAATAAAGTCAAACAAGAAAAACAAAATATATGTAAATTTAAAGAACCCAATAATTGAAGATTAAAAAATTAGGCACAACACCTAATCAATATAGGTATTATGCCCGAATTTCAGAAAATCTTATTTCAGTTCAGTTTTATCCTTTAATCAAGAAAGACATATATAATGGAATCGTATATATATTATTTATTTCACCAATGTTGCCATTAATCAATTTTATAGCTTTACTTATAGAATAATCTTTATTATTCAACACTTCTTTTAACGATTTAGCATTTCCATTTGTTGCTTTTACTTCTAGAGGGATAATTTCGTGATTAATATTCGTCACAAAATCAAGTTCAAGTCCACTGCTTTTACTAAAATAATATAAATTCACTCCATTCTTTGTTAAAGATTCAGCAATAATATTTTCGTATATTGCGCCTTTATATATTCCTAAATTACCATCTAATATTTCTTTATATGTATCAAATCCTAACATTGCAGAAAATAGCCCTGTATCAGAAACATATAATTTAAAACAGTCTGGATTTTTATTTCCTTCTAAAGGTAACTCTAAATTATTTAGATTATAGCAAAGATTGCATAATCCAAACTCAGTTAACCATGTAAGAGCAAATCGATATTCTCTTCCTTTGGCTTTTTTGCTAATTGTGGAATACTGAAATTTTTTATTTTCTTTTGATAATTGACTAGGTATGGAATTATATACTTCCATAATTTTGGCCAATTCATTTTTATCCTGATATTCTACTTCATTTTCATTCAAGTGTTTTCCAAAATCATCCTTGTAGTCTTCTAAAATCCCTTTCTCGACTTCAAAAACTTGATTTAAATCATTAGTTTTCAAAAAAACATTTACGGCATCAGGAAGTCCGCCAACACAAAGATATTCTTTAAAATATGTCATAAATGAGTCATTCACGCTTTCACTGACCTTTGTTTTGTTTTTATAACATTCCTTGATATATCCAATTAAGTTATCATCTATGCCACGTGCCCATAAAAACTCTTCAAAATCCATAGGATACATTTGAATCTGATATTCAAATCCAGTCGGTATTCCTTTGTTTTCCTTTTTGTTATAACCTCTAAGGCCTAATAAAGATCCGGTAGCAATAATATCAAAACGACCATCTAGCATAAAAGGTTTAATAGAAGATCTCGCGTTTGCACATTCTTGCAACTCATCAAATATTATCACAGTTTTATTTGGAATAAACTTACTACCAGGCATTTGCGCTGATAAATCTCTAATTAGATTATTAACAATCAAATCTTGATCAAAGATTTTATTTAGCGATTTACGCTCCATAAAATTTAAGTAAATAACATTTTGATAATTCTTTTTACAATAATCTAAAACAACAGTTGTTTTACCGACCTGTCTTAGTCCTCTTATAATCAAAGCTCTTTTCTCTATTACTAAAGATTTTTCCCATTGTTCAATTTACTCTAATATCTTTCTTTTGTACATAACTTGATTTCCATAATAATTTTACACTTTTTTCAAGGGACTTTCGATGCTCGTATACACTTTTTTCAAGGGACTTTCAGTATATCAATACACTTTTTTGGAGGAAACACACCATTGAAAGAGTTTAATCTAGATTAATTAATGCATACATTTTAGTTCTATTTTATTAACGACATTTTCATTCTTATCATCCTCAGTCTTTTAGATGATTGGACAGGTTTTTGATTGTGATTTTATGATATGTATCATCGAAATAGGCATAGATGTCTTCTGTTGTTGTGATCCTTGAATAACGGAGTATTTTCATTTCATAAGTGGAAGACTCTTTAGTATCTTAATTTTTAGCGTTAATTATACCTTTTAAGTATTTCTTCCTATTACATTAGTTTAGTAATCTAATTTAAAACAATTATAAGGCAATAGCTTTATAAATTATTTAATATTAAAACAGTTATCTAACTTTACATACAAAAAACATCAAATTATATATTTTTAACAAAACTAAAATTATCAATATATTTATCTTTCCAATTTAATTTTTCATAAGCAAAATTATTAAATCCATTCTTTTCATAGAATTTATAGTTACCTTGAGTATTAGTTATTAAAGCTAATTCAGATGCACCTTGAGCTTTACAATACGGAAGTAAGGAATCATTAATCATTTTACTTCCAAGGCCTTGGCCTTTATAAAGAGGATTTACCGCAAGTAATTCAATATACCATGCATCATTATGCTTTTCTTCACATGCTTTATGTGTAATATTAGAGATATTAAAAAAATCAATTAGTCTTCTAAATCCTACAGGAAATAATAAACTAATACCACCTGAAACAATATAATTCCAAAGGCTTATTCTTTTAATGTTTGGATTTTGTAAAAGAGCAACAGAAACAATATTTCCATCCTTTACACCTACAAAGCATTTATGCTTTCTAGCATTTGCTCTTATATGAACCTTATTTAATTTAGCTATATAAGAAATAAAATCTTCTCTACTCTTAAATTTATCTCTAAATGTTAAGGTATACATTGGATATTCACCAAAAGATTCAGCTACCATTTTAGCTATCTCTTTTAATTCACTATTATATGCTTCTCTATATTCTATCATTCAATTATCCTCCTATATTACATTTATGAACAAGTGTTTACTATCAAACACGTGTTTAGTATAATATAGATATATTGATTTACAATGAACGCTTTAAGCTAACCTGTTCATTAATGAAATATTAAGTTATTGTGTTCATAATTGGAGTAGTAAAAATGAATGATAGACGTAATCTAAAGACTGAAAAAATAATTAGAGATATATTCTTAAATCTTTTAAAGACAAAAGATATAAATAAAATTAGTGTCGCGGAAATATCAAGACTTGCTGACATCGGTAGAGGCACATTTTATTTACATTATGCAGATGTTTATGATTTATATGAAAATATTGAACGTGAGGTAATAGATGATTTAAAAAATATGTTTAAAACATCATTTCCAACTACTAATTCAACTAACAGTTTAAAATTATCTAATTCATTAGTAACTTATATTGAAAATAATAAAGATTTATTTAAAGTATTAATACATTCTAATATTGGTAACACCATGAATAAAATAAAAAGAAGTTTCTATAATGAAGTTTATGATGAGAATACAATAGTCTCCCCTTCACTTAATAAACAATATAGTTTAACTGAATCGATTTTTGTTGTTTCTGGTATTATTGGTACATTAGAAAAATGGATCTTAGATGATTTTAAGGTATCAGGAGAAAATATGGCTAAAATGATAAATACAATCATTTTAAAAATAAATAACAATTAATTAATAAGTTAACTAACATCATAAATTTTGTAAAAGAACAAAAGCACTCACCGATTGGTAAATGCTTTCTCTCATT
>CAVDMV010000039.1:0-5305 GCA_963610315.1 Acutalibacteraceae bacterium
CTTTTAAAAAGTAAAATTAAAGAATTATATTTATTTTTGTAAATTAAAATATTAATTAAATTTAAACAATAAAATATTTTTTACATTTTATCAAATTATATAAATAAAAAAGCAATTACTAACTTATCGATTTTGTATCGTTTTTTAAGTTAATAATTGCATTTATTTTTAGCCTTGAATTTGAAGTCAAATCCTGTTTTTTTATTAATTTTGTTTTATAAATTGAACTCAGTCTACTTCGTACTTTTTTCAATTTTTTCATTTACTGATTTAACATATTCATTCAAGAGGTTTTCACTATAATCAGCATCTTCTTTCATATATGGAATAGATGACAGATCATCCGTTTTATCACCACTAGCTAAATAAGGAACTTTCTTATCCTCATAATTTAAATAATAAATATCTCCTAATTCCATTCTTAAGAAAATACTTTTTTCTGTCACTGAATAATGGTATTTGTCTTTATTTAATTCAATCTGAATATAATAGTATTTCTTTTCTTTCTTAATATAAGAAGTCGATTCTATATAATAAGTAAATCCATTTGAATCTAATTTCGCTCCGCATCTATAACCATAATATTTTGTATCATCAATTTGAGCATATACTTTTTTTACGTATCTTTTTAAGACTTTATTCATTTTTGCAAATTCATCTTTATATTTAGATTCTTTAGTCTCTTTTAAAGATTCAAAGTATATTGGTTCTTCTTTTATATCTGGATTATCAATAATTTTTTCACTTGTTATTCCATAATTTGTTCCTAGTGGCCAAACTTCAATGAATAAATACTTCATTTTATAATCATCATCTAATATTTGTGCTTCAACTAAGAAAGCTAAGTCAAGTGGTGAATGTCCTGCGTGTTGATAAGTTTTGTTAATTTGTAATGTTTTCATGTTCTTTGTTCTCCCTTTTATTAAAATAAATATTCAAATTCATTTAATTCTTCATAACATCTTTTCGTATCTTTTTGATAAATCTTATTCATCTTTTTCGAATATAAATAATTTTCTAAGTGCTTTGAATTATCACTTTCTTCATCAAATAACTTCTTAGTATTTAATTTAATATCACTGCAATATAAGGCTTGCTCTTGTTTATTTTTACATTGTAAGAATAAATTATTATTATTCTCTTCTAATAACTCGCAATATTTATCATAAGATACTTCCTTTACACTTATAATTGCGCCTTTATTATTGTGTTTTACTCTAGGTGTCCATCTTGCTTTATTAGAAGCTTTAATAGGTGAAGAAGCTTTAATTGGAAATATTACTTCCAAGTACTTTCCTGCACCTACATGTCCACACATTGTTGTCACTGCATAAAATTTAATTTCGTTTTTCATATTTGTTTCCTCCTGTTTACACACATATAATAACGTAATTTATGAAGAGGTTTTTAGGCCTAGAAATTCAAACTGAATATTTTTTAAATTTGTTTTTTCTAAGCCTTTCTTCCTTCTACACCTATATTTAATCACTATAAAAAAGTAAAAAGTTTACCCTAAAAATGGAAAACAAAAAGAGCTACTGTCTAAGACAATAACTCTTCAGGCTTAACCTCAAGTAAAGTAGCAATTGCAACAAGAGCTTCTAATGAAGGTTTCTTTTGACCACTTTGATACTTATAAATGATTCCATAGTCCGAGAGGGCTATATCTCCTCTAATATAAGCTTTATTAAAGTAGTATTTAAACTTCTTGCCATGAGTAGCATTGAAGTTTTTGATGCAACGCTTTAAGTTTCCACCTTTACCTAAGTTGTCTAAATCTAATTTTTTCATAGTTTCCTCCTATATATTTTTCACCTTACCTATGAAGTTAAGGCGGACCATAAGATCAATTACCTACAATCTGAATATATTGGATTCAACACAATTAGATTCAACAGTTTAAAGACTTATTGAGGTCAAGAATTACTAATTAAGTGATATGATAGACTAGAAGCCTATCATATCATCAAAATTAATTCCTAATCTATCACAGATTTCTATTATTGTTACAATACTAGGTTGTTGAAGACCATTCTCATAATTCCAATAGCTCTTATAAGGAATGTCGAGGAAGGACGAAAACTCGTTAAGAGTCATTTCTTTTGCATTTCTTTCTTCACGTAATGTGTCGCTGATAGATTTAATTAATTTCTCTGTAATTGTCATATTTTTCTCCTTTAACACTGACTTATAAAGTCAAATTAGCCTTCATTTATCTTGTGTTTAAGGTTAGTAAATATTTCAACTACATCTATATAATATCAATTTTAAAAAAACCAATCAATTAATAACATTTTTGCTAACTTATGCATTAAGCATTATCTTACTTAAATCTTTTTTAAAAAGAATATCTGTTTTTATTAATTCGGTATATATTTCATCAATCTTATATTTATTATCATCGATAATTTTATACGCTTCTAATAAACATTCATTTAAGAACTTTTCTTCTTTAATATAATATCTTTCATCAAAAGATTGCACTTGGTTTTCAAATAACGGAGGTAAATTATCAAATCCTAATAACGCACATTCAGATATTTTTTTATACAACATTCTAGATTTTTTAATATCATCTTCTCCTCCAGAATAATGATCATTTAATAATCTATTTGTGCATGCAATACCAGATAAATTAACTATAATCTCATTTTTTAGATCATTAAAACTATAGACTTTATTTTTATTCTCATCGGTTCTTTGATAATGCCCTAGATTATCTCCATATCCTCCAATTGCAATTGTACCTAATTTTTTATTTAAAGTATAATCGGATATAAAATGACCAATTTCATGATAAGCAATTATTTTCTTATCCTTTAGCGTTAAATCATTATCTAATGCACATTGATGTTCTAACTTCATTAAATATAAATAGAATACTCTATAATTCAATTCATTTAACTTTCCATCTTTGTAATCTAATTCAACTTTTGATATAGTTTCATTTATTAACGATAATGAATGATTTAATAAGCATTCTGATATATCTTCTATATCGACTTGATTTAAAGCTTTAAAGGTTGATTTACGCTCATTTAAAATCTTATTAATAATATCTTTATTAGGATAATCTACATCAATTCTTTTAGATGGTAATTCTTCTATTATTCCAGTAATTGAATCGCCAGGATCTGATTCTTTATCAAATGGAATAACGATATAAGCATTATCAACTTTATTAACTTTATCTAATAAAAACTTATGGTATCTAATAAATCCTAATAAATCCAAATAATTCAACATACTTGTAAGGCCATTAATTAAGATTATAGTATTTTTTGTTTTAGATAGTTTAATCTTTTTCTTTAAGTTATCTTTATTTACTTCAATAACTTTAGCTTTTGTTTTCTCTATCATAAATTCAAGAATACCTTTATAAGTATATTCATCAGGTGTAGTTAATAACAAAGACTTAGATAAGTCTTTATTATCTTTGCCATTCATAAAAGCCATATAATTTTTAATCTCAATAATCTCTTTATTATTTAATAATTCTATCATTTCTATGTAACTCCTAAAATTTAATTCAAATATTACACCAATTGAAACCTCACTTAAATTTCTAATCTTGGCCAAACGTGTCCACTTTCACCACAAATTATTTTTTCTAAAGCTTTAAATATAATCTCTAATAGAACATATCCTACTACTAAAACAAATACAGCAACCATATATAATCAAATCCTCCAAAAGATTTTAAAAATCACAGTTGAAGTACAAGAATACCAGAATATCCTTGTACTTTTTTTTGTCTAATTAAGTGTAACTAAGTGTAATTAAGTATAATTAAGTAATCTAGAAAGTTTATGTTGCTTTCTTAAATTACACATTCATTATAAATAAAAAATCAGGTCAAAATATGGCCTGAAAATGGAAACTATTAATATATTGCAAGACGATTATCTAGTTTAGGAAGCTTATCACCAGATAAATAAATTAAATTATCAAAATCTTTATTAGTTAGTTTAATTGCAATTACCGATGCATCATCAGTTAATAATGATTCTAAATATTTAATATCGTATTTACTATTAGCTAAGTTTTCAAAATATTTGTAATAGAAAGATTCTAATCCCATTACATATCCTTTGGCTTCTAAAGCTTTCATAAACTTTCTATAAGTAATTTTACCCTTTTTAGTCGTAGTACTAATATCATAAGTAATAAGAATATAACCATCATATTTATTCATACAATCACCCTTTTTAATAATAGCAATTATAGAACAATAAAATATGCACTGTTAATAGAAAAAAGAAGCCATGTGGCTTCTTTTATTTTCATTTATTCAACCTCCTTAGTACAGAAGGTTAATGTCCTTATTTCCTTGATGAAGAAACAGACATGGAGTAGTCTTAGAACCTTCTTAATACAGAAGGTTAATGTCCGGTAAATACTCCGATCACGAAGTAATATATAAGTCTTAGAACCTTCTTAATACAGAAGGTTAATGTCCAGCTTGCAGAATCTACACAAAGAATGATAGGTCTTAGAACCTTCTTAATACAGAAGGTTAATGTCCTTTAAAAAGAGACTATCTACATATTTGAAAGTCTTAGAACCTTCTTAATACAGAAGGTTAATGTCCTCAATTGTAGCACGACATCATGCTGAATACTGTCTTAGAACCTTCTTAATACAGAAGGTTAATGTCCTCCACGTAAGAATACTTACGTGGTAAATAAATAATAATACATGTATTAAATAATTTCAATATATCCAATATTAGTTTTATCGTTCAAAGCTTTTATGATACTTAAAACATACTCTTTAATTGCATTAATTACAGTATATTTTTTACCATTGTATAATATCGGTTCATAAATAAGATTAACTAGTGAGTTTTTATAATCGTTATCAAATATAACGTCTTTAGTTTTATAAACATATAGGTCAATTAGTGGTCTAAATGGTTCAATAATATCATAAGTTAAATTCAAATTATTAGTTTTAGCTTTATGATTAATACCTATCTCAGTTAAATATCCATGTGAAATTATTTCATTTGTTATTAAAGCCGCGATAATTGCATAACCATAATTGAGTTTAATATTAATTTCATCATGTCTATCTCTTCTATTAAATGTTGATCCAAACAATTTATAAAAATACTTTCTAGCGACAAATGCTTCGTTTCTAGTAATTGTATATTTCTTTAAATCCAATAAATAATCGCCATAAGCATTTGATTCATGAAATAAAAATTTAATTATCCTTTCTTGATTTTCTATTTTATTTTTAATAATAGATAATGAAGTTTCTAATTTATCATTTTTATTCCATAATATTTGTTTATTAATAG
>CAVDMV010000040.1:0-4342 GCA_963610315.1 Acutalibacteraceae bacterium
TTTTATTTTAAAAAGTCGTTTTTGTCAATAAAGGCAAAAAAGCCCATCAGTATTAACCAATGGACTAACTATTATAATGTTATTTCTTTTCCGCCTTTGAATTTGAACTGAATTGTACCATCTTCATTTACAATTGCTTCATCAAGCATAGAATTCCATAATATTGAATCGTATGTTTCTATAAATGATGGTTTGTCAGCTAATTCTTTTAAGAAACATTTAAGTGAATCAGCATTTTGCTGCATCTCATTTCTTTTTGTAAGTGCTTCTTCAACTTTTCCTTTTATTAGATTGTATTTTTCATTAAGAGTATTATATCTATTTGTATAATCAGTTTGATTTTGAGCTCTTGATGCATTATCTTTTATAAGATTTTCAACTAGAATTCTGACATCATTAAGTTCTTCATTTAGCTTTTGAATTGTTACATCAATTTTAGATGTATCAGTTAATAGCCCGATTATTGATTTTGTGTTTTCAATTAATAGAGCCTTATCAACCATTAATTTATTATAAGCTTCAACAAATTTAGATTTTACAATTTCTTCAGTCAAGTTTGGCGTAGAGCATTTATCTTTGCCTTTGCTATATTTTTTGGTGCATTGAAGAATCTCTTTTCTATAAGCTGAATTTGAATGCCATAGTTTTACTCCATAAAAGCTACCGCAACATCCACATATTAACTTAGAGCAAAACGGATTCTTTTTTGAGTATGCATATCTAAACTTTTCTCTTTTCTTAAGTTCACTTTGAACTTCATTCCATTCTTCTTTGCTTATGATTTCTTCATGATTATTTTCGACATAATATTGTGGCAATGCTCCCTCATTTTTCTTAACAACGTGTTCTAAGTAATTCTCGACATATCCTTTTTGAAGCAACGCATCGCCTTTGTATTTTTCATTTGTTAGAATTGAAGTAATATTATTAACTTTCCATTTACCAATCAAGCCTCCAGGCGTTGGTATTTCCTTTTCGTTCAAATATTCTGCAATACCGCTCCTTGAATATCCTTCACGTAAATAAAGTCGATAAATTAGTCTTACTATTTCAGCTTGCTCTTTATTAATTACAATTTTCCCATCAATTTTATCATATCCTAAAAAATTCTTATAAGGCATAGATACTTTACCTTCTTTAAAGCCCCAACGCTTACCAATTTTAACGTTCTCACTAATACTTCTTGATTCTTCCTGTGCTATCGCAGCAAGCATAGATAAAACCATTTCACTTTTTGAATCAAAGGTCCATAGATTTTCTTTTTCAAAGAACACCTCAACTCCAGCAGCTTTTAACTTTCTAATATATGAAATGGTATCAAGGGTATTTCTTGCAAATCTTGAAATTGACTTTGTAATGATGAGGTTTATTTTTCCTTCAAGGGCATCCTCAATCATTTTATTGAATTGAACACGCTTCTTTGTATTTGTGCCAGATATTCCTTCATCCGCATAAACATTGATGTATTCCCAGTCTACTCTTGACTGAATATAACCAGTGTAATAATTAACTTGAGCTTCATATGAAGTATATTGTTCATCTGAATCAGTTGAAACACGTGCATAAGCAGCTACTTTTCTTTTCACATTGGCGACAATACTTTGATGCGTTAAAGGATTAATCGTTGATGGTATTACTCTGACTTTACCCATTTTCCATCAGCTCCTCTTTTTAGATTTTTTTCTATTTCTTTTGACTTAATTCTTGCTTTTTCTTTCATTTCAAGAGTCCAGCTATTTTTCCTAGTTGGATCAGTCCATTTAATTTCATCAGTTGTTCCATCAAATAAATGAATTTCTAAAACATTGTTAGGTTTTGCAACAATATAATCTATTTTCTTATTAAATAAATCCTCATCAAATTCCTCAATTCCAAGATAATTATTAATAGCTTCATATAACTTTTCTTCAGGTATTTGTTTAGAATCCATACAATTCTTTTTGCCTATCATATTAAAGGTAGAACAAATCCAATATTGATTATATTTGGTGATTTTGTGTTGGTAAGTGCTACCGCAGCAACTACATTTTATTTTTTGAGTAAATGGATAAGTAATATTTCTTTTGCTGACGTCAAGTTTAAATCTTTTAGCTCTTTCTTCTTTAATTAACTGAGCTTTCATAAAAGTTTCTTTATCAATGATAGGCTCATGGTCATCTTCAACATAGTATTGTTTCAATTCGCCTCTATTTATTTTCTTTTTCTTACTTAGAAAATCAGGTCTAAATGTAGTTTGAAGCACTCTATCTCCTATGTAATTGATATTAGTAATTACTCTTAAAACATTGCTCTTTATCCATTTTCCACCCATTGTAGACTTAATTTCTTCTTCATTTAAAGCCTTAGCAATTGCCATAACTCCTAACCCATTAATGTACATATCAAAAATTCTTTTAACTATTTTAGCTTGCTCAGGAATAATCTCTAAGGTTCTACCATTTAACTTATAACCAAAGTTATCATTGCCACCCCACGCTATTCCTTGTTCAAAATCCTTTTTAATACGCCATTTCATGTTTTCACTTACTGACCTTGCTTCTTCTTGATAATAGCTTGCAAGAACGGTAAGCATAAACTCACCATCTTCAGATAATGTATGCATTTTTTGTGATTCAAAATATACATCAACATTAATGGTCTTAAGCATTCTAACTGTTTTAATTACTGTTTCTGTGTTTCTGCCAAATCTACTAATTGATTTAGTAATTATCATATCAATTTTCCCAGTTTTAGCATCTTCAACCATTCTTAAGAATTCAGGTCTATCTTCTTTAGTTCCTGATATGCCTTCATCAGCATAAACACCAGCAAATTGCCATTCAGGATTAGAAGATATCAATTTGTTATAATGACTTACTTGGCTTGAAAGTGATTGTAGCATTGCATCTTTATCTTTCGATACACGAGCATAAGCACAAACCTTTTTTAATTTCTTAATTGGAACAATTACACCAATTTCTGTTACTATTTTCATTATTTATTCACATCCTTTCGCTACTATACATCACTCTGTTTTCGTCATTTATCAAGTCATTTAGACGATAAATACTATCAGGTTTGATACAATATTTTTTAGCTAAAAAGGACTCAGATTTTATAGCATCTTCTTGTGATATAATTTGCTGTTTTAACATATTTTTAACAATAATTAATGAATTGTAATAGTTTCTAATGTTATCGTAATTTAGCATTTAGATACCTTCTTTCGTTCATTCCAAAAATGGTATCTGCATGAATCATTACAAAAGGTTTTCTTTTTCTTTCCTGGAATTAATATTAATTTCTGACCACAATACCTACATACGTTAGTTTCCTGTTTTTCTGCGAGTGCATTTCTTACTGATCCAATTGATATGTTTAAAGTTGATGCAATTTTTTTATATCCAAACCCATCACTATTAAGTTTTATAATTTTATTTTTTGTTTTAGTATCCATGATGTTATGTCCTCCTAGTCCTTTGATGGCAAGAAGTCATTAAATTTGCCGAAGTATTTTTTACTTTCTTTTAAATAAAATTTCATGACTAATTACTACCTGTGACTAAGGCTTGACGAAATGTAAAAAGTTTGGTTGAACATAAAAAAAGAGGCAAATAAATGCCTCAAAAAATTACATATTATCTATTACATTTTTTTAAAATTCTAAATCAAAGTATTTGATTTTCCTACAAGAACTTTTATTTTTTCATCTTTTTTTAAAGAAATTGCTGGATCCAAAAATACCTTATATATAATAATTTCTTTATTCTCATTCGTTTCAGTCAAAATAGTTAATTCAATTTTTCTAGCTGAAATTTCATAAATATTTACTATTTTAGCTTCTTTTATTTGATAATTATCTTTAGATATATTTATCAGTTTTATTCCATAATGCGTAATAATTGTACCACAAAATATGATTACAATCACGCATCCATAGATAAGAAAATAAAATGCAAAATCTTTAAGATTAACTTCAGTGTCTGCTATTATTAATAAAAAAATTAAAAAAATAATTACTAACCATACACATGCACAAAACAAATGGAAACGGAAACGATTATGGAACCATTTATATTGACTTGTCATTTTATAATTCATAATAAATGTAACCTCAATCTACTTAGCACAGGTAACTGTGATATCACCTATAACTACTCTTCCTTTATTCTTTTCTTTTACGAATTCCATCCTCATGCAGTATGGACAGAAAGCTTGGCATTTGGAATTTCATGAACAGATGCCTCTAATGAATCATAGCATCTTAGTATTTGCTCCACCTCTTCTTTACTACGTACTCTATTAAATCCAAAATTTGTTTTAATAAATCTTTTATAAACTACATAATTTTCTTATTCTACAT
>CAVDMV010000041.1:0-4102 GCA_963610315.1 Acutalibacteraceae bacterium
TTACTTGGTATATCTTATAACGATAAGACTTTAAAACATGATTCAATGGTTGAGAGAATAAAACTATAGAAAAGGAGGAACGATAAATTCTTCTTTTTTTCTTGTCTTTGTGATAACTAATATTTATAATGCATTAGGGGTATTTTTATGACATTACAACAACTTAGATATTTAATTACTATATCAAATACTTCCTCTATGCATATCGCGGCAGAAGAATTATTAATTACACAACCTAACCTATCAAAAGCAATAAGAGACTTAGAAGATGAAATGGGTATAATTATTTTTAATCGTACTAATAAAGGCGTTTTACTAACTGATGATGGAAGAAAATTTTTAGCTTATGCTAGACAAGTAGTTGAACAAGCAGATTTACTCGAAGATAATTATAAAAATAAACAAAGTGTTAAAAGAATATTTGCAATTTCTAGTCAACATTATGGTTTTGTTGTTAATGCTTTCGTTAAACTAGTTCAAGAATTAGGTAAAGATAAATATGAATTTTCTTTACGTGAATGTAAAACTTATGAAGTGATTGAAGATTGTAAAGATGGTCGAAGCGAAATAGGTATATTGTATTTATCAAATTTTAATAGAGAAATTATCACTAAGTTCATTTCTAATAACGGATTAAAATATGAAAAATTATTCCAAGTAAAACCGCATATTTTACTTTCTAAAAATCATCCTCTAGCGAATAAAAAATCTTTAAAGCTTTCTGAACTTGAATCTTATCCTCGATTAAGTTATGATCAAGGATTAAATAACTCTTTCTATTATTCAGAAGAACCTCATCCATTAGAAAAAGTTAATAAATCAATCATTGTTCAAGATAGAGCGACTTTATTTAATATCTTAATCGGTTTAAATGGTTATACTATCGCGACAGGTATGGTTAATCAAAATCTTGATGGGGATAATATTATCTCTGTTCCTTTAATTAGTGATGAAACAATGGATCTTATTTATGTCTATAATCCAGATAGACCTATGAAAGAAATTACTAAACAATATTTAAAAATCTTAAAAGAGTCAATTTAGGTTCTATAGTAGATAACAAATATCTACTTGTAGAATCTTTTTTTCTTTTGATAGAGAAATATTAACCAATAGTTTATAGATAAAAAGAAGAACTTAATATATTATGTATTCGAGGTGAAGGTTATGGAAAACACGAACTATAAAGATTTAAAAAAAGAATATAGTGATTTAAAACTAGACTATATTAGAAATAAAAATCAAATTAAAGATCAAAAAAGAGATGAATTAATCACTTTAAAAGAAGAATATAAAATTAATAAATTGAAGATTGAAAAACCTTTAAAGGCGGAAAAATATGCTTTAAAAGTTGAACAAAAAAGAATTAATCGTAAGAAGAATGAACCACCTCATAGATTATTACTTGAAGAAATTGGTAATTCGGTTACGCATGGAGTTGGGGCGATTATCGCTTTAGCGTGTTTAGTTTTAATGCTCATTAAATCTAATTCACCTTTAGAATATGTCGCTTCAAGTATCTATGGAACATGCTTTTTTTTACAAATGCTATTTTCTTGCTTATATCATTCTTTTAGAGGAGGTAGTACAGTAAAAAGAATCTTTAGAAGATTTGATTATTCGACTATCTATTTACAAATTGGAGGAACATTTGCCCCATTATTTTTAATTTATATGAATGAGCATATGTGGGGACTAACTGCAAGTTTAATTTTCTTTTGCATCCAATGGGCATTAATTATAACTGGTATTACTTTTGTTGGAGTATTTGGCCCAGGAAGATTAAGATGGTTACATTTTAGTTTATATTTCTTAATCGGTTGGAGCGCGGTTATATTTATTCCATATTGGATTAATGATAATCTTCCATTATTCTTCTGGATTCTAGGTGGAGGTCTAGTTTATACTTTTGGAATGATTCCTTTTGCTGTCTTAAGAAAGAAACCTTGTGCACATTTTATATGGCATTTCTTTGTCTTAATTGGAGCCATTGTGCAATGGGTTGGAATATTTTTCTATCTATAATTATTATATCTAACTAAGAAGTTATAAATTATCTAACGGAATTATTGTACTAACAGAAGTTGATTATCAATCTTATGTAATTGGTACATTAATATATAATAATGAAGATTTATGTCTATCATAGGAGGGATAAAATATGAAGAGATTAATTGAATTTTTAATTCTACCTTTAATCTTACTAAGTATGTTTTCTTGTTCTAGTAAAACGTTAAGCTCAAGTGATATTGCTAGTATTGAAAAAGCTGTTAATACTTATTTAGAAGCTGATGATGCAGAAATTTTATTTTCCTGGCGTAACCCTGATATCAAAGTTGAGTATGTAGTTGTAAAATCGGCAAAAATCGCTAAAACAGATAGGGTAGATACTATTCTAGATGATAACACAAAGAAATTTTTCTATTTGTATTATGTCGAAAATGAACAATTATTCGCACTTAAAAACAATAAAGCATATTCAATAAAAGATGGATATTCGGATTTAGTTTTTAATCAAGAGAATTAGCATACATTAGCGTTATTTATACTGAAGACTATTATGAGAAATTTAAAACATATGGTAATAAGAATTTTGTTGAAAATGGAGAAGTATTAGTTCACGAAGAAAAAGTCATTCCATTTTTAATAGGTTATGAATCTACGATTGAATATAGAAGCTCTTTAATGGTACTCATTGATTATGCCTTCTTTAATAATGATTTTACTAAAGAAGATTTTTCTTTTATAGATATTGCTCGTCTTGAAAAAGGGCCTCTAGGTAATTCTGAACATTTTGTGCAAATTAATCAATGTGATAGTGATGGAACTCCACATCATTATTATTCTATAACTTTAAAAGAAACGTCTAAAGAAAACTTAATGAGATCTATTATATCTCTTAGAAACTGTTACTTTATTCATGCTGCAGGTATGGAAAGAGGCACAATAGATTGTGCTTAAAATAAAAAAATACAATAGAAATACTCTTAAATCTTATAGGGGAAGGAAAACAAAAATTTTAGGCGAAAACCTCATAAGATTTAAGAGAACCTAAAGTTGGTTAATTAACACTTCAAAATAGTCGTTTTTTCTTAATATTGATTTTTTTAGCTATTCAAATTATAATTAATAAAATATCAGTAGGGGAGTGATATAATATGATAACTAAAATCGTTAAAATTTTGACTATAATATCATTTTTAAATGCTTTTGGAGTGAAAGAAAATAATTATAATATTATAATATTGAATTAAATTCTTCGTCTCAAGATGGTAATTATATCATTGGTGATTATAGTGATTATTATGATAAACAATATTGTATTAATAAAATACAGTTAGATAAGGCACGTATAATTGATCAAAAATACAGTGAAGTTAAGGTTGGAATAATTGATAATGGTGTTGATGTTAGAAATAATGTTTTGTCGAGTTATTTTGATACTAGTTTGAATTATGAATATTTAAATAATGAGCACATAAAACATTCATTTGATTGTTATGATTCATTTGATCACGCGACTCATGTTGCTGGTATTGTTAATCTTACATCTAATGGTAATGCAAGGTTAGTAAATTTAAAAGTGGGTCAAGAAAACAGTAGTGATCCATATAAAATATCTTTGGCGATAAATTTTGCTAGAGAAAATGGTATTAGAATTTTAAATATAAGTTCTGGCACTTCATTATACTCAATGGAATTTGAAGGTGTAAAAAACGCGATTCAAAATTATGATGGACTTATAATTTGCTCCGCGGGTAATAAGAATTATAATATTGATAATGATGAAGTTTATCCTGCAAGTTTTGATTTTGATAATATAATAACAGTTGGTGCATCTAATTCAGATGATAATGTATGGAATAGTTCTAATTATATTGGTTCTAATTATGGTAAAACTAACGTTGATTTATTTGCTCCAGGAGAAGATATCTATTCTACTAAAAAAAATAATTTAATTGCAACTGATACAGGTACATCTATGTCTGCCCCAATGGTCACAGGCGTTGCAGCCTTGTTATTAAGTAATAATCCTTCATTAACTACAAGTGAATTAAAAGATGCTATCTTAAGTAGTGTTGATAAAATTGATGCTTTAGAA
>CAVDMV010000042.1:0-4100 GCA_963610315.1 Acutalibacteraceae bacterium
TGTATTTTGATTAGTTTAACACTAGAAATTTGGGGTTAACGCCTAAAGTCAGGTATTTTATCATAATTTAGGTTTATTTCTACTTTAAATATATTGTTTAAAATAAACGTTATCTTCATAATAAAAATTTTCATAATAAAAACCCTTCAAGTCTTTCTGATTTCTCATTCCAACTTTTGGGGTTAACTTTATATTTTTAACAGTGTTTTATTATATTTATCAAAACTAATTATTAATATTAATTAAACTTTTAAATCGCCGTCTTTAATAAGATTAAATTTTCTAAAAATTAAATCAATAATAAATACTAAGATAGCTGGTAGAACTATTTGTAAACCAAAGATACCTACCCAAGTTTGCCAAGTATTTCCCATCGATGAGAAAGTACCAATTTGACCGACAAGTCCTGCCGTTCCCATTCCTGCGCTAGAGCCCA
Source organism: Acutalibacteraceae bacterium (assembly GCA_963610315.1). Taxonomy (GTDB): domain Bacteria; phylum Bacillota_I; class Bacilli_A; order RFN20; family CAG-449; genus UBA3210. The sequence continues at coordinate 437 of CAVDMV010000042.1, forward strand.
TACAGACGAGTTTAAATACACATGTTGATAAAGGGCCTAATATTGCACTTGCAATAATAGTAGGTAACCATACGATTGGTTTTTTAAGAATATTTTTAAATTGTAGCATCGATGTACCAATTCCGATAGAAATAACCATCCCAATACCATTATCTTTTCTCGATTGAACTGCAAATCCAACCATTTGGGTAGAACAACCAACAATGGCCGCACCACTTGCGATTACTAAGCCTGAATAAGTAGGATTACTCATAGCTTCTGCAATGCTCATGCCATCAGGAAGAATGAAAATCATTGCCGCGATGGCCGCGCTAGAAATCGGTGCAGTTAACGCCATACCCATTAAGACAGAAACAACTATACCCATTACTAGAGGAACCGTATTTGTTCCAGAATTAACAAGCCATTGCATACCATAAGTAACATAAATTGCTGGATATCTAATTAATAATGAAGCCACTAATGAAACAGTTATACCAAATAAAGGAATTAATAATACATCAACTGGAGTTTTCTTTCTTAAGACGTATTTCATCGCTAAACTAACCGCGATACAAACTAAATAAATAGTTAATGGATCACCAACTTTTAAACTATCAGAATAAACTCCATTCGTAACAAATTTAGTTGATAAAGAAAAATAAGCTGCGAGTTCACCACTTGCCGCGAGAACTATCGTATTTAAAGGCTTTAAATCTAAAGCTAAAGCTACTCCAACACCAATTCCTGCTCCTAGAAGAATCTGTAAAACGTACGATACGCCTGTTTTACCACTTCCAAGGATACTAAACATAAAATTACAAAATGAATTATCACCTAAAGAAAATAATTGACCGATAGTACCAATAATTGTACCAATAATTAAGGTCGCAAATAATCCATAAGCCATCCCATTTAATGTTTTAATGAGAAAATCTAATATTTTATTTTCTCTACTTTCTACTTTTTCTTGCATAAAATAAACCTTCTTTTTAACCGAGATTTATATTAACACAATGTAAATAAAATTATCTATATTTTGAAAATAAAAATCTCCCTTTCGGGAGATAATAAACTATTTAGTTCCTTTAACGTAAATAACTAAGCCACAAGCTTCAATTACCGCAATTAATAAATCAAATAACGCTGTAAGTGTAAAAGCTGAAACGATATTAATGCAACTAGAAACTACGCCGATAATTTGGAATACTAATAAGATAATTCCAAGAATATGTGGAACTCTACTAATTTGTTGACCGTTAGCTTTTTTAATACCTTTAATACCTAAATAGAAACCTAATAAAGCATTAACTAATGAGCCTGCGAAAGAAAGATAACCTGCAACAGTAACTACATCTTTTGATTGGCCTTCTGGTACTGGTAAGTTTCCTCCGATAGTTCTTACTAAATAAGAAATACCAACTGCAAGGTTTGCAACACCAATAATAAATAAAATAATGCTAACGATTTTTAATGAATTTTTATTTTTCATATTGTTTTTCTCCTAACGAAAATATAATAACACTTAGAAATTAACTAATCCACAACTATTTAAATATAGCCCTTTCAAGGTCGTTAATTTTCATTAAAATACATTCCTTGGTATAAATTATTTGTAGTCATAATATTATTTACTTTATTTAAAACCCACTTTTTATGTAAATTCCACTCTGGCGCGACTAATTTATCTTTCGGTGCATCGCCACTTATTCGATGGATAATAATATCTTTATTAATATGAGTTAAGATATAAATAACTTCAGAAATATATTCATCTAATTCTAATGGAATGTATTTACCTTCTAAATATAATTTTTCTAATAAGGTATCTTTAACAACATATGTTGAATGAATCTTAATTCCTTGAATATTAAATTGATTAATAAATTTAATAGTATTTACGATGTCTTCATGATTTTCATTTGGTAAACCAACCATCACGTGAACTACGACATCAATTTGATATTCATTTAATAAATTTATAGCATTTATAAATTCTTCATTAACAATATTTTGATTAATAAAAGAATGTGTTAATTCATTACTAGATTGTAAGCCTAGTTCAACATAGACATAATATTTATCTTTATAACTAACGAGAAGTTCACAAACTTCTCTAGATATACAATCAGGTCTAGTATCAATATCTAAAGCGACGATTCTTTCATCGATTAAAGCTTCATCATATCTTCTTTTTAAGGTATTAATATCGGCATAAGTAGAAGTAAAATTTTGAAAATAAGCAATAAATTTATTCGCACGTGTTGAACGATAACTCTTAAAATAATTTTCAACTTGTTCTTTAATTGGTAATCTTTTTAAATGATCTCCTGAACCTAGTTCAGAACAAAATATGCATCCTCCTACACCTTTCTTTCCATCACGGTTAGGACAAGTAAAGCCTCCATCAATACAAATTTTTAAAGTTCTTTCGAGAAATTTATCTTTTAAAAATTCATTTAACCTATTGTATATCTTCATGTTTAACGCTCTTTCTAAGATTAATTTTATATAAATATTCAATTCTTGGTAAGTTATATCTTAAGATTAAAGCAGGTGCATAAATTAAAATTGCATTAGTTAAACAAATAGGTAATCCAATAGTTAATAAAGCAAAATAATTACCAGTATATAAATTAAAATCACAAATAAAAGGTAAAAAAGCAGTTATAAGTGATAATGTATGAATGATAATTCCATACTTACATTCAATTATAAATTCTTTTAAATAATCTTCATTATGAGGTTGTTCAACTTTAGATTTAGATAAAGAAGTAAAAGTTGAACCAAGTTCAGGAACTAAATCTTTCCATTTTTTAATTTTTATAAATTCATAAAAAGCTTTTTGTCCTCTTGATAAATGATATATTTTATAATTTTTATCAATGTATTTTTCAGGGACTAATTTTCTAATTAATGCGATTAATGCATCGAAAAGAATGCTTAAAAAGACATAGATAATAATGCTTAAAATGATATTATCTACTCCATAAGAAGAAAATAAAAGATTTAAGATAATGGTAGTAACAATAACTACTACACTAATTAACGTATATAAAAACATAATTAATCTTCCTTATAACGAAGTTCTTTTTGATAAATTCTTTCATAAACTTCTTTCCATGCTTTAAAATTTTCTTCTTTCATATATGTAATATTCTCTTTTAAAGAAAGTTCTTTTTTAGGATAAATCGGTTTTAAAATATGTAATGTATATTCTTGAACAAATGAACCTTGATCATCAACTTTTGAACTATCTTTTAAAGTGACAAAGGTTGGTAAAATAGGCACATTACTTTTTACTGCGAATCTAAAGGCTCCATCTTTTAAAGGACGTGGTTTTTTATAATTCCACCACATCGCTTGTTCAGGATAAATTAAAATGAAATTACCTTTTTTTAATAAAGTATCAATTCCTTCGAGAAAATCTTTTAACACCCTAAAGTCACTTGGAATAGGCAATGTATAAAAATTCTTAAAAATATATCCATAGAAGCCATTAAAAGAATAATTACCTTCTTTAATAACTTTATATAGATGTTTATGCTTTTCTTTCTTAAGAAGAAGATGGAGGGGAATAGAATCAAATGGATTAAAATGATTTTGTGTTATTATCGCACCAGTAGAAATGGTAGAAAGATTATTAATTCCTTCATATGAAGAAATAATAACATCTCCATTATTA
>CAVDMV010000043.1:0-3984 GCA_963610315.1 Acutalibacteraceae bacterium
TAAACTGGTTCCAAAGTCAAGGACTAAATGCTGACAGTAATGTAAAAATTGAATAATTTTAATTTGCAAGTAAAGATGGTGAGTTTTCATCATCTTTTTTTGTCATGAACACTCATATTTCAAGCCATAACAAAAACCTTCGAAAATTGCAATTTTTTAAAAATTCGAAGCATTCTCTCCATTTATTCAATTTGAGTTAAAAAGTACATTAAAAATTATTTTTATGGACTAGTTATTAAAATAATCCATTCATTTGTTCTACATACTTTAGCTCATCATACTTAAGCCAAGATTGTGGATTAGTTATATCTTTTTCAATATCAGCACTCGCATTTAGTATGAATAGTTCAGCTTTAGTTATAGACTCTAATAACTGATTATATTTATCAATTTGTTCGTCTATCAATTTCTTTTCAATAGTAAAATCGTCAATAATTTTTTGAACAACTTTCCTATCTCTTATAATAATAGCTATAGGGTCAATATAGTCCCCTTTCTCAGTCTTTGTTTCCTTAGTGTTTTTACTAATTGCATTAATTTTCTCTCTTTTCTTTTTTGCAGTTTCTTTTCTAGCTAAAATACAAGACTCAATTGAGTTTAATTTTTCTTCAGGAATACCATAATATTCTTTTAGAGAATATATTCCTGTCATACAATATTGATAGAATTCAGTAGGAGTAAGTCCTCCTAAATTATATTGATAGTGTTTATTGTTATAATCATTAATATAATTATTAGTCATAAGAGCTGCAGTTTCATAATCATCACATAATACTAATAAATCAATAATTGCCGTTTTAAGACGACCAAAGAATGATTCCATAGGTGCATTATCTTGAGAGTTTCCTCTACGAGAACAAGATTGAACAAACTTGTTATCACTCAAGATTTGTTTAAATTCAGTTGAAAGATATTGAGAACCTTGATCATGATGAATATATACAGATAAATCTTTCTTAAAGGTATCTTTATGTTTAGCCATCATATCATTATAAGCTTCTTTAACAAGTTCAACATTCATACGTTTACTTAAAGCTTTACCAAGTATTTCACATGTATAAGCATCCTTAAAAGCACAAAGGTAGAACAATTCCCTCTTAGGTCCATAGTAAAGGTATGTTATATCAGTTAATATAACAGTTCGAGGTGCAACTGCAAAATTTCTTTTAACTCTATCTTGTATAGAAGCACATACATGATTGTATGTAGCTTGACCCTTATAAGCATCTTTATGAGGAAGAGAAGCAACAATATTCATTTTCTTCATTATTTTAGCACAATTTTTAACGCTAACTTTCATATCGAAGTCTCGATCTAAATATACTTGGAAAGTGCGTTTACCAGGCACATGGCCAACCTTCCTAATAATTTTAGCAAATATAGGCTTTAATTTATCTTCTAATTCCTTTTCTCGAATTTCACGCTGAGAAGGATTAGTACGTCTATTTAGCCAGTTATAATAACCACTCTTACTAACATCAAGCATAAGACAAAGTTGATCAATAGTAAAGATATTATCTTCACGTTCATATTCGGATTTAATAATTTGAAAATAATCCTCTACTCTTGATTCTTGGAAGATGTAAAGAGTTCCTCGAATACGTCTGGGTAGTTTTTTTTTATATTTTGAGCCATCTCTAAAAAACAAACTCTAGAACGAAGATAATCAAGTTCCTCTTCAGGTGTCATTTTTCCCATTTCACTGTAAGGTATAGTTCCATTGACAAACTTCATTTTTTTGAATCTATTTTTTGATTTTTCCATAGCTCTCTTACATGCAGAATAAGCTCTATTTTCGCCAAGCTTCTCTATATCAAATCCTAAAGAAGCATAAGCATCTAGTCTATCCATTCCCTCATTAATTTTATTACATATCTCAAGGTAAAATTCTTCAGTGTACATAATTCCTGAATCATTAGTTATTTTCTTTACATATTTATTATCTTTAAGTAATATTTCTAGTTCTTTCTTAGTTAAACTCATATAAAAATCCTCCATATATCTAATTTTAGTATACTATAGGTTTATAACAATTCCCATATTTTTTGCACGTTTAACCGCAAGTATTCTAGCATTTTCCATCATTTTGTTATATTTATCGAGTTCCTTATCATAGTATTCCTTATACTTTACCTCATCTAATGAATTAATATATGATTCAAATTCTATAGGTGTCATCATACACCTATTCCATTGAGGTCTTTCATAATTATAATAATGTTCATATTCCTCAATCTCTTGAACTACACTTTGAAAAGAGTCAAATTTCTTAAGATCAACCTCATCCTTCATATGCCCAAAGAAAGATTCCTGAGGTGCATTGTCCCAACAATTCCCTCTTTTAGACATAGATTGTGTGTAGCCTAAGGCATTTAATTTATTTTGAAAACTATCACTAAAATATAATGCACCTTGATCCGAATGAAATAGTTTAGTTCCTCCAGTATTTTTTGTTAATAAATCTAAAGTATTTAACGCTAGTTCTAAATCATTATATTTACTAACAATAAGCTTAACCTTACCGCTGCAACCATCCTTAAGAGCTGATAAATAAACAGTACCAAAAGAACATTTAAGATAAGATACATCAGTTAAAGTAATTTGATTAGGTTTTGATAACTTAAACTTTCTTTTAAGCAAATTATCTTTCACATTCCTTTCTAACAAAGCATTCATAGCTTGTCTACACTTGTTATGTTTACGAACATTACAGTTAATATTAAACTTTTTACATAATCTATATATTTTATTCCTACTCATAGGCTTTCCTATACGCCTAAGTAACATATAAATCATCCGATTTCCTTTAGGATATTTATTAGAGTTAATAACACTTTCAATATAAGTTTTATCATTTAAATCTCTTAATGTTTTATCTTTTTCGTATTTACCATAATTCTTATTCTTCAAAATCGAATAATAAGAAGATCTAGATATTCCAGTCATCTTTAGCAATTCATTTAACTTATAAATGCAGTACTTATTGTTAAGAAGAACTCTAATATATTTGCATATATCTTTTCTTTGGCTACAAGCCAATGAATGTATATGATCTTTAATTACATTCATATCTTTAACAAACATTGTAGATAAGGCATTTAATTTATTGTTTTCAATCTTAAGAAGAAGTTCTATATTCTTTTCAAGTGGTTTAACCTTGGCTAGATCATAAGCATTAATTTTAGATTGTAATCTAATTTTTCTATTGTAACTAATTCGAGAAGCACCAATTTCAAATATATCCAGTATTTCATTAATGGATAATCCTTTAAAAGACTGGGCTTCAGAAAAGAAATTATCTTCAAAAGTTATCATTTTATTAGTGATTTTTTTAACATAAGGGTGTTTTGACAAGTAACTAATATCTTCAGTTGAAAAAGAATCACTATTCGCATCATAATGTTTCAGTTTTTGTTCAATCATATATAATCTTCGATATCCAAAACGATTCAAATCAATTCCAATCGAAAAAAGATAATCAGCAACACCTACCTCTGGATATCTAGCATTAATATCTCTCATTAATTTTGTGGTTGGCTTGATTCCAGATTTGGATTTTATAAATAAACCAGTAGAAAGCAAAAATTCATTATAGGATTCATCTATGTTAAATTTATTTTGATAATCATAGTGATAAAGCTGTACATTAGCTGCGCCTTTAGGCCTACACTTTTTGAAATTTTTAATCATAGTGAAGTAACAATCTCCGTCTAATTTAAAAGCAAATCCCAATTTTTTAAAAGCATTTTTCAAATTAGACACAGTTAAATTTGGATAAATTAAATCATATAGTTGTTGCCTAAATTCTAGGGTAAATCTTACAGTTGACGAATCAATGTGTTTAACTCTGGGATCCTTAGATACAGTTTCTATAAATTCCTTTGAATACTTTATATTTCTCATAATAAAAAAATGGCACCAGAAGTGCCGATGTTGACTATAATTTACTGTCAACATTCAGTCCTTTCTTCCAGTACCATTTTA
>CAVDMV010000044.1:0-3672 GCA_963610315.1 Acutalibacteraceae bacterium
ACACTTAGTGCTCATCGTTTACGGCGTGGACTACTAGGGTATCTAATCCTATTTGCTACCCACGCTTTCGTGACTCAGTGTCAGTATCGGTCTAGTGAATCGCCTTCGCCACTGGTGTTCTTCCATATATCTACGCATTTTACCGCTACACATGGAGTTCCATTCACCTCTCCCGCACTCTAGTTGCCCAGTTTCCAAAGCGAACAATGGTTAAGCCACTGTATTTGACTTCAGACTTAAGCAACCACCTACTCACTCTTTACGCCCAATAATTCCGGATAACGCTTGGAACCTACGTATTACCGCGGCTGCTGGCACGTAGTTAGCCGTTCCTTTCTCATAAGGTACAGTCAAGTAATTATCATTTCCTATAACTACCTTTCGTCCCTTATAACAGAATTTTACGACCCATAGGGCCTTCATCATTCACGCGGCGTTGCTCGGTCAGGGTTTCCCCCATTGCCGAAAACTCCCTACTGCTGCCTCCCGTAGGAGTATGGACCGTGTCTCAGTTCCATTGTGGCCGATCACCCTCTCAGGCCGGCTACGCATCTTCGCCTTGGTGGGCCGTTACCTCACCAACTAGCTAATGCGCCGCATTCTCATCCCACAGTGTTCCAAACGGAACTTTTAAATGTGAATCATGTGATCCTCATTCATATCCGGTATTAGCAAACCTTTCGGTATGGTATCCCAGTCTTTGGGGCAGATTGAATACGTGTTACTCACCCGTTCGCCGCTAGGTTCCGAAGAACCTCGCTCGACTTGCATGTATTAGGCACGCCGCCAGCGTTCATCCTGAGCCAGGATCAAACTCTCAAAAAGTTTATATACTAGCTTAAAATTATTTCTGGTTTTATTGTGAAAAAATTGACGTTGTTGTTTGTTTATTTCTGCTTAGTTTTCAAAGATCAGATTCTGTTGTTTAGCTCTCGCTCAACAGACTGCCTATTTATAATAGCACTACATATATTACGTGTCAACAACTTTTTTTATAAATTGAACATTTTTTTATAAAAAGTTAATTAGCTTAGTAAATTCTGATTAAAGGAACGAAAACGAATTTAGTTTGCCGATAGATAATATGCTATACTTTTTTACGTCCTTGCAAACAATAAGAAGGATGTATATTTAATATGAATAAAAAGGAACTAAAAGGTAGCGCAACCTTCAAAAGCTGCACTACCTTATTTATGGGATGCTTTATGAGTTACTTTTTATGCCGGACAATATGCTTCATACCATATTCTCCATCCTTTAGATGTTACTGTATATTCTGTAAACCAAGAAGTGTATTTTTCTTCAAGGTCGCCCCAGACTTGAACATACTCAGTTCGTCCGCCGTCAATCCTTTGCGTTTTACAATCTGTTTCGTCCCAATCGCTTCCATAGCCAGAGTATAATGTACTTCCTGTCGAAACAACTGACCTCCAAAGGTATCTGCTATGGTAATCACTATATACTCTGTTAGCTCTTATATAACATCTTATTGTTGTTCCATTCGGATAATATGAACCGATATTCTGGAAATAATAAAACGTATGAGTAGTTCTTTCCTGTAGGGCTTCCTGTGAAATTTCGTAATTTTCGTCGCATCTTCCAGAGTCTACAATATCTTGAAAAGCGGCTTCCGCTTGACAATTATTTTCTTCTAAAGCTGCTTTCCCTGCCGCAATGCGTTCCTCTAACTGCTTTAATTCTGTTTCTTATTGTTCAGCAGTCATAATTGTTCGTGAAGTTGCTACAGACTTCATCGAAATATCAACATTGTACTTATCAGATAATGCCTGCATTTTTTCTTCAAATGAAATGCTTTCAGCGTAAGTGTTCTCAACACTTGTCGCATTAGCAGTTAAAGGTGCACGTATCATACAGGTTACAAGTAAAAGACTAAAAATCTTTGTTAATCGCTTTATAGGCACTCATCCTTTCTTTTTCGATTTCAAAATAAAGTATCCCACTCCAATCAATGCTATTACAGCTAAGGCAATAGAGATTTTAATAAGAATGTCAAATAAGAATAGTACTGAAATCGGCTCAGATGTTGTAATAACCTGAGAAGGAAAATCAACTCCGCCTGTGTGAGAAACATTATCCTCATTAAAGAAAACAGCTCGTCCTACAATGCCTATAATGCAGCAAACCGCTGCTACCACAAAACTCACCAAAGCAAAATTTTTTTGCCTTTCTTATTTGTTTTGATTTATTGTATTCGGGGTAATTTTGATTAAACTCATGCGCAAGTTCTTTTGGGCTACCGTATTTAGTAATAATATCTTCTGCTGTTTCTCCATCAGACATTTTATTCTCTATATCATAGCGTATATCGCTGACGATTTTATTCCTTATCGTCGGCTCTACTTTAAGTGCTTTTTTGAAATCGTGTAGATATTTTTCGATTATGTTATTCATAATGCTCCTTAAATAAACTTATGGGCAACATCAACATAATGCTGCTATACATCAATCATTTTCTTCAATTCTTCAGTTCTTTAGATATAATCTCATACCGCTTTTTTTGTGATGCGGTATTTAAATTAACAAAAACAACTGATATAACAAGCAAAATTTTATATAAGTTTTTTTTGAAGTTAATAATTGCATTTAATTTTTCGCCCTTAAATTTTTGAAGTTAATAATTTAATTAAGCATATTTTTCAAAGTATAAAAATTATTACTATTTTTTAGGCTAATTATAAATAATATTTAGTCGCTACAAGGCCTTCACCCTTCTTTATATAGCCAGTATCCACTAATTTTTTTATAATTCTAGTTACTTTTCGATAAGAATAATGAATTTCTAAACCAATTTCTTTACAAGTTAATCCTAATCCACCTTTTTTTAATAAACAGTCAATTATTTTATTTTCATCATAACTCCAAGATGGATAATAATTAAAAGCAGGAATATCAATTATTGCTTTTGTTTTAGAAATATTAAACATTGGTTTATATTTATAATCTTTATATATTTCATTAATAATACTTCTATCACTCCAAATAGTAGATATATTTCTTAGTTGGATAAATAAATTAGTGATGGTGCTTAAAGGAGAACATATTAATTCACCATCATCACATTCATGTTCATTATTAAAAGAAGAATTTTCATCAATATCAAATTCGATTTTTACTAAATCATCATAAAAATGAATGATAAATGCTTTATTACTATCCCAGGTTTTATAAATAAGAGAATAAACTAAGATAATTAAGAAAGGAATTCTTGATAAATTTTCTTTAATGTATTTATACTGGCGATCAATAATAACTTCTTCATATTTATCTTTAAATATAGAAAATAAAAGATCGTATATTTCAATAATGGATAAAGAAGAATAATCTTTTTTATAAATTAATTTTTTATTTTTATCGTAGATATTTATATTTAACATAGTAAATGGATTATTATCCATTAATAAAAAAGCTTCTTTATTATAGAATCCATCCTTATTAATAAAATTAAATCTAACTAATATATCTTTATTAAGTTCAATTAAGCATTTATTCTTAAAAAATATATAAAAATAAGAAAACTTAGTCTCTATATCTTCATCATTAAATTTAATTTGTTCTTTTAAGATGTTCTTATCCATAATGTCTCCTAGAAAATTGTAAAAAAAAAAGCCCGGCAGCTCGCTATTCTGTCCTTACGGATACCTTCGCCACTAC
>CAVDMV010000045.1:0-3456 GCA_963610315.1 Acutalibacteraceae bacterium
ATTTTATTCATCATAAATTTAAAAATATTGCGAAAGAGTTTTTATTAAAATTAAATTTTTCAATAAATTAAAAGATATAATTTTAGATATTGGTAATTATTCATTTGATGACGCGAAAAATAAAATAAACCGTGAATTTGATGTAGTTACTTTAGATAAATTTGGCTATATTTTATATGAATGTAAATATACTAATGAAGTAATAAATCAAAAGATTATTGATGAAGAAGAAAATCAAGTTAAAAATTTAGATATTAATTTCTATAAATTAGGTTTTATATCTAAAAATGGATTCGCTAAAGAAATCGATGAATCTAAATATATATGTTATTCAATTGATCAGTTTTATGATTTTGAAAATTAAAAAAAGTGAAAAAATTAATTTTCACTTTTTTAATTAGCATCATTTTTAATTAAATATCTCTTTTAAATATGTATTAATTTTATCAATAGTTTCTAATTCGAAAGGTGAATCTAAATTTAATTTATTAATAACATATTTAAATGCATTAGTTTCTCCGTATTTTAGTAATTCGTTATAGGTAGAAAAGGCAAGAGGACGATTAGAAATTAAATTAATTTCTAAACTAGGTATGGCGCTTACTGCATAAGAAATATAATAACATGGTGAAATAAAAATATGATTAATAATGGAATAAACATTATTAGTTCCATCTTTCATAAATGTTCTAGGAGAAATATAAGTCGAACATAATTCATTAAATTTAGTTTGTAATGAATCTAATGTTAATTCGTCTTCTGTTGTGTAAACGTAATCTTCAAAACTAGCCACAGTGATAGAAGAAAGAATACTCCACATCTTTTGAAATAGGCTATATTTAATTAATTCTTTCGCGGCATCTTCATCAATAAAAGAAGCATAATAATCACCAATTAATAGTTCTAAGGATTGAGAATCCATTTCGGCGACATCGAGATTTTGGCTTAAATTCCCTTTATAACTTGGTTCATTTAATAAAGAAGCTAGATAATGACCAAATTCATGAAACAACGAATTATAATCAGTTACATAACCATCACAATTTAAAAGAACGAAATAATCTTTACTCGCGGTTGATAAAGGAGTTTCATATGAACCAGTGTATTTATTAGTTCTTACATCGAAATTATATCTTCCATATGTTTTAAAATCACGAATGACGTTTTTACTACTTGGAACGATACGAGTAACATAATCTAATGAATCTAATAAAGCTTTATCACCAATTTTATTATTTCTTAAAAGAGAAGAATTTATACTTGCATGAGAGAATGTATCGTGTAAAGAAGAATTCTTAACGCTTTTGAATAATTCTTTAGCTTCGGAAACTGAATAATCCCTTTCATAATAATTAAAACGATATTCTTCGTAATTATCATATCCTTCTAAAGAAGCTATTTTTCTTCTTACTTTTACTAAATCTAAATATATCTCAGATAATTCATTATAATCTACTTTTTCTTTATATCGAGCGACATTATATTCTTTTAATAATTCTTCTTCTTGATTTTGAAGTTCTTTTAAAGGAGTAGGTTCCTCATCGCTAGAAGTATCAACATTTAAATAATAATTAATATCACTTTCACTAAAAGAGAAATAATTAATCGTCGTGTCTTTATAAAATTCATTTGTTAATAATGATTTAAAGAATTTTTTTGAATTATCCTGAATCGAAGTATAAATATCAACGTTAGTATAATAAGAAGAATAATATTCTTCATTATCAGTATATAGATCATAACTAACTCTCATTAATAAGGCATTATTATAAGCAGGATAAAAATAAGAAACATATTTTGAATAACTTGTTACAATCGATGAAAATGAATCTTTATTAGTTATCTTTTCTTCTATTGTAGTATAAATTAGATTTACTTCTTCTTCGTTAATAGGAGTTATTTCTCGATTATAAAAGATTTTTGATGTATCGATATTAATTAAGTAAGTCGTTTCTTCTTCACCAAGTTTTGAAACAAAATAAGTTTTAACATCTTCATTTTTTAGATTTTCTTGAACATAAGTTATCGTTTCAGTATACGTCTCCCAATAAGAATTATATAAATTAGTAACTTTTGCGTTAGTTTTAAAAAAACTAGTATTAAGATTATCTTTTTCTTTAAGTATTTTATTTAGTTCTTCTTGCTTAGATAAATAATAATTATAAACTTCTTCTCCAGTATAAATTGAAGATGCATAAGAAGAGGAATTATTTAAAGTAGAATCATTATGAGGAAAACAAGAACTTAAGGAAGAAATTATTAATAAACTAATTAAGCATATTTTTATTTTTTTCATATTAGATTTCTTCTCCTATCTTAATCCCACATAAGAAAGCAAATTCAATGTTATATCCTCCACATATTCCATCGATATCAATTTCTTCTCCTCCAACAAAAATATTAGGATCATTTTTTAAAGAGAGGTTAACATTAATGTCTTTAATATTAATTCCTCCTGAACTTACTTGAGCAAAGCTTAAATCATATAAAGCTTTGATATTTAAACGATAATCTTTTGGATTAATATTATTTTCAAATAAGTATTTAGCAATACTAGGATGAAATAAAGTATTATATGTTTTATCAATTTTTAAAATAGAATGAAGTTCTTCATTACTCATTTTAGGTAGTAAATCAATACTTAAATAATAATCTTTATATGAAGTTAGATGAAGTCTCGCTAGAAAGGAGGATACATTAAAAATAACAATTCCTGAAACACCATCTTTTTTAAATAAGATTTCACCACTTTCTTTAAATAAGAGTTTGTCTTTATAAAATAATTTTACGTTTGCTTTCGCTCTTTTTCCTTCGATATTTTTACTGACATTATCTGTCTTAATTGGTGTTAAAGAAGAAGTAAAAGGAACGATATTAGAAGAGATATTTTTAAAGATATTTTGATAGTTAGTCATGGAATTAGTTTTTGCGATTCCTCCAATTGAAATGACGAGTTTATCACATAATAACGAGGTATTTTCTGTTATAACTTCGTACTTATTATTTATTTTATTTATTGAAGTAACTTTACTAGAAGTAAGTACTTTTACACCATATTTATTTAATAATTTAGTAAGTGAATAAATTAAGGTAGTACTAGTTTCACTCATTGGATAAATGCGCCCTTCTTCATCATGAAAATAAGAAAAACCTACTTCTTCTAGATAAGAAAATAATTTATCTTGATATTTAAGTATATCTATTACAAAACTAGGATGATTATAAGCAAATTCATTAATATTTATATTACCTAAGTTACATCTACCGTTTCCAGAAACCTTAATTCTTGAGCCGATTGCTTCTTCTTTTTCTAAAAGAGTTACATTAAAAGAAGGATTATTTTTCTTAATAGAAATACTAGCCATAATGCCCATAGGTCCGGCTCCAATTACGATAATATTCATAATAACCTCCTCAATAATTAGTATTATATTTTATATTTTAAATATTATCAAT
>CAVDMV010000046.1:0-3205 GCA_963610315.1 Acutalibacteraceae bacterium
AAAACCGAAACAGGATAAGAGATGTGGAGCAAATTGCTCCAATCGACTTTGAACTGAGTTCAACACTAGGATACCTAGGTGACGTTATTTATTATTTGATAAATTATTTCGTGAGATTTTTAAATCACAATAATTGATATATAATTCACTTAATGTTATAATAAAGTCGCGAGGTCGATTACGATGTTAAAAAATGCAATTGGTAAAAGAATAAAAGAATTACGAATTATAACTAATGATTATAGTCAAGAACAACTTGCTGATATTGTTGGGTGGGATAGAACTTATATTTCAAGAATAGAGTCAGGTAAACAAAATATTACAATTGAAAATTTAAATGAAATTTGTAATGCGTTAGGAGTTACTTTAAATGAATTTTTTACTCCTTTTAATACGAAATATGAAAGCGATAAAGATGGAGGTGAAAACTAATGGATAAGACTGCGATAGAATTATTTGCTGGTGTTGGTGGCTTTAGAATTGGTTTAAATCACGTTGAAGGCTTTGATGAAAATGGTAAGGCTATTGAAAATGGTAATTTTAAATTTTTGTGGGCTAATCAATGGGAACCATCAACAAAAGTTCAACATGCTTTTGATTGCTACAATTATAGATTTGGTTGTTCATCAAGTGAAAATAGTAACCAAGATATTTCTTTGGTAGATAAGAAAACAATTCCTAATCACACATTATTAACTGGAGGATTTCCTTGCCAAGATTATTCAGTTGCTCATTCTTTATCAAAGGAAAAAGGTATAGAAGGAAAAAAAGGTGTTTTATGGTGGCAAATTAGAGACATATTGATTGCAAAAAAGACGCCATTTATATTCTTAGAAAATGTGGATAGATTAATTAAGTCTCCAGCTAAACAAAGAGGAAGAGATTTCGGTATTATGTTACGTTGCCTAAGTGATTTAGGTTATGCAGTTGAATGGAGAGTTATTAACGCTGCAGAATACGGCTTACCACAAAGACGAAGAAGAACATATATATTTGCATATAGAAATAACACTAACTTTTATAAAGATATTAAAAAAGAAAAGCCTATTGATGTAATAACTGATAAGGGTATATTTGCTAAATCTTTTCCAATTGAAAAAAATAATATCGAAATTAAAGAAGCAAACCTAATTGATGGATATGAAGATGTGGTTAATGTTTCGAATGATTTTAAATTCGGATTTGAAAATACTGGATTCATGATTCATGGAATG
The DNA here is from genome assembly GCA_963610315.1 of Acutalibacteraceae bacterium. Lineage (GTDB taxonomy): Bacteria > Bacillota_I > Bacilli_A > RFN20 > CAG-449 > UBA3210. Next base: position 1,215 of record CAVDMV010000046.1, read on the forward strand.
GTTTATACTGCCAAGACAAAACCTGTTGAGGAAAAAGCAATAACATTAGGTGAAATTGTTCAATTAGATGCTGATAATCACTATTATTTAAATGATGAGAAAGCCGCTAAATTTAAATATTTAAGAGGTAGTAAGAAGATACCTAGAGTTGATGCAAATGGTTTTGAATATATTTATTCAGAAGGCGCAATGTCTGAATATGATGACTTAAGTTTACCTGGAAGAACAATGCTAACTAGTGAAGGCTCAATTAATAGAAGCACTCACATTATAAAAGACCCAGTAACTAATAAATTAAGAATTTTAACTCCAGTTGAATGTGAAAGATTAAATCAATTTCCAGATAATTGGACAAATTATAAAATGCCTGAAAAAAGAAGATATTTTATGATGGGTAACGCATTAGTGTGTGGAATTATTAAGAGATTAGGTTTTGAAATTGAAAGAATCATTGAAGAAGAAAAGTAGGTGATTTCTATGAATAGTAGTGCTACGTTATATAACAGTATTGATGAAATAATGAATGAAGCTATGAAGACGGTTAAACACAAAGTGTCAGATTTTAATATAAATAACCGTTCTTTAGAAAAAAATAATAAGGGTGTTATTGGCCAAATTGTTGAAGAAGGCGTATTTCATTATCCCATTAATTCAAATCATGAAGCAGATTTTGCAAATTTAGGTGTTGAATTAAAAGTAACTGGGTTAAAACTTTTAAAAAACGAGCATTTGGCAATGAAAGAAAGGCTTGTTTTAAATATTATCAATTATATGGATGAAGCAAATGTTGATTTCAATCATAGTTCATTTTATGTAAAGTGCAAAAAAATGCTTTTATTATTTTACCTTTATGATGCAAATTTAGATAATTTTGATTTCAATTTCATTGGTCCTTATTTGCATGAATTTGCACCGGAAGACTTGGCTATTATCAAGAATGATTGGGAAATTATTCATCATAAGATAATTGATGGTGACGCCCATAATATTTCAGAAGCGGATACTATGTATTTAGGTGCGTGTACTAAGGGCGCAGGCGGAGTTGCGAATTTAAGAAACCAACCATTTTCAGATATAAAAGCTAAACAAAGAGCATTTTGTCTTAAAACCTCATATATGAACACAATTGTTGATGCTCTTTATAATAATGAAAATAATGAACACATATTCACTTATGATCAGCTTAAAAAACAAACATTTGAATATTTAATTGAGGACCGTTTAAGTAAATATATTGGAAAATGTGAAGATGAATTATTCAATATGTTCGAATTGGATAAAACCAGTAAATCAAGATTTAATTTACTAGTTGGTAAGATGTTAAATATTAAAGGCGTTATTAATAAAACTGATGAATTTAAAAAGGGCAACATAGAATTAAAGACTATTAGAGTTGAAGAAAATGACCATATTAGGGAACATATGTCATTTCCATACTTCAAATATACTGAATTATATCAAGAAGAATGGGAAAATTCACAAATAAACGAATTATTTTCAACAAAGAAATTTATGTTTGTTATATTCAAGAAAAAAGGTACTAATTATTATTTTGATAGTATTAAATTTTGGAATATGCCATATGAAGATATAGAAGAATTTGTTAAGCCAATATTTGAAATTACAAAGAACTGTATCTCGTCAGGTAATATAGTCAAAGAAGAAAAAGATAATAAATATATTACTAATTTTCCTGGCTCTAAATATAACGGAGTATGCCATGTTAGACCTCATGATCAAAAATCGATAAGAAGTTCTAATAGTGGACTTGATTTACCAGTACCTGATAGAGTGACTGGATTAACAAAATATACAAAATATTGTTTTTGGTTAGATAAAAAATATATTCAAAAAATTATTGAGAAGAAATAAAAATTAAATCTTATCGCAATCTTAGCTAACTACTAAGTCTGGCGGTACAACTTTAGAGACCTGTAAGTTGTAAAAGAAGGTCGCAATTGAGGCAAAGCCGTCTACACGTTCTAGCGCGT
>CAVDMV010000047.1:0-3115 GCA_963610315.1 Acutalibacteraceae bacterium
TTATTATTCAATCCCATATTAAATCCCCTTACGCATATAGTTTTAAAAATTTGAAGTCATTAATTAATGTTATTTTACCATTATGATATTGAACATACAATGCTTAATCTTCAATGGTTTACTATAAAAACCTACATTATATATAACTTTATACAAACAAAGCCCTCATTATTTATATACTTACACTTTACGCCTCTGGTAACACTCGGTGAACCTGCGGTAAAGTGCAAGACTTTGGGTTATCTTGTAATAGTTGATTTTTAGAAGTGATAATCCGTTGATTCTTATTATAAATTGGATAACAAATTATTAATAATAATATACTTATCCCCAACTTTTTCTTTTAAATAATCTTCAAATTTACATGAAAGATTTACAAATTTATTTTTATCATCCTGTGATTTAAAGCCAATATATTTAAATTCATATTCATTATTAATAAATAATTTCATATATTCATCAGTTATTAGATCTCTCATATATTTAGCTTCTTCTAAGTCTATTAATTCAGCAGGCAAATCATTATCTATCAGATCACCATTTTCATTAAAAATCCATATAGGATATGTGCCATAATCGTTAAAAAGTTTTATTATTCTCATTTTATTTCTTCTCCTTAAATTTAGATGTTAAATTTGCTCCTACTATAAAGCCATTATTACTAATTGTAATAGCAACATAAATATCTTCACCGGATTGATAATTAATTTTATATACCTTTCTATCTCTTCCTTGTATTCCAACATATTCTCCATTTTTTAATGTTTCAATTAATATCTGTGGTATGTTTTCTATTGCTATTCCAGCATCTTCAAATTGTTTCCCATGTTCTACAACAATATGATTTAGTCCAACAGAATTATTTCCTTGTTCAAGCCATATTAATCGTCCACTACTATCATTAGCTACAAAAATAACATCATCTTTATTAAATTCAACTCCTGCATTTTCTAATTTTTTAATGTCATCATTATTACATAAAGTTTGTGATATTGTTTTATCATTTGATTTTTCTTCATTTTGCAATTTTTCTTCTAACTCATGAACTTTATTTTCATATTCTAGATTTTCCAAAGTGGTTTGAGGTGATGTACCTATACCTTTCCCAATACCAGAGTTCTTGTATCTACCCATTTAATTTACCTCCAAGAATAATATTTCTATTCTTTAGTAAATTATTAGGTATTAACACTTCTATACCTTTACTAATTGGATAATCAAATAATTTGATTGTATTAGAGTTATCAATAGATACATCATAAACAATAATTTGTTTAAGCTTATGTAAATGATCTACTGTATATTTAATTGCTTCTATTAATAATTCTTTTTGTCTTATATCCTTTAATGAGCCCTTAGTTGAGAATGCCACTACATTACAATCCTCGAGTCCATCAAGCATATAGGTAAAAGATTTTCTTGATGCATAAGTAATATTAGGTATTACTAATTTATCAAATAATAAGGTTAGTCCTAATGATACAAGCCTTGATTTAAATACATTATTTATGTTTCTATTTTCAGGAATATCACCACACACAGAATAATCTGGTGATATAAAATATAATACATCTTTAAATCTTATCTTGTATTTATTTAATAGTTTTATATCATTTTCATAGAAAGCATTAAACAAACTATTTTTGGAATCAAAGATTTTGTCATATTCATAGAAACATACACAAGTATTATTTGTCTTATTATATTCATTCTTATTTGAATATAAAGCTAAATAATCAATATTTACATATTTAGGTGATAATACTTTTGGCATATCATACATACCACAACATGTAGTTTTATTTATTAAATCCATATATTTAAGATTTAATTTTTCTTTTAAATCTTCTTCAATGTTTTGATCACATGATGAATTAAGATCATTTGAATTGTATTTATTCATTTTTCCTCCATTTATATCTTTTTAAGTCATATTATTTGCAATTTTGATAATAAATGATAAAATACAATTGTCTAAGTTGTACATTTAACATGTATTATCTTATAAATATATCACTCGCCAAAGTGATATATTTTTTATTTTTGTTCAATATATTTTTTATATAATTTTAAAAATTCTATTTCTCTTTCAGTATATTTAAATTTTGGATGATTTTTCCATTTTTGTGCCGATTTAAGTGCAAATTGTGCTGCTGATAAAGATACATTAAAGTCATCTGCGACCTTATACGGATCATCATAATTTTCATATATCAATACGCATCTTGGTATTAGTAAGCTTCTTGCGAAATGATCAGCTACTTTTTCTTTATAGTCATCCTTTATATTATTTGTATCAGTAATATGATCAATTTCATGAGCTAATGTAAATCTAGTTCTAGTTTCAATCTCTTTATCGTTATAGAAAACATAATTTGTATTGTTTATTTTAATTGTTAATCCATCTTTTAAGCAATAAGTGTCTATAAGTAATGTTAATTGCTCATAATTTAAAGATGAATATTTAACTAAAACTATCCCCATTTTTTTGTATAAAGAATAAATATCGATATTCTTATCAAATAAGTTATAATCAATTCTTATTTGTAATGCTTTATCATCGGCTATATGGTAATATTCAATTTCTAAATCATCCATTAATCACCTCCAAATAAAGCTTTAACAATTTCCGCTTTCTCCTCATTACTCAATTTCTTCCTATTTCTAGTAACTACGCTAATGGTTTCATCGTAAACGTTAAAGTCATTTTTTAAATTCTCATCACTTTCAATTAAATCAGCAGTTGTTAAGCCAAATACGCGCGCAATATTTGATATAACATCAATTCTTGGCTTTAAACTTCCTGATAAATATCTTGATAGTGATGCCTCGGAAACTCCAGATTTTTTCGATAGTTCTTTTTGGTTAATACCTGAGTTTTTCATCAATTCTTTTACCTTATCTTCGAATTTCATAGTGTCCTCCTTATACTTATTTCTAAGTACATTATTATCATAACATTTCATTTATGAAATTACAATATCAGTTACGTGAAATTTAAAAAGTCACAAATTAATGTGACTAATTTCTTATCTTTCTAATTTATCCACTTTTATACATACAAACCCATTATTATTTATATACTTATCTATTACGCCTCTGGTAACACTCGGTG
>CAVDMV010000048.1:0-2805 GCA_963610315.1 Acutalibacteraceae bacterium
ATTAGTAGTGGAACTAAAGAGGTCGACTTTAGTAAAATGGCTTGATAAACCTATTGAAATAGTAGTGTCTACCATTCTTATAGTAGTGGAAACACGCTCTCCACTCCACTCTCCACGCTTTTTGGAAAAAATTACCACAACCGCTTAATCTCGATTAGTCCTTTAAAATCTTGATTAGATAGGTAAAATGCCTTAACTAAGGCAAAATCAAGGATACGAGTTTCATCTATATATGACATTGTATATAGATGTGAAAAACTCAAAATCCTTTGTTTTATTGCAATTAGTTTGAGCTACTATTTAATTAGGTACATTAACGTAAATCTTTTTAAATGGTTATATTATTGACTCGCTAATGATTGATGGTTTTATAGTTTATTAATAAGTATTTATAATGTTTTCTAAGATAGATGTAGTTAGTTATTATGATAGGCTACTACATGTAACTAGGGGATATTTAATTCTTATAAAAATCCATTAAAAATGTTATATATGTAAGCGTTAAATCTAGACCATCCAAAATTGCCTAAAAAAATATGATTTCCTATATCCTAAATGCGGAGGAAATCATATGTTACAACCATTAACAAAAGAACAAATTAAAATATTAGAAGATTATAGGAACTCAGGTTTAGGAATCGTTGAGTTTACAAAAATCAATAATATGAAGATTCATCAATTATCTTATATAATTAGGAAAGAAAAGAAACTTAAAGAAGTTATACCTAATAATAAAATAGTTAAACTAGATACAAATCTATATTAGGTAATGATGATGAATCATCATCTTCATTATCAATTACTATTGGTGATATCAATATTAATATTCAAGATAACTTTGATGAAAGATTACTTACTAAAGTAATAAAGGTATGCAAAGATGCTTCCAGATTTTAATAAGATACCTAATATCCATTTAATATGTGGATATACTGATTTAAGAAAATCTATTGATGGATATGTAAATATCATACAAGAGAATTTATCTATTAACCCAATGCAAGAAGCAATGTTTCTCTTCTGTAATAAAACAAAAGATAAGTTAAAAATATTATATTGGGATAAAGATGGATTCTGGTTATTATATAAAAGATTAGAACAAAGTAAGTTTAGATGGCCTAAGTCATCTGATGAATTTAAGATGTTAAATCATAAGCAATTAGAATGGTTGCTTGATGGTCTTGAACTAGAACAAAAACATTATCATCAGGAGTTAAAATATAAGATTGCATAAGCAAAAATAAGTGTTTAAAATGCTCGGTTTTTATAGTAAAAACTGGGCTTTTTGGTATAATAATATGAAAAAAGAAGAATATTTAGCTAAATTTGATACCTTAAATGATGAAGAAAAAAGACAATTTATTTCTGATTTATTAGATGCAAGACTTCAAGATCAAAAAGCTTTAGAACACCTACAAAGTAACTATGAAAAATTAAAAGCTTTTATTTTTGGAAGAAGAAGCGAAAAGAAAAGTTCAATTCCTGAATGTGATAAAGTTAGTCTATTTAATGAATTTGAAATAGAAGAAGAACTTGGAAAAATAGAAGAACAGATTGAAAACATTAAAGGTTATACAAGAAAGGCTAAAGGTAAGAAAAATCTTCTTAATGATGATAATATTTCCCAGTAGAAGTAATCGAACATAGATTAGATGATTTAACATGCCCAGAATGTGGTAGTACATTAACTGAAATTGGTTATGATACAAGAAAAGAATTATGTGTTATACCAGCTAAATTTTATGTTAAAGAACATCGTTATTATAAATATACTTGTAAAAATTGTTCTTCTATGGAACAAGTAGAAAGAGAAGTAATTCCTTTCCCATGTTCAATGTATTCTTCATCTTAAGTTACTAAATTTATTCATGATAAATATGTTGCTTCTATTCTATTTTATCGTCAAGAACAAATATATCGTGATTTAGGTATAAATATAACTAGAGCTAATATGATTCAATATCTAAATAAAGCTTATGATTTAATGGAACCATTATATCAGTTATATGCTGGTCTTCTAAAAAAGGTAGATATATTACATTGTGATGAAACTAGATTAAAAGTATTATCTGAAAAGAATGAATTAAATAATGTTAAATCTAATTATGTTTGGCTATATAGAACTTCTAAATATAATGAGAAGAAAATATTATTCTATTACGATAATGATGGTAGAAAATATAGTAATGTTGTTGAATTCTTTAAGAATGAGACATCAACTAAGAAATGGATTCATGCAGATGGATATGGAGCATATGAACATGTTCAAGGATATACCTTAGTTTCTTGCTTAGTTCATGCTAGAAGACAATTTACTGATACTATTACTAAGATTAGATCTAATAACAAGGTTAGTAATGTAAGTGGTAAGATACAAATCTGTAATAAGTATATAAATTTAATAGGTGAATTATATAAATATGAATCACTCTATGACAAAGAGAATATTTCCTTTGAAGAAAGGAAAGAAAGACGTCTAAAGGACCAAAAACCTATATTAGATGTATTTTTCAGTGAACTTAAAAAAGATCAAACTATAATACTTCCAAAATCAGATTTAGGTAAGGCTATAGATTACTGTTTAAAAAGAGAAAAATCTTTGGTTACATACCTTGAAGATGGTAGATTAGAACTTGACAATAACTTGAGTGAACATATGGCGAAAAAATTCGCGGTAGGTCGTAAGAACTGGCAATTCTTCGAAAACCCTAAAGGTGAAATTAAGAATTGTGTTATGTATACGATAGTTGAAACAGCAATAGCAAATAGATTAAAACCATCGGATTATATCAATTGGTATTTAGA
>CAVDMV010000049.1:0-2328 GCA_963610315.1 Acutalibacteraceae bacterium
ATTATATGTAGCACCTGTCATTTGTTTATTAGAATCAACTGTAACTGCTGATGCTTCGATGATGCCTACTCTTGTTGCTTGGGCAATTGTTGGGCCTGATGATACTGCTGTTCCGTCTTTCTTCGCAGTTACGTTTGTAGCTGTTACTTTTAACTTCTTTCCTGCTGTTATCATATAGTCTAGTTCGAAGTGATAATAGATACCATTTGTTTCACTTCCATTTACTATCGCGGTGTAGGCATCGGTTGAGCCTTCTACAGTTCCATTGACCGCGGTATAGGTTAATGCATTTGATGAGATGCCTGAAAGTACGCCGAAGAAACCGGTGAATTTGTCTGCAGTTGTTAATGCAGTACCTGAGTAACCTGTTACTGGCATCCATTTTGTGTTGCTTGATGGAGTAATTTTTGTTTCTGTTGCAAATGCTCCAGAATGGCCTTTACGGATATATAAGCCTGAGCCTGTGTTTGCTTGCATTTTAGTGCCAGATGCGCTAATCATCGTTATATAAGTAATTAAAAGAGTCTCAATAGTTAAATTGAAACTCTTAGGATGGTAAGTAGTATTATTAGGTATTAAAAGGTTGCATTTTGAATCATCTCGTTAATTCTTTTTCTTTTGTTGTTAGAGAAAACATTAGAATCAGAACCTCGAATAGAGTTAAAATCAACGAGATTATTTGTGTTCTTAGAATCATAGGCTTTATATGTACTTTTATCATAGTTAACGAATATATCAATAGAAGTAAAACCTTGTAATAATGTTGCGTTATTCTTATCTATTACAATACCTTTATTCTTCTTTGGAGTTAATATACCAGTAGTTGTATTAATAATACCTTCTTCATATTTATCTCTATAATAGAATTCTTTCATTTTTAAATATTTAGCCATTTTTAATGCAGATAATTTAGTTAAGCAACCATCATTACTTAAGGCTAAATATATATTTTCTATTTTATTATATTCATCTTCAATAAAATAAGTTCTAGTTAAGTTATAAAGAATTGGTCTAATAGGTTTAACTGACATTACATTAGTATGGTAAATAAAAAATCCAAGCATTGGTTTTTCTTTATATAACTCAGAGAAGATACATATTGTAGTATCGTCATTAATTTTAGATTGAATTTCTTTAATTAATGGATAATTATAATAATCTATTAAATTATCTAATACATTATAAGATTTAAGAATATTTAAATAATTAGATTCATCTTCAAATATTAATTTAAGAATAATATCTAAATCTAATAGATATTCTTTTTTCTCTATTAGATATTCTAATATTACATCTTCAATATTTTTCTTAATTACTTGTTCATCATTTAAAGAATCTAAATCAATTCTTGTACTTACTAGTTCCGCGAGATAGTTTGGACTCGCGATAGTTTTATGACATATGCCCCATATACCAAATACTTCATTTAATTTATCTTCTAATTCATTGTTGTCTTTAAATTTAATCATATTATTAGTCCCCTTTTCTTTTTTTATTATTGTTTATTGATTAATGGTATTAAGTAGTTCTTTATATCAGTTTCCGAAGTCTATGAGAAAATTCATGTACTTCTAAGTTCGCGTTAGGAAATAGTTTTTTAAAATCATCTATATGAGAGAATAATTCATCTTTAGTTCCAAATAAACCTGTTAAAGATGTATCACTAATGGTATTTCCATTAAAGAAATTTTCTCTCATCTTCTTTAAGGAAGATAAATATTCTTCATCAATCGTATAACTTTGATTACCGTCTTCTCTACTAGAAAAATAATTATATGTCCCTTTACCAATAGACGATTCTAAGTCAATATCAGCATATAAAGCTGGATTAACTAAAATCTTCTTATTTGCTTGTAATTGCATCGCATAGAAAGTACCTAGAGAAGAACCTATAATAACATCAGGTTTTTCTTTTAAAACTAATTCATTTAGTAAGGTCATGGCCTTAAAAGGTTCAAAAGGAATATCAGGTGAAATAACATAATCATCTTTATAATATTCTTTTAAAATCTTACTAGTTCTAGAATTACCGCTTGAACCTAGACCATGTACATATAATATTTTCTTATTCATAATATTTGTTTCCTTTCAAAAATAAAAATCCACCTCTAAAGATGGACTTAAATAAATATATCCATCATACAAGTTTTAGCACCTTACTATCGCAGGTTGCTTGAGGGTCATTAAGCTTGTCTTTCGCCTCATCTATATGGATTTTTAAAATATTTGATATCTATAACCTAATACTTCAATATCACTTAAAATTTAATTTTAAGAAGTTTTCCTAACCTTAAGACACATGGCTATATGTAGCCATGAAATAAAATT
>CAVDMV010000050.1:0-2266 GCA_963610315.1 Acutalibacteraceae bacterium
CAATATAAATGATAAAATAATTATGCAGGAAAATTATAGTATTAAAATGTAGTTTTTGATAAATTATTATTGTATAAAGGAGTACAAATACAATGATAATAAAATCAAAAAAAGTAAGTGATGTTGAAGTTACATCACTCGAAGATCTAAAAAAATTAAAACCACTTATGGATAACGATATGGCTAATGTTAATTTTTCTCAATTAGGTGAAGAGTTAAAAAAAGATCCAAGAACAATTAAAAAATATATTAATGGCTTTGAAAAATCTAAAACACGAAATAAATCAAGTAAACTAGATAAATATTATCAAGAAATATATGATTTGCTAAGTTCTAAAGCTCCAAGAATATTCTATAGAAGACACCTGTATAACATATTTTGTGAAAAATATCAGTTAGATATACCGGAAGTTACATTTAGGTACTATCTTAAGATACATCCTGAATTAGATGCATTCTTTAAGCGTGATAGACACACTAATGCTCAAAAATTACCGATAATGAGATACGAAACAGGAGCCGGTATGCAAGCACAGTTAGATTGGAAAGAATCAATACCGTTCGTATTAAAAGATACTGGTGAAGAAATAACTATAAATATATTCGTTTTAATATTAAGTTATTCTAGGTACCGAGTTTATAGATTATCTGTAAACAAGACACAAGATACATTATTTCACTTTTTAACAGAGGCTTTTGAAACGTTTGGTGGAGTTCCACATAAACTATTAACGGATAATATGAAAACAGTTATGGATGAATCTAGAACAGAGTATTATGAAGGAAAAATAAATGCTAAATTTGCTGCCTTTGCTAAAGACATGGGTTTTGAGGTTAACCCTTGCATCAGTGCTACACCAAAAACTAAAGCGAAAGTTGAAGCGCCTATGAAAATTCTAGATGAATTAAGAGCTTATAGCGGCGATTTGGATTACGTTGGATTATGTGACAAACTTGATAAAATAAATAATCGAGAAAATATTAAAATTAATGCAGGCTCTGGATTTATTCCATTAACAATGTTAACAAAAGAAAAAGGTTCCTTACTTCCGTTACCTAATGAAAAAGTAAGAAACCAATACAAAATTAAAACCATTCAAACGACAGTTAATCCTTCTTCAATGATTGTATATAAAGGAAATCAGTACTCTGTACCTATCAAATACATAGGTGAAAAAGTCGAATATCAAATTGAAGATTCTAAATTGTATATTTATTCTAACACAAAATTAATTGCTTTACATATTATAAGCGATAAAAAATTGAATTATGATGAAGAACACTATTTAGAAATTGTTAGAGCTAATTTCAAACATAAGGACGAAAGCGAAATTGTTGAAATTGCAAAAGAAAATTTAAAATTAATAGGAGAACTTTATGATAACAAGTAATAGTACTTATAATAAAATAATTGAAAACTTAAAATTCTTAAAAAGTAAAGAATCATTAGATGTTTTAGATAAAACAATTGATTATGTTACATTAAATCAATTATCTTTTCTAGAAGGTTATCTATATCTTACTGAAGCTCAAATGGAAAAGAAAAGAGAAAACTTAATGAATCACTCTGTTAAAATGGCAGGATTCCCCAAAGTAAAATATCTTAAAGATTTTGATTTTACTTACCAACCTTCTATCAATAAAACTCAAATAGAGGAATTTAATTCTCTTAGGTTTATTGAAGAGAAAAACAATATTGTATTCTATGGAAATAGCGGTGTCGGTAAAACGCACCTCGCTACTGCCATAGGAGTAACAGCTGCTCAAAATAGACAATCTACATATTTTATTAAATGTGCAGACCTCATAAGTTCTTTGCATAAGGCAAAACTTGAGGATAGACTTCAGGATAAACTTAAAAAACTATCAAGCTATAAACTATTAATAATTGATGAACTCGGATATTTACCAATATCAAAAGATGATGCTAAATTATTCTTTCAATTAGTAGACCGAAGATATGAAAAGTTTAGTACTATTATAACAACTAATATAAACTTTTCAGAGTGGGATGGTGTATTTGGAGATGCAGTAATTGCGAATGCAATTTTAGATAGATTATTGCATCATGCACAAATTGTTACAATCAAAGGAAAGTCTTTTAGACTGCAGCATTTATATAATGAAACATATAGCGAAAAGGAGGAATCGATATAGATCTGGAAACTACATTTTTAAATTATAATTTTTCTACATTTTTATGTTGAAATTTATATTATTCTTATCAATATGTTTATTAACATATTGAAATAAAGAATCCATACAT